>JAOMAZ010000009.1 GCA_028344335.1 Deltaproteobacteria bacterium | reverse complement strand
AAGTATTCCAAAAATCCTATGTGAGATTGCTTGTAAATGTTCATTTAGGAGAGTGTTTGAAACATCATCATATCCTTCTAAAGATTGGAAGGGTTGACCTTTTCTTCTTGCAATTACTCCTTGAATTTCAAATCCGGCCCTAGTTAATTTCAATCCTCGTGCCCTTTTTGCAAGTAATAATTGCCAAAGTATTTGACCCATTAAAATAAAAATGAGCATAAGTGATAATGTTGAATTAGGTAGTTCTACAGTTAATAGGTTCGGATTAAGTTGATAGATTATTCCCGCTGCAATTACTGGTATTGGCATAAGACGGTTTATCCAAATACCAGTTCCTGTATTAAAGTTGAAAATTTGGTGTTCCTCTTCGTGAACTTTTTTGAGTTTTTTCTCTAATAGATCGGTCGAATCAGAAATATTGAAAATGTCTGAAAGAATATCTGGAAGTTCTTCATCTAATGGTTGAATATCGCCCGACATGTTTTACCGAGAATAGGCATTAGAGATGATTGCTTCGGCTACACTTTGAGGGTGTCTTTTAGGTAAAGACCTGTAAAACTTGACTTGACTTTTGCAACTTGTTCTGGGGTTCCTTTTGCCACAACCTTTCCCCCTCCTGCTCCTCCTTCTGGCCCTAAGTCAATGATGTGGTCTGCTGATTTTATGACGTCGAGGTGGTGTTCTATGACAATTACAGTATGCCCTTTTTCTCTTAATCTCAATAATACTTCGATTAATTGCTCTACGTCTGAAAGAGATAAACCAGTTGTTGGCTCATCGAGAATATAGACTGCTCTTTTGTGGGCTGGTCGTTTTAATTCACTTGCTAATTTCACTCTTTGAGCTTCTCCTCCACTAAGTGTGGTTGCTGGTTGACCAAGGCGAATATACCCTAATCCTACATCTTCAAGTGTTGATAAGGTTCGGTACAATTTGCGATGGTTTTTGAAGAATTCAGCTGCTTGAGATACATTCATTTCAAGAATATCATGGATGTTTCTACCTCTCCACTCAACTTCTAAAGTTTCTCTTGTATATCTTGTTCCTTTACAGATATCGCAGGTCATCCAAACATCTGGAAGAAAATTCATTTCTAATTTAATTGAACCTGCTCCCTTACATGATTCACAACGTCCACCTCGAACATTGAAGGAAAAATGTCCTGGTTTATATCCTCGCTCTTTGGAAAGGGGTGTGGTTGCAAAAATACTCCTTATTTCATCAAAAGATTTGGTATATGTTGCTGGATTTGAGCGTGGGGTTCTACCAATTGGTGATTGGTTAATGACAATTGCTTTTTCCACGTTTTCAATTCCTGAAAGTTTTGTATGTTTTCCTGGGCTCTTTTCTGATTTATGCAAATCCCTCAAAAGAATGGGCGCTAGGATTCCTGAAACCAAACTTGATTTGCCACTTCCTGATACTCCAGAAACAACTGTCATGACACCTAAGGGAAATTCTACATCAATATTGTCTAAGTTGTTGTGTTTAGCACCGGTTATCTTCAATGAGCCGTTTTCTGGGGCTTTCCGGATTGAGGGGATTTTGATTTTTCTTTTTCCTGAAAGAAAGGAGCCAGTGATGCTTTCTTCAGTGGCCATTACTTCTTCTGGTAAGCCATTAGCGACAATTTTTCCCCCATCTATTCCAGCCCCTGGACCGAGGTCACATAACCAGTCTGCTTGTCGTAAAGTTTCTTCATCGTGCTCAACTACTATCAAAGTATTACCTAAATCAGATAATTCTCGTAATGTTTCCAAGAGGCGCGCATTGTCTCTTTGGTGGAGGCCGATGCTAGGTTCATCAAGCACGTACATGACTCCGGTTAATCTTGTACCAATTTGGGTTGCCAATCTAATCCTCTGACTTTCACCACCTGACAAAGTATTTGCTCGTCTATCTAAAGTGAGGTAATCTAGACCTACATCGTTTAAGAATGAAAGGCGGCTTTCAATTTCTTTAATTACATCTATGCCAATAAAAAGTGATTTTTCGTCAAGAATATTACGCCATTCTTGAATTAGTTCCAATGCTTCTGAAACAGTTAGTGCAGATAATTTAGGGAGTCCGCAACCGGCTACTAAAACACCTCTTGCTGCTGGGTTGAGTTTTTCTCCATTGCATTCTAGACAATCTTCATCAGTCATGAAGGCCATCATTCGGTGCCTAGTTCGTTCAGAATTTGTTTCTGTAAATGTTCTAGTTAATCTTGGAATTACTCCTTCCCATGCCCGTTGCATGCGATAAACAGAGCCTTTTTCTGACTTAAATTCAAAATCAATTATGGTTGATCCGGAGCCATATAATTGGATATCTCTTTGATCATCATCCAATTCTGAAAAAGGTATATCAGTGGGAATTCCGTAATAATCCGCGACTTGAATCATCATTTTACGATACCAACTTGGTGACATTGAGCGGCGAAAGGGGCGAATACAGCCTTCTGAAAGAGAGTAGTCTTCGATGATTAGTAAATCCTCACTAAATCTCCTTGAAACCCCAAGCCCTTGGCACCCAGGGCATGCTCCAAGTGGGTTATTAAAAGAGAAAATTCGTGGACTCATTTCAGGCATAAAACTACCATGAACAGGGCATGCAAATTCTTCACTATACGCAAGTATTTTACTTTCTTCATCTATAGGTTCAATTGCTGTTGCACCCCCTCCAACTTTGAGAGCTGCTTCTACCGCTTCAGTCAATCTTTGACGATTTGAAGAATTTATTTTCATCCTATCCATTTGAACATCAATATCGTGCCGAAGGTTTTTTTCAAGTACTGGTGGGTTTTCAAAATCGGCCTCCCGGCCGTCAATCTTGCCTTTTACCCAGCCCTGTTCAACTAAATGTGAAAATAAATCTGCATGTGTTCCTTTCCTATTACGGATTGCTGGAGCCCAAATTTTACAAGCCTGACCATCAAAACGCCACAGCATATCATCAACAATTTCTTGGACTGTTCGGCGTGCTACTTCTTTGCCGCAACTTGGACAATGTGGAATACCAATCCGCGCCCATAAAAGACGTAGATAGTCCATTATCTCAGTAACTGTTGCTACAGTTGAACGAGGATTGTGAGAACCTTGTTTTTGATCAATAGAAATTGAGGGGGGATAGGCCTTCTATTTGGTCGCAATCTGCTTTTTTCATCTGTCCAAGAAATTGGCGCGCATAAGATGAAAGAGACTCTACATAACGCCGTTGTCCTTCTGCATAGAGAGTGTCAAAGGCCAAACTAGATTTTCCTGAGCCTGAAACTCCAGAAATAACTACGAACTTTCCCCTTGGAAGTTCCACATCAACATTTCTCAAATTATGAGTTCTTGCGCCCCTGACTTTAATCCAACCATGGTCAGTGGAATTAGTCATTTTTCACCACCTCTTCTTCGAGTTTTGAAGCACGATTAAATTCAGGTGGAATTGCTGACATTAATGTCATGGTTTTTCCATTTGGATGAACAAATTCCAGTGATGTAGCATGAAGTAATAGACGGCCTGGATCGAATTCAGCTCCATGTTTAGGATCACCAACGAGCGGATGCCCGAGTTCTGCCATCTGCACCCTAATCTGGTGTCTCCGACCGGTTTCAATATCTAATTCAATTTTCGAAGTTAAGCCATTTCTTTCAAGTACAAACCAGTGAGTAACTGCTTCTCTTGCGCCTTTTGCACCCTCATCAACAACCCAAACACGTAGATTTTTATCTTCTATTAACCAATGAATTGCAGACCCTTCGTCTTCCTCAGGCTCACCTTCTACAATAGCCGTATACCACCGCATGACTTTACGTTCTGAAAATTGGTCTTGGAGGTGTTTTTTACTTTCTTCTGATTTTGCAAAAATTATTATCCCGCTTGTATCTTTATCTAAGCGATGAACAATATATCCCCAAGCATCATCATCACTTCTCTGTAAATGATTTAAAACTCGTGAATGTAAGGTATCTCTTTCCATTTTATCTGTTGCTACGGTTAAAACTCCAGCTGGTTTTGAAACTACAATGATTTCGCGGTCTTCATGAATTATTCCTTGCATCTTCTTAATTTCTTGTTGTGGTTTGGGATGAATTTCAATACTCATCCCTTCTTTAACCACTAAACGGGCTTGTTGTTTCATCATATTATCGACTGTAACTCGCTTTTGAGTTAACATATGTCGAAGTTTTCGCATACTCGATTCTGGATGGATTTTGGTTATTGCATCAAGGAGTTCCATTTCCTCTTCAACAACATATTTTGGGTTCATCGTCTGCCAACTCACAATAGAATAACATCGATGGTTTCACCTGCTTTCGCAGTTGAACCGGGTGGAAGATAGGTTAGTGCATTTGCAGCCACTAAGCTATGTAAATTACCTGAACCTTGGTGGGTTTTCATAGAGGCAACCATTCCCGAATCTAATTTGTAGATAGTTACCCGTCGTAGAGTATGGCAATCTGATGTTGCCTTGACGTCCTCCAATAGTTTGACTGGAACTATCGTTTCATAAGGACCTTCTACCCCCATTTGCTCTAGTATCCATGGTCGCGTTAACATCCTGAACACTACATGACTTGAAACTGGATTTCCTGGTAAACCAAAAATTGGCGTACCTTTCCAAGTTCCGAAAATTGGAGGTGAACCTGGCCTAATCTTTACTCTCCAAAAATGGATGTCTCCTTCTTCTTCCATTATTTTTCTAACTAAGTCCCATTCACCCATTGAAACTCCTCCACTAGTTAGAATGATATCTGATTCGGCAGCAGCGGTATTAAGAGCACTGCGTAATTTATCCAATGAGTCTGCACAAGCAGGATAACGAATTGGAATACAATTTAATTCCTTAACAAGCCCAGCCAAACCAAAGGAGTTAGATTCGTAAATTTCTCCTCTTTGAAGTTCTTCTCCTGGTTGTTTCAATTCATCTCCAGTAGATATTATTGCTACTTTCAATTTCTTGTATACTGGAATATGAGGATAGCCCATCGTCGCTGCTAAGCCAAGATGTTGAGGAGTTAACTTGTTTCCCACATGTAGTGCCTCCACGCCCTTTTCCAAGTTTTCCCCTTTTTTTCTAATAAAACCTGGTTTGGCTTCAGCTAATATTTCCACCCATTCTCCATCCGAAGATGTTTTTGTTTTCTCAACCATAATTATTGCATCACTACCAGGTGGGATTGGCGCACCAGTCATTATTTGAGCGGCTTGGCCTTTTCCTACCACTAGTTCTTCAGAAATTGCAGCAGCTTGAGATGTTCCTATTATTTCCAGAAGAACTGGGGGGGAAAGTGTATCAAGATGGCGTACTGCGAAACCATCCATACTAGAATTATCAAAAGGTGGGTCATCCACCTTGCTCTCTAAACTTCTTGAAAGATAGCGCCCATGGGCATTATCAAGAATAATTTCTTCCTCATCTAACTGTACACTAACCTGTTTGGTTAATTCTAATGCTCTTTCGAGTGAGACAAAGTACTCCATACGACCAAACCGGCCTTGCGCCACTAGGTCATGGACCTATCGCTATTAGACTAAGGATGAAATGCCAACCCCTTGTAGAATATATTCGATGACTGTCATCCTCACCTCATTGGCCGTCTCGGGGAGTGCAACCATACTTGCATTGTTGATTGGTTTACCTTTAGCATCATGGTGTTCAAAACATCAATCTAAATCTTTTAATTGGTTGAAAATTATGATTCGAACTCTCTATGGCCTACCACCTGTAGTTGTAGGTGTTGTTGTTTATCTTGCTCTTTCTCGTAAAGGACCTTTTGGAGATCTTGAATTATTATTTACTATCGAAGGAATGATAATCGCTCAAATGATTTTGATTTTGCCATTAGTTTGGGGGCTTTCGTGGTCTGCATTTGATAAAATCCCAAAAGAAGTATTGGAAACTCATGGTTTATTGGGAACAAAAAACATGATGTTGAGTAGATTGCAAGAGGCAAGGGTGGGGATTATTAGTGCAGTTTTGGTTGGTTTTGGAAGAGCGGTTGCAGAAGTTGGTGCAGTGATGATAATAGGAGGAAATATCGCTGGAAAAACAAGGGTTATGACAACTAGTATTGTACTCGATACACAACAAGGTAATTTGGATTCTGCTTTAATTAGTGGTGGCCTTTTACTCCTCATCGCTTTATTTGCTTCAGGATTAGCTTTGAAATTAGAAATAGAAAAATTTAGCTCAAAAAACTATTCTGAAAAAGCCCCTATTTTTAACAAATATTCTGCTAATGTTGTTGTAAAAAATCTAAACTGGGAGGTAGATAATAAATTAATTTTAAACAAAATTAATTTACTTTCTCTAGAAAAATGTAGTGCCGTTCTTGGTGCTTCGGGAAGTGGAAAATCATCATTATTAAGACACATTGCGGGTTTAATAGATTCTAATTCTATTAAGGTTGAAGGAAAAATAATGATGGTTCATCAAAAACCCGTTATTCTTCATGGTTCAGTCCTTCAAAACATATGCCATGCTGGAGTTGGGGGTGAAGAGGCAATGTGGTGGTTAAAACAAGTTAATTTGGAAAATCTAAAAAATAAATCCCCAAAAACTCTCTCTGGAGGGGAAAAACAAAGATTGGCATTGGTCCGTGCTCTTGCTTCCCAACCTGATATCCTCCTTCTTGATGAATTTACAGCTAGCCTTGATGGGATAAATGTTGAAATGATGGAAAGGTTAGTTCAAGATCATCTTAACCGGGGTGCAATGGTTTTTCTTGCAACTCATAATTCACTACAAGCAAAACGCCTTTCAAAACAAATAATTATCTTAGATGATGGTAAAGTTGTAACAGAGAAAGATGTCCCTCAATCGCTACTTAATGGAAGTTGGTTAGGTTGACCTGCATTGAATAGTGTCTGCCCATTAATTGAATAATTGTTGATTATTTGTTGACTTTCAAAAGAAAGAATAAATTCATTAAATCGTAAACTCTCCTCACTTTTTTCTCCATTTAATTGAATTATACTATAGGGGTTTAAAGTTAAATCATCTTCCCAATATGTTGCTTCTAAATCTAATTTGTTTGAACGAAATAACCAAGTTCCTTTATCACTCAAAGTCCAACATTGTAATTCATCTGCCATATTTAAAGCGCTTGCCATTCCTTGCCCAATAGACAAATATTCCTCACCTGGTTCAATACCTGCGTTTTTCCAAATTTCTAATTCTTTAATATGAGTTCCAGAATTATCCCCTCGAGAAACAAAACATTCATTCTCCAAAGAAGCAAATGCTTCTGAAGCATTAGAAAATCCATCTAGTTTGTTCGGCCCAATTAAAACAAATCTATTCCAAGCAAATGTATTTCTAGAAATTCCAAATCCATCTTCAATAAATTCAATTTCTTTTTCAGGTGAATGAACGATTAATACATCAGCATCGCCATTTTCTCCAAGATTTAATGCGGCACCTGTACCAACCGCTACAACATTAACATGAATTCCCGTTGCTTTTTCAAAAGCAGGTAATAATTCATTAAGTAATCCTGAATCTCTCATTGAAGTTGTGGTTGCAAGCAACAATCCTTCAGAATCTTCAACTTCTTCAAGACACCCAGATAACCCACTGAATAAAATCAAGGTGGTAATAATAATTGCCCGTATCATGAAAAATCGTCTTTGTGTTCACAGTTAGGACAGGTGATGGTATACTTTGCCCGCTTTGGTTTTGGTACCATCATAATTGAGCCGCAAAGACTGCATTGGTGCTTAATTTGGGTTGATTCTGGTGCCGCAACAGCATCTTCCAAAACTCTACCTGTGGTCGACCAACCAACCGAATCTGTATAAGTATCACTTTCTTTCATTGAACGAGATTTTAAAGTTAAACGCATTTTTTTCTTACGTCGCCTCTTCTTTTTACCACCCGCAGCTGGTTTTTTACCTTTAGTTGGTCTCTTCGCAGCCATATGAATCGTTCTCCGCTTACGGTTTAGGTATTCAATTTATTCGATGATATGAGATTCTCCATTGATTGGTTGATGGGTGGTATGTCCGTTTGCTTCTAATGCTTCAACTAGGGGTGGGCGAGCATTAATTGGATCTGTGTGATAGACAACAACATCATTTGCTCCGCATGCTTTTGCAAATTCAACAATTTCATCATGGCCTGCATGGGTAGAAAAACCAAATGTATCCCATTCTAAATCAATCTGGCAAATATTACCAAAAATCGGAAGCTTGCCTTCTTCTTGAAGCATTCTACCACCAGAACCTTTGGCTTGATAACCGGTGAAAAATATTGCATTTCGTTCATCATTCCTTAATCTATTAAGATACCAAATAGATGGTCCTCCATCTAACATCCCACTTGTAGTTACAATTACATCTGCTTCAAGTGCTTTCTTTTTATCTGATTTTGATGATACTCTTTTTGCCCACTTAAAGGCGGATTCAAGTGCTTCTGAATCTTTTAGATATTCTGAATTTTCTAAATAGTGCCGAGTGATTATTTTTCCCATTCCATCATAATGGACATTTAAATTTGGTAATACAGAATGTAAAGTCATCAAAATATCTTGGCCTCTTCCATTTGCAAAGGCTGGAATTAATACTGTTCCACCCCTATTTTTTACTTCTTTAATTCTCTCAATTAATCTTTTTATTTCAAATTCTTTTTTTGGATGAGTTCTTCCCCCATATGTTCCTTCAACGAACAATATATCCACATCCACAGGCAAAGCACCAGAAACTAATGATGAATCCCTAGTATCGAAATCACCAGATAGTAAGACTTTCTTATTTCCAATATCGATTTCTACCATAGCTGCACCTGGAATATGGCCTGCCGAATGTAGACGCCATTTCCAATTTCCATGTTCAACCCATTCTCCAAATTTATGAACTTTCCAACTTTCTAAAGCAAAATCCATATCTCTTTTATCCCAAGGAAGTGGATATCCTTCAATTCTACTTACTTTATGACAATCTCTCCACATCAATTCACTTAATGCCACAGTAACATGAGTTGCGTGTAATGTTGAATGATGTGAACCACTTATCCATGGGATCATTCCAATGTGATCAATATGTGAATGAGTTACAATTACATCAGTTACTTTTGGAGCTTCAGCAGGATAACGAGGAGGATCTGTTGGTGCAAGGCCATAATCAATAAGTAATCTATCTCCTTTATCTCCTTCAAGAATAATTCCAACATTTCCAACTTCAGACCCTCCTCCAAGAAAATGATATCTCAATCCTTTGTCTACAGGCTCATCTGGATATGAGGAAGTTTTGCCTGGAGAATACATCACCATAAGTAACCGTCAAGAGCATATGAAATGAAGATTTGCATACACCCCCTTATTTCCACTGGAACTAAAAATAGAGCAACCTATCAAAAAATATCTATCAAAATCAATATACACCTTACGCGATATGAATCAATGGGTCTTGCTATACCATATTTTTCTTCTATCATTTCTTACTATACTTTTAGCTAATAACAGTACTTCCAGTAGAAACTAAGGGGTAAGGGGACGGGCACTCTTTTTAGTGGAAATTCACTTTCCTATGGAGATTACTTTTCATAGATGACTGCTTCGAAGGTATATGGCAAGAGTTGACGCCCATATTTTTGTAGTCGACGACGACCTTTGTTATGGTTGTGCAGCTTGTATAGCACTCTGTCCTGTTGATGCACTTCATCTGGAAAATGATTTAGCAATAGTAGATGAAAAATCTTGCACTCATTGTGAACATTGTATTCCTTCTTGTCCTGTTTTTGCATTGGCTATTATTCCAGAGGTATCTTCATGAAAGTGATAATTGCTGGAGGTGGATTAACTGGATTATCAGCCGCATTAGATCTTATAGAACATGAAGTAATTATTGTTGATATGAAACAAGAATTAGGAACACCATGTAATTCCCCAGGTTGGATTGAAAATTTATCCTTAATACCATCCAAACTTGATTATAAAAATAATTCTTTTAGAAGAGGTTGGTTAGAAAAAAATATGGCTATTATGGCAACCCAACAAGGTGTTGATATTAAATTAAAAACTAGAATTATTGGTTTTGAAGATGGCCTTATCACTTCATGCGGAAAGGTGTCTGGAGATATTTACATTGATGCATTAGGGGAAAAATCATCCTCGAATTTAATATTAACAAATATTAAAATGTTAAGACCACCATCTCGGAAACTGATTCAATGGTATGGAGGAATTAGTATTGGTAGTCAAAAATGGACTAGAGAAGATGGTACAGGAGAAATATGGTGGACCGAAAATGAACCAATAGAAAATTGGATAGAATTAATCCAAGGAAAACATCCTGAAAAATTAGGTGCTGATGCTGCAATAATTAGAGGAAAAGAGTTAGCATCTCAAGTAAAATAACTACCCGAAGGCACAAGTCCGAAACACCCCTGCCAAGGATGATGTTTGCGGAGGGGGAACTACTGAATTGGTTTTGTGAGAGCGATACACCACGCCATGCAACATTATTTGATCCAGCAAACCAATCTCCAGAAGAAGCGGCTTTGAAGGCAAAAATTGTAGTTGAAGTAGGAAGTAAATTAATACTAATCGGAGGTTCTACAGACACCCCCACTGATTTAGTTCATGCAACTATTGTTGCAATAAAAAAAGTTGTAAATGTGCCTGTTGTATTATTCCCAGGGGGGGCTCATGCATTATCTCCAAATGCAGATGGAATCCTTTTCATGATGTTAATGAATAGTAATAACCCACGTTTTTTAATTGGAGAACAGGTTAAAGGAGCAACTTGGTTATATGAAAATGGAATTGAAATGCTACCTACTGCATATCTTATTTGTGAGCCAGGGGGAAAGGTAGGTGAAGTTGGAAACGCAACACCCCTTGTTAGTCCAGAAGAAGTAATTTCTTATTCTCTATGTGCAAAAGGATATGGAATGAAAATAGTCTATCTTGAAGCAGGAAGTGGAGCAAAATATCCAGTTAATACAGATATGATCAAGGTAGCACATGCAGATTGTTTGATGGTTGGTGGTGGAATTCGGACTAAAGAAGATGTTAGGAATGCAGTTGAGGCTGGAGCCGACTGGATTGTAACGGGAACATTAGTTGAAGAAGCTAAAATTGATTTGTTAGCAGAAGAACTCAAGACTCTGATTCTTCATCTTCATAGATAATTGGGTCTCCAGAACCACCTGGTGCATTTGGCCTTTGTTCAGGTTGATCTCCCTGCACTAAACTTTCAGTATTTTTCTCCAATTCTATTTCTTCACCACCAGCAAGAGTATGAATATCATCTAATGAAGGTGTTGAGAGGGTTCTCTTTTTTGGGCCATCTTCTACAATTCTTTCCCGAGTATCCTCACGTTTTGTATGGTCCCTTACTAATCCAAGAGAGTCTTGGAATACTCTACCAACCACTTCCCGAGTTCTTTCATTGCGTCGAGAAGCATCTAATTCAAGCATCGCTCTTTCACGTTGGCTCTCTACTTCTTTTAATTCAGAGGTGCGGTCAAGCAGAGCTGCTTCTATGTCAGCGATGGTAAGTTGCATTTGTTGCATTCTTTCATCTCGCTCGAAGACATCATTGTGAAGGCGGCGTTCTCTTCTTCTCAAAGCCTCATATTCTCTATTTCTTTCAAGTAACCTTCTCTTTAGTTCTTCAATTTGCTCAACTAAATAATCATGTTCAGCACTCACAGAACGGGGCCCGGTCATTACGCGTTCCAATTGTTCTTCTAATTCACCTAAGCGACGATCTCTTTGATCTAAAAGGCCACGAAGTCTATCAGCAATATCTCGCAGTCTTTGCCGTTCTTCTTCCAAAGCCTCACGAGCCGCAGATTCAGCAGCCAAATCTTCCTCTCTTGCATCAAGTTGTGATTTCAATCCACGAACCTCATCAGCCGTTATTGAAGTTAAACCAGCTTGTGCAGCTTTATCGAGCGCTTCGACCAACTGATCCATTTTTTCTTCCATCTCTGTGATTACTCCACCTTGTTCAGTAGTTAAATCTCTAAGTTGAGAGTTTTCAGCATCTAAAGCAGCCTTTTCTTCAGCAGTCATTGAGGCAGCAGTTGATTCAATTTCTGAACGAGCATCTTCAAGCATTCTCTCTAAGTGAATAATACGAGCATCTCGGTCTTGTAAACTTTTTTCTGCTTCAGACAATCTAGCCAATTCAGGAGCAACTCCATCTTCACGTTCAGCCAAATCTAATTCTGTAATTCTCAATTTTTGTTTTGCATCAGCTAAATCTTTATTCCTCTCAGTTAATTCTTCCCAGGCAATTAGAACTTCTTCGACCAACTGCTCTACAGGATATGCTTTCAACATTCCCTCCAAAGCGGCTCGATCACTGTTGTCAATCATCCCAGATGTGGAATCCGAGGTAGGTACAGCGGCCTCAATAGACATGATATCGCACTGCATCGGCGACAGACCATTCTTGAACCTTCACATTGGAAAGGTACTGAAGACCCAAGTTATGGGCCCCTACGAGGACTTGCCAAAACACTTAGTTGATTGCAGTATATTGGTCATCTGGCATTGCACTAGCGAGCTTTAAAGCACCAGATGCAACACTCTCAATTGGATTTTCAACACACCAAACTCGAACATCTCCAATGTCTGCTAATTGGTCAGCAACCATATCAGCAACACCTTCAATCATTGATCCACCACCACTTAAGATGATGTTGTTTCGGAATTGAGGTTGGTATTCAGGATCAGCAGTTGCAATAATTGCTTTAACACCATTAACAACGTGAGGAATAAGTTGTTCACAACCTTGGCGAATTATATCTCCAACATCTACAATATTCTTCTTTCCTTCAACAGATAGTTCTACCTCACACTCACGGTCATCACTACCAACATAGGAATATTTTTCTTTCCACAATCGAACCATGTCTTTTGTCAACTGTGCTCCCGTATATTTCTTCGAGACTAAATCCATAAGTATTCCATCAAGCCAATCTCCAGCCTCAAGAACTGTATCTTCATCACTTTCGTTAGGGAAAGTACCGTATAAGCGAGCAATATCAGTTGTTCCTGCACCAATATCTACAACAATTGAACCCATGTATTGGTCTTGGTCAAAACCAGTAGCAAACGGTTCGCTAACTACCATAATTGCATTGACTTGACCACGTAGGGTTGCGACAAGGTTTGATTTGTCAGTGAAGGTGATGTGTGAAGGACTACAAATGACGCCGTATACTTCATCAAATTCTTCTGGGTCAACAGACTCAATCAAGTGAGTGACGAACGCCTTTGCAGCAGCCAAGTTTGCCTCATCATCTTGAGCAACACCAGCAGCCATTGGGCGGTAGATATTACAAGCTAATTTCTTCTCTAATGCATCTGAACCAAATAATACATCTCTTCCAAGCATATTTCGAGCAACGGGGTCCTTTGGTTTTCCCACCACAGTTTCAATAGTGTGCATTTTACCATCACTTGAAGCAATTGTGGATTGGTATGTCCCAAGGTCTATTCCTAAGTAGAGTCTTTCTGCCATTTTAATACCTCGCGTCGCCGCGGCGTAGTCGTGCCACCGCCGAAGTGGTCTTCAAGGTTGAGTCGCGCTAATTGGATGAATCCACTTCAGAAGGGGAAACGATACCAGCCAAATTACTACTTCCAACAAATGGTTCTGGAACACCAATTTGATCATTAATTCGACGTCGCTTCCAAACTGCAATACTAATAACCAAAAGAATAGCAGAAATACCACCTACACTAATCGCAGTAGTAGTGCTGTAAAACTCCAATTCTTCAGCAGGACAACGAACATTACTCTCCAAAGTTTGTTGATTTGTTGGATAGGGAGATTTTCCATAAGACTTGAAATTAAATACAATCACCATTCCATTATCTAGGTTTTCTAACCTTACACTTATATTCAAATCTCCATAATCAAGGTATGTTTCTGATATTTCCAAAATCACCCATTTTTCAGAGAAATTAAATTGGTAAGGTAAGAATCCAGATTCTGGCATTTCGTGCTCACCAACTTCTATTACCCATGTGTCAATTTGATCTGAACCAACATAAGCCATTTCTTTGCGCCACCAGATCCAAACATCTTCCCCACAATATTTTGAAAGTTCAAATTCCTCTCTCTGTTCAAGAAACTTCACTTCAATTCCATAACTAGACCTTAGTATTACAGGCCAAGCGGAACGCTCCAGATTTAATGGATTACTCCACTTTAGATATGTTTTACCATCCCAATCAAAAGCTTCAACCCCTACATCTTCTAATTCATATAAAGAATATGAGAACTCATCACTAGAATATCCATTTTCCACATAAGATACTTCAACCTCATCTTCTAACCAAGTTAAATTTAATCTTGGAGTTGACATCATAGGGTGAGCATGAATATTTCCAGGCCCACACTCTGTTGAAGATATCACCAAACCAGAAAAGGAATCAATAGATTCTAGATAACAAGTCAGGCCTTCAGGCGCATTTTCAATATTTCCACTTTCATTAAACCAACGGTGTTCAATCGGCCAAACCTCTATAATATTAACATCATAACCCGACTTATTTCCACCAAACCATTCTTTTACCCCATTAGGTAGTATATTGAGATTAATTTCTTTTAGAATGACATTTAAATTTAAACCACTATAACACGAGGAAAAATTAACATTTTTTAAGTGTCCAGTATAATTAAAAGAATAAGAATTATTGATTAATGTCGCATTTTCAAGATGGGAATAATCAATATTTGAATTACAGACTAATAATGGAAACGGCAAACTTTCGCTTGAAACAATATTATTTTCAATATTTGCATAGCCAATTTCAAATGAGTAAATTTTTGTTGGATCGTATTCAATTAAATGATACCCGGATGAACTACTTGCATTAATTTCTATTGAACCCCCACCAAAAGTACCTTCAGCAAAATAATGTTGTTCGGAATCTGAAATATTAAACCATAAAACATCACCTCTTTCTCTTTCATTAACACTGAATGGAATGGCATACCAATAACTATTGTTTTCTATTTCAACAATAACATCAATAGAAAGATTTCCATAGAAACTTTCCACCTCCCAAAACAATGGAACAATAGAATAATTAGAAGAATTATATTCACCACCATCTCCCCAAGAAACATTCCCAACCCACACCGTTGAGGAATTATTATCCCCCCACATTGAGTCATTCAGCAATCTAAATTGAAATCCTTCAGGTGAGTAGTTTCCGTCAATATTTAATCTAAAAGCAGAAAAATTTACTAAACTCAAATTAAAATAATTGGATAAATGAATCCATCCATTAAACGAAAAGTCAGAAAAACTACTTTGCCAGTTTTCAGGTATACTTGCAAGATAAGGGCCATCAACAGAATTTCCAGACCCCCAATAATACTCATTCAGTTCTGACCAAGGGGTAATTTCCATCCCATCAAAAGGATCAATTATTTCGGGAATTTCGGGTAAAATATTATTTTTTAGG
Organism: Deltaproteobacteria bacterium; assembly: GCA_028344335.1. Taxonomy (GTDB): domain Archaea; phylum Thermoplasmatota; class Poseidoniia; order Poseidoniales; family Poseidoniaceae; genus UBA226. The sequence goes on along the minus strand of JAOMAZ010000009.1, from coordinate 37,905 downwards.
CCCTTAACAGCCAATGAAAAACCGATTTTATCACCATCAACCCCTAGCATATCTGATTGATTTCCAATGTTGACGAAGCGCCCCTCGACCGTAAGATTGACTGATTCAAAACCTCCAATCATTGAAACAGGCAATCTGATTCCAACAGTAGTTTCATTGATAGGCATCATTTGTTGTGAGTTTTGGTGTAGATTAGTATTCCCAAAAGCGTCAAAATCATCCCCATATGCAACCTTTCCATCAGGGAATTCCAATTTCAATTGCAAATCATCAATTTGTGCAGGCTCTGGCCTAGGTGACCACGAAAGTCGAACATCTATTTGCTCCCCAGTTAAGGATAGATTCCAAGAATAAGATTCTCCAGTTTTTATGAATGGCCCCATAGCACCACTTCCATCCCAACCACTTTGTATAACCCTGTCAAGTGGTTTTCCATCTATTTCAGCAGCCCACACTCTATCTTCTACATTTTGTTGCCAATTTTCCATCTGGTAAGAATCATGAATCCAGACGCTACTATTTGAGAGATTATTGAAATTAACCAACCTTGAGAGATTCGCTCTTCCCCACCCCTGTATATTATCCGGCCCCAACCCTGTTGTACCTTGGTTGTGTACTAGGTTTGGTATTGGTTCTGCTGCTAAAGCAAGTAGTGCTCGAAGAAGTGGTCCGCTGGGTGTAAACCCTGTACCGTTTGAGAAATATCCTTCTTCTACTAACTGTTGAAGAATTACGGTAAATGAGGCTGCGGCAGGGGTAGCCATTGAGGAGCCGGTACTGCTTCTTGTTCCATTATTCATAGAGTCATGGATTCCATCTGCTTTGGCTGAAACAATTCCCATCCCAGGGGTTGTGATATGGATTCCTCTTCTTCCATCATGTGCTTCTCCAACTGAAGACCATTGGTAGAGCCCAGGCTCTTCTGATTTTGTTGAAACTCCAACAGCAACAACAGAACGAGCATTTGCAGGCTCCATCATTTGTCCACCATTATTTCCTGGGGCAATAAAAGCGACAGACCAAGGAACCTCAGATGACCACGCATCGAAATCATAAGTTCTGGCAGTATATTGAGTAGTATCATCCCCCCACGAATCCGAGTGAATAACGGCGCCTTGTGTAAGCCCTTCCCACAACAACCAATCTACATCAGGTGGAATCCATCCAGATTCGTTAACGATATCTTGAACGACGAGTTTCGCTGCATAAGTCAGGGACGTCCCCTCACTTGCATTTGTTCCATCAACGAAAGAACATGCTAAAGTTCCTCCAATGTGAGTTCCATGTCTTCCATCGCTATGACTTGGATCATCCCAGTCATCCAATGATTCGTTAAGTAAGATAATTTTTCTATGTTCTTGACTAGGAATGCCAGTTGCATTTCCTAAAGATGATGTTTGATTTCGAAAACAAGCATGGTCTCGATCGATGCCGGTATCTGCATAGGCAATAACCACATTACTACCATTTAACCCGAATTCCCATGCTGTTGTGGAGTTGAGTAAACCTTCAGTCATTATCCCCGCCGCTACTTCATTTCTAGCCTTTGTTTCCAGAATTGGCTCAACCCATAGAATACCTGGAGTTTGTAAGATTGGCTCAATCCCATACCATTCAGTTAGTATCCGCATTGGTAGTGGGGAGTTTGGACTTGGTTGGTATTCTATTTCATATGAATTTAAAGTAGACAAAATCTTAGAAACCGCTGAATGAGGTAAACGCGGTTCTAGAATAATTCTAACATCCCCATCCGGTTCTATAACATCAATACCAGCATGCCATTCAGCATCACCAACCCTCTCCCCTTTACTCCCCCAAACGAGTAACTCATTCGGAGAAATAAGCCGCAATGGCTCAAAACCAATATTTCTCACTGAAGACCATGATTCCGCAGTCCATCCATCTTCAGAATAGAGAATTGTTTCATATTCCTCAGCGGGAGTTATTGGTATTGAAAAAGCCCCCCCAAAGGGCATTATCACCATCATCGCGGTGAGCAGAAATGCCTTGTGTTGGAACATTACAGAGGCACGGAGTAGCCCATTACACGTCAAACCAACGCCTTCAGGGGTTGACTTTGGTCGCGCCAGCGCGTTTAAGGGGGATTCGCAGGTGGCCGGCTCCATGCAGGCATTCAGAGTAAAGGGCGTCGCCCCATTCGGCCGCCAAAATCAGAACTTCAGTAAAGACGTTGTAGCATCTGATGCAGATGATGCAACGCACCGTGTTCTTTCGATACTTGGCAGTATGCATCGTATTAATCGCCGTCAAATCAACATCGATTCTTGTGAAGCAATTGAGCCAAACACCTCTAGGGACCCACTTGTAATCAACCACTTTCGTGAGCAGATTGCAGTTGCAGGTCCAGCAGTTGTTGAAGAAGAGTGAATTCGCGGTGGGTTGATGACACCCGCAGTAGTGCGAGACGGTGTCTAAGATGAGTGATAAAGCGGAATTACAAAGAATCGCCCGCTTGGTCGAGGTAAACCGTCAACGTTTACAACAGATAGAAGACCAACTTACTCAATTATTGACAGTCAATCAAGAGCACGAAGAAACCGAGCAAACTTTGTTAGCTTTACAACAACAAGGGGACAAAATGATTCCACTTGGTTCAGGGGTTCATTTTCCTTCATCAGGAACGGATAAAGTGGTTGTTGATCTTGGTTCGAATATATTTGGTGAGAGAAGTATTGAATCAGCGATTGAGATAATGCACTCGAGGTAACAAGACTTGGCTGCAGTAATTGTTGAAATCAACGAACAAAAACTTGCTACTGAAGAAAGAATCCAAGAATTAGTAAAAACATTTCAAGAATCTACTCCACAACAAACTTCTGAAGAAACTCCAATCATTGAAGATGAGCAGACAAAAACACAGAAACCCCGCCGCCGCAGGGGCTTTGGAAGTGAATTAACCCTAGATGACTGAGGTGAAAAAATGGGATTGTTTGATAGATTCAAAAAGCGCCTTCAGGAAGTGGTTGATGACACAGATATGGACGCCCTTTCAACACCATCAGATCCTGAAGAAGCAAGGGTGGCAGAATCTACCAAAGAAGAAGTCGTTGAGGAAGAATGGGATGATATTGAAGAAATCCAAGAAGCGGTTTCCGTTGAAGAAGAGGGATGGGACGAGTGGGATGATGAACTTGACGAAGCCCCCCTTCCTGTTGGATTATCAAAAAAAGAACGTAAGCGAATAGAATCAACAAAGAAGTCTGAAGAAAAACAATCAAGAAAAACCGCTAAGGAAGCAAAGAAACGAGGCTTGAAAGAGGTTAGTCGCGTAAAGGGTTCCAAAGTTGATTTGCACATGATGCGTTCAACAACAGGTAGACAATTAGTCGCAGTGCAAGCCGCACCAAAAGGCTCTTCTGGAGCGAAGAGCGTTTCAACCAATGAAGGCCGAGACATAAAAATTGACCTTGGAGGGGGAGTCGTAGAGAGTGGCGGTAGAACAATCAAAGCAAGCGGTGCATTGGATGAGTTGCTTGAGGAACTTGAATGGGCACTACTTGAGGCCGATATGAGCAGTGATGCAGTTGCCGAAGTTTTGACAGCATTGCGAAAAGAATTGATAGGTAGTCAATTACGTAAAGGTGCAAACTTAGCAAAGGTAGTTGAAGCCAGTTTAAAACGCGCTCTTCATACATTATTAGAAGCAGATTATTGGGACTTTAATGCCACAGTAGATGGTATGATAGAAGCAGGAGATACACCTGTAATCATTATGCTAGTGGGAGTTAATGGAACAGGAAAAACAACTACCACAGCAAAAATTGCTTACCGGTTAAAGAAAGAAGGTAGGGCCGTTATTGCAGCAGCAGCAGACACTTTTCGTGCTGGTGCAATTGAACAATTAGAAACCCATTGCGATAGAATTGGAATAAAGTGCATATCTAGTCAACGTGGAGGCGACGCAGCCGCAATTGCACGTGATGCTGTTGAAAGTGCTAAAGCAAAAGGCATTGATGTTGTTTTAGTTGATACTGCAGGTAGAATGCAGAATAAAACTAATTTAATGAATGAATTGAACAAAGTACACAGAGTATGTCAGCCACACCTAGTACTCTTTGTTGGAGATGCATTGGCTGGAAATGATGCGGTAGAACAAGCAGTTCAGTTTCAGAAAATTCTCAATTTCGACGGAGCTGTTCTTTCAAAAATGGATACTGACGCCAAAGGCGGGGCTGGCCTTTCAATCGCCTTTTCTACCTCGCGCCCAATCGTTCTTGCAGGTATTGGTCAAGAATATGATGACCTAATCCAATTCGACCCAGATTGGTTACTTGACCAGCTTTGGGCTTGAACAGGTTCATCAAAGACGGCTGCATGCGACATCTAATGTCCGAAGAAGACCTATTCACAAACGAAGGGAGCGCCCGTTTTTTCACCGTCATCCACATGTTTCAGCGTTCAGCTCTAGTAAACATGGGTTACATTGCTGATCATGAAGGCCTTGCTAGATGGAACCCGACAGAAGCCAAAGAGTCGATCGATATCTTGACAACTCTCCAAGATAAAACTGCGGGCAACCTCCACTCTACAGAAGAACAAATGTTACGTGGTGTAATTTCAGAATTGCAAATGCAATTTGTCAGAGCCCCAGAAGTCAAACGCCAACAAGAAGAAGCTGAAAAAGAAAGTGGAATTACCAAAGAAGCATTCACAAATCCGCGAGACGGTCCGGCTGAAGTAATGGCTAGCGATAACGAGGAAGAATGAGTCCCATTCTGCGAACGCTTCTTGACCTCAAGTGGGTTGAGAGGAAAATATGAGCCGTGTTAGCGAGGTTGATGACCCTCTGGCACCGACTGCGTTAATTGTCGATAATAATGAAATGACGATGATGCGTTTGAAGCAAATTTTTAAACAACGGGAATTCAATGTTATAGAATGCATAGATGGTGATAAAGCAGTGGATGAGTATATCCGCCATGAACCTGAATTAGTAATGATATCACTAGACATTCCAACCCTTGATGGTCACGTAGCAGCCTTAGAAATGAGGGAACATGGCGGAGATTGCAGAATAGTATTTTTGGCTCCGCGTAGATTGAGTGAAACTGCAGAAGATGCAGCCCATTCTGCTGGTGCAGTAGCATGGTTAGAGAAACCAATCACAGATACTGCTCTAGAAAAAAAATGGGAAGCAATCCTTGGAGATATTCCTGAAGCACCAGGCCTTGAAGACCTCGATGAATTACACCCGATGAAAGATGAAGATGTTATTGAAGTATCAATTGAATCAGACGGCGCCCCGTTGCTAAACCTTCCACCTCTTCCCCTTCCTGCAATCGATTTACCCCCTCCAATCGCGGATGTTGAAGAAGCAGTTCCATTACTACCAATAAATCCAGTTGCAGACAAGAAGAAGAAAAAGCGGAGTAAATTGTGGTGGCTACCAATTATAACCATCTTGGTTTTGATAGGTTGGCAAGCATATGCATCTTACATGTATATGATTTACACATAAATTATTTTTGTTGGTTCATAGAAACCAACATTTGTTGGTGATGCAATTGACTTCCTTGTGGAGCCCGAATAACCTCTTCAATTTCAACATTAGATTCTTGTAATAATGTAACATCTCCACTCGCAAGTCGAGCATCTAATGACACCATTTTTTTCCAATGGCGCAGAGAGATCCAACCTAAACCCCAAACCCCAAGGGCGGTTAAAACCCAAGACAAGGCAGACATCAATTTCTCTCCAAAAGGCCTCTCCAAGAAGCATCAGCATAGGCACGAGCAGCATGTGCGGGGTCGTTTGCCTGATGAATACCACTACCGACAATAATTCCATCAGAACCCGCCAACACAGCCTCATGAGGGCTACCATATCGTTGCCCCATCTCCCCATCTCCAGCAGATAGGTTGACCCCTGGGGTCCAGATTATTTTATTTCCAACTTGTTTACGGAGTTCTCTCAACTCTTTTGGCTGGCTACCATTACCAATAAAGCCAAACACACCATCATTTTCTTTCCCAACAGAAACAACAGTATCAGTGTAATCTTCATCGAGAAGGTTGCCACGACTACTCATCTGAGCCAATAACAAAACCCCCCCTTCTCGCCCCACATCTTTCCATCCCTCTTGCAACCCAGTAACAATATCAGGCCCACTAATAAGGTGAGCAGTAACTAAATCAGACCATGACCGAATATCATAAATTCCACCCATCTGATCACGTGAAATCTTACCAATATCTGCGAACTTTCTATCTTCAAAAATCAACATCCCATGGGAATGAGCCGCTTCACAGAACTCAGCCCAACCCCGTGCGGTCCAATCAACCACTAAATCAACATGAGTTTTCAGAGCCACCACAGATTCACTAACTTCATTCAATAATGATGTCAACCCGTCTATTGTATAGCGGTCAGCAGCCAAGACAACTAGACTTTGTTTGGCAACGCATGCCTCCATCCACCGCCTAGCAAGACCGCCAGCAGAATCCCACCGTGGCCCCCAAACTTCAGCACTCATCTAACTCCCCTCAAGGAGTCGCCGTGTCAACTTTACGATAGAAGCCCACGCATCGTTTCTTCAATAATTTCTTTCACAGGTCTTATTTTTTGAATCAAATCAAATTGTGCGGAGGCATCATAATCAACCCATGTTCCAAGATTATCCTTCAACATTCTAAGGCTGAGTTTTGGATGAATAACTGCAAAAAAATATGCAAAAATATTTGGCAGGCGACGCCGAGCCCACTTTCTTTCTGGAATTACCTTAGCGAGATGATTGCCAATTTCCCTCATCCACATTCCTCCTGAATGAATCAAGTAACGGCCCCCCTCAGACCCTTTCTCTAAAGCAGCAACATGGGCACGCGCAGTATCTTCAACATCGACAAAATTAATGTGAATATTTAAGACAAAAGGCGGACCTTTGAGGAAGTGTTTCATGTAAGACATAGAACCTTCGAGATGACGAGGATGCAATGTTTTTCCAAATAATATAGAAGGGTGAATTGTAATCAATCGGATACCAGATCCTTCAACCCATTCACGCATTACCTTCTCTGCACCAGCCTTTGCAAGCCCGTAGGGGTTTGTTTTCAAGGTAGCATCATCACACCAATCCTCGGTAGTAAATATCTTTCCATTTTGATAATTTGTCGCACGAATCGCAGCAACCGAAGACGTATGTACAATTTTCTTTACGTTGCTATTTCTCAAGGCCTCAACGAGATTTTTTGTACCAATAATAGACGGATCAATAACATTTTTTTGAGTGTTTTTAGCATTGATATAAAGTGGAGCAGCACAATGAATCACCTCTTCACAATCTACCACAGCGGCCTTTACAGAATCTAAATCTAGTAAATTCATCTTTACAATTTCAACATCTCCAAACTCTTTCAAAAATTCAGCAGTTTCAGGGTTCCGTGCTGTAGTTCGAACCTCACGCCCCCCCTCAAGTAATTGTTTGACAATGTGGCTACCTAGAAAGCCCCCGCCACCAGTCACCAAAATGCGGCCAACCATATCTATTCCAACAGCAACAGCCTCATGACGCTTGGCACAGGTTCTTTTCATATTAGCCCCAGCACAATCTAATGAAGTGGAGTGCCGCCAACATCCCAGACCAATCCGGTCGTGTAATCATCACATAGACAGGGCTTAACAAAAACATCATCAACATCATCTGGGGTATCAATTGATAGGCTCACATTCACCTTCTTGAGCTCTAGGGCTGTAAAAACACCTTTCATTACTTCAAATGACCTAAATAAGGTTTCTGACTTAGGCCGGTTAAGTTTTTTGGCAAACACATGAACATTATGAAATCCTGTGGTTATTAACCATTTTTTATTGTTTGATTTTTCTACTTTCCCAAGAACTTCGGAAATCACTTTATCGGCGCATAGTTCCTGGCTGAGTTCTAATTTATCTCCCAGCCTTAAACTGATTATACCCGATGATCATGTTGCCTAGGTTATATATGCATTTATTTTTCATAATTTTTAAAACTTATAATTGAATCTTTCTATTTCTTCGTAGTACTTATCTGCTATAACATCTTTTGAGTAATCGTCATAGTAGTCCCTGTATGAGCCTACCCTATTGGTTTTATTGGCATGGGGAAACCCATCAAAGGGTATACCTATTTCTTCACACACTCGACTCATGTCGGCGGTTAAATTTTCATATCTACCAATAAAGTCGACATAGTCTGGGATGAATTTTATTTGTGATTGTATGTGCCTCTCTTCACTGTTGACGTCTGAGTTTTTGATTGAAGCGACAAATTCGCTAAAAGAGCTGTCTTTAAAGGGGGCGTATCTTTTAAGTTGGTTTTTACTGCTCGCCCCCCTGACGGCTTTATCTAAAAACGCTGAAAGTATTCTATCCCAAGGGTTCCTGACGAATACGAATTTAAAGTAATCTTCAATATTTACGGTGACTTTTTTTGGAGTTTCGGTTTGGAGTTCGATTGAGTTATTCTTTAAGTGTGCGCGCAGGGATCTGCTCGCTGTTTTAGGGTTAGTGAAATAGATGAAGTTTGGGTTTTCGAATTTAGAATACAAGTATATCATGGCTTACTCCCCAAATTTATTTTTTTGTCCATTCGTTTACAACCATCGGCTCCATTACAGAAAACTTTCTCTTGAATAGGTTTCCTCCTCCCATATTAAAAAAAGAAAAACCATTTACTTTTGCGTATTTCACAATTTCCCAAATCAGCAAGTCATTTGGATTAAATTTTAAATATTCTTGAAGCGAAGAATTAGAACTATAATATAAAACTTCATTTGTTGGTAAGCAATTAGATTGTGCTACTTTCGTTCCTGCGATTATTTTATTATCTAATTTCGCAACAAATAAAATTTTCCTCTCAATCCAAATATTAATTTTTTCAGACATTGTAGAAACATATTCATTACTTAAGTTGTGTTTTGTACAAGAGCCTTTAAGCCATACTTGTTCAGCTTCCAAAGCATCAGTTGATTCAGCAAGTTCAATGACGACACCATTTTTAATGGCGGATCTGATTGTGTTTCGGCGTTTTCTATTTAACTCGGACCAAAGTTGATCTTCAGATTTACTTAAATCCAATACCGTAATCTTTCTACCAATAATAAATTCAAAACCAAACCCAGTACAAATTTTTTCAAACCTTGGATCGTCTTCCAACCAAATTTTCTTTAAACACAATTTTTCGGAAAGAAACATCTTTAATTGATTTGGAGAGAACTTTCTAGGTAGATAGTAATCACCAAATGTTTCTAGAAACGGATGCTCTTTCCTTGTCTTTTTCCTTCCATATTGCATCAGACGTTCAATCAGTTCTACCTTATTTCCAGAAACAAAAAGCCCTCTACTCCTACACAATTCCTTCAATGTTGCAACAGTCAATGATGAACCCGGTGATATCACTTTAAAAATCCCCCATCCAGACAATCACTGACATGTGACATAACATGGGCTAGGTATAAGACTATATTTATGTAAGCACCAACCTCTTCCTAAGAACTGGAATATATTTAAGATTTTAATCAGTTCTTTCCAAGTAAACTATTCTGTCCGGAGCAAAACCAAAATTCGAGTCATTCCATGAAAATATCTCTATTGGTTCACCAAATCCCAGTTCACGAACTTGTTTAATCAACTCTTCCTTTTCTTCTTCTGAATTTCGAGGCCGGAAATGTTGTGTGAGTCCAATTATCACCCCGTCGCTAAGTTTCATAGACATCATCGATTGTAATTCTTCTTCCTCAGTTTGACCAAAACTTAAACTAGGAAACATAAAAATGCTATTAGCACTTATAGATTTCTCGTGAACAACCATAGGATATTTTCCTTTAATTGGCTTGAAATGTTTTTTTATTTTAGAATCTATTGTAGAAATTTTTTCTGCTAATTCCGTCATCATATCAAAGCATTCATGACTAGATTCAACCGGTACTACATCTACACCATGTCCAGCCAATAAGAAGGAGCATTGCGCAACCCCTGCACCAATTTCTACAATTTGTTTACTAGTGCCAAAACGTTCTAGAATAAAATCAACAATCCTACGTTCAATGATAGAGAGACCTACTTCTTGGGCTAAATATCTCCTTTCATACCATTGATATATCTCTCCCTTTCTTTCTTTTTCTTCTTTTAAAAATTGAAGAATAATACGATTATATTCATCGAAAATACTACTCTCTATTGCACTCATACAACCCTAATTTCAGATAATAATTATAAAGTTTTTGCAATTAATGTTCAACAAAAATTACCAACCCGAGATATTATATTTCTAATGCAGTATCACAAGTGGATTTAACCATCATCCAGACATATCCTTTCCAACACCAATGACCTCATGACGCTTGGCACAGGTTCTTTTCATATTAGCCCCAGCACAATCTAATGAAGTGGAGTGCCGCCAACATCCCAGACCAATCAGGTCGCATAATCATCATTACAGGAGCCAACTCAGGAATTGGCTTTTGGATGGCAAAATATCTCGCTCAAAAAGGCGCCAGAATCATCATGGCTTGCAGAAGTGAAAAACGCGCCCAAACAGCCAAAGAAAAAATTATCAAACAACAATCAGATGCAAAAATAGAAATAGAAATATTAGACCTATCCTCATTAAAATCGGTCAAAGAGTTTAGTGAAAAGGTCCATCAAAAACATGACCGGCTCGACATTCTAATCAACAATGCAGGCGTTATGATGACCCCTAAGTGGCAAACTGAAGATGGTTTTGAATACCAAATTGGCATTAATCACCTCGGACATTTTGCACTGACGAACCAACTTCTATCATTACTTGAAAAAACAGAAAACTCCAGAGTTGTTTCACTATCTAGTATGGCTCACAAATCAGGTAAAATCAACCTTGGCGACCTAAACTGGAAAGACAAAAAATACAATCGCTGGAAAGTTTATGCACAAAGTAAGCTTGCCAATCTTATGTTTGCTATTGAACTTGATAGAAAATTACAGGCAAGGAATTCAAAAACCCGTTCTTTAGCAGCACACCCTGGAATGAGCAGGACAAAACTCGGTCGTTATTTTCTATTTGGAAACTTTGTATTCACCTTTACTCAAACACCCAAGAAAGGTGCATTACCAGCATTAAGAGCAGCAACCGATTCAGAAGCAACTCAACATCCATATTGGGGCCCAAGGGGAATTATGGAAGCAGCCGGCTATCCTAAAAAAGCAACAATAAAGAAAAAAGCAAAGGATCAAAATGTAGCAAATCAATTCTGGAAGGAGTCTGAAAACCTCACAAAAACCACTTTTCCAGAAGCGAGCGGTTCTTCAAAGATAGGCGCGGAGGAATAGTCATGGCAGGACGCGCCGCCCCCATCGCATTAGTCCTCCTCCTCATTCTAACCTCATTATCTGGTTGCTTTGGCAGTGAAGAAATAACCAGTCACCTAGAAGAAGAGCCATTCTATCCACTCCTAGAAGAACGCCATACAGAGGAATGGAAATGGAATCACACCTTCTCTTATGTTTTGGAAGAGGGACCATACCACGCTCTAGAAGTCCAAGATGCTTACATTACAGTCGACACAAGCTCAATTTGGGAAAACGGCCCAGATAGTTCTGAAGTTCACCTTTCATATTGGCTTCCAAGCAATACTGAAGAAGGTGAAAAAGTACCAGTCATCGCAGTAATCAGCCCATATTTTTCATTCGGGCAACCCGGCTCAGAATCGGGAGATACCAGCGTTGTAGGGGGAGGGCGAGGTGAGTTCATCTTTGAAAACTTCATCCCTCATGGCTACGCATTCGCCCAAGTGTCTGTATTTGGTACCGAACTCTCAACGGGATGCTTTGATTATCGCGGCGCAGGAGAAGGACTCGGAATTCATAGTGCAGTAGAATGGCTAGGACAGCAAGAATGGAGCAATGGAAATGTCGGGCTTTACGGCAAATCATACGAAGGCGCAACCCAATGGGAAGCAGCAGCACTTGGAAGCGAGCACCTCAAAACAATCGTGCCGATATCGGGAACTACCGCTCTTCATTCTTTACTTTACAAAAACGGTAGCGCAGAAGCAAGAAGTCAAGTTATGCACATGAATTATTTTTCAAGCACAGTAGATTATAATGAAGATGACTTTGACAATGTTTGCCCAGACATTGTCGAAGGATTATTTGCAGGACCAGTTACATATGGGGCTGGAGAACTCGATCCATACATGGAAAATTATTACCAAGAAAGAAGCCATATCGACAAGGCATTTGAAAACTGGAACGGCTCAGTTTACTGGGTTCAGGGAATGCAGGATTGGAATGTAGACCCACACCAAGTATTCGGAGGCCCGATGGGATACAACTGGTATCAGGATTACATCGATGCGGGTTTTGAAGTCAGAGGAATTCTAGGTCAATGGGAGCATAACTATCCAGACCAATGGACAAAACACAATGCGCAGGACAGTGGTTATGGGGGTGAAGCTATCCACAACATGACTAGGTGGGACTGGGCTCAAGACCTCTTTGAATGGTTCGAATATTATCTCAAAGGCGTAGGTCCAAAACCCGACCTTCATGCCCAAATCCAACGCAATGATGGTCAATGGAGAGTGGAAGAGACTTGGCCACCCCAAGATCAGGAATGGGCTGACATAACATTTGATGAGTGCAATTCTCAAGGCGACACCGTGGGGGGCGCTCCAACCATTGGTAATATTGGAAATACAGGTACAGTGCAAATTAATTGTCCAGGTTTTGAAAACAACACCCATATTTCAGGCCTAACAAGACTACACATGACAGTACATGCAAGTGGCGACGGAGGCCAAATCTTCGTTGAAATGCAAGATGCTGAAACAGGCATGAGGCTGGGCCATGCAACAATGGATTTGCGCTATCATGCTGGTGGTTATGAACCACAAACTGTTATTTCAGGACAAGAAATTGTAATGATGATGGAATTCCAAGGAATAGATGCTATTTTACCAGCAGGGCATGGTATTAGGTTGGTGATGACCAGTACAGGAGAGGATTACCTCGCTCCAGTTTGTTCTTGTCCGATTCACATAATGATAGATGATTCATCGACTTTGTCGATACCCCACATCGACAGAGATAGTAGCGTAGAGTTCATCACACCGCAGTCTGAAGAAGCGGCTAATAACCAGTAATCAGTTTCGACTTTTAACCAAAGGAAAAATCAATCACTATTTGGTTCACACCAGAATAGACGATAACATCTATTCTTTAGATGGAAACTTACTTTTTAGAGAGTAGAATATCTGCATTGTTTTTTCATTGTAAACGATTGCTGCAAAGGTCAGTGAAAGCAAGAACATAATCCACCACATACCCCCAAGACCCCCCTCTAAAGGCTCTTCCATATCCGTCATGAAACCAGCAATTACCCCATATAATAGACTACCTAAGTTGATTGAAATAACCGCCACCATCCAACTTATCTTTTCAATCAATTCTGATTTTTCATCAAGCACGCCAGTAGAAAAAACTCCAAAACCCCTCCCAATGGAAAAAGTCAGTAATATGATAATTGCAATCATTGAAAGAATGATACATAGAGTATTGATAGTTCCAGCAGTGGAAAGGGCCCCACAACTTATCGGTGCCTCTCCATCCTCTTCCGCTTCCTCCTCTCCTTCAGCACAATCACTCAAGGACATTTCATTTGCTTGCTCCATTCCCAACATCGACATTTTCATTTGGATATCACTTAACCCAACATTCATTTCCATTGATATTGTCATTGGACCCATAAAACCATCATCTTCAGTTTCTTCCATACTCGCGGAATACCAAGACATTGAATTGAGCCCTATAATCAACATGATGAGCATGAAGAACGCCATCCCATAGGATGCAGCTTTCCATTTATCGATTTCAACATCCCCCAAACCACCTTCTTTGATGGCTAGAAAAAAGGGCAACCCACCATCAGCAGATTTCTTAGCAGATTTAACAAATTTGTCAGCAACTAGTACTACGGATTTAGGCTTCTCTAGCACTGTGCTTTTTCCAAGCCTAGCGATTAATTCAGCCTTCTTACCACTAACAGCAAGACCAGCATCTTTCAAACGAACTTTCAGTTCTGCAACAGTCAAGGATTGCAAGTTATCAGATTGCGCCATAAACCATTCCAAAAAACACTATCATATCAACCTTGAACCGGTTTCCTTACCTTCATGACACCAAATACAACAAGTAAAATCATCGTTAGTGCGATAGCATTTCCAACCACAATTTCACTTGCACCTATCAATATCCCATAGATAAGCCACAGTGTCAATGCCAAGGCGACAACCCACAATGTTGGCAATGAAATGCCATCATGGCGCTTATCTACCCAGACTCTCTTTAGTTGCGGCGCCCAAGCCACAACACCAAGAATACTAGCAAGAACACCAATGATCCGGATGGTTGCGTCTTCTACCATAAGGCGCCGGCTGTCGCCTTCCCATTTGAAGTCACGATTACTTTCGCATATTGTGATGTTCAGGATTGCTCATTAGGTCGATGCGAGTTATATGGCGCCATTCAACTGTTGTAGCTTGGGACCGCGCCGCCCTTCTAATCTGTAGACTGGCAGATGGATTAACTGAACAGCGCTTGACATCTTTTCCATTTTTGACCATTATTGCCTGACAACTTGGATTGAATAAACCCTTCAACCATGAACGTTCGGTTTCTATTTTAATAGCATCATAATAATCTCTAGAGTTGAATACTGCATGTAGTACCCCACTATCTTCTGATACACTCAATAAATCGCCATTGTATTCTCTCCCACCATGTAGATTAACAAGATCCCACGAACCAACAGTTTCTAGAGTTTTTACTAATGAAGCGGACTCTTTAGACAATTCTAGAGGCTTGGCATTTTTTATTTCACTCGGTAGGATTTTCAGTAAATCAGATGGGCGCAAACAATCTTTTCTGGCCATAATATCATCAGGGATTTCGAGATTTTGATTTGAGAAAACCACAAACGAGGTGATTTTTGTTGGCATCTCCCCCTTGTGATATTCTTTCAACACATCACCCTTATGAGCAATTATTCCAAACGTATCTTTGTGATTCAATTGGCCGTGGTCATTACGCCTGTGTTGAATTACTTCACCATCGACGATTTCCATTCTTCCAGACCAATGTTTGCATTCAACCATCCAAACTTCATCTGGTCCGATAACCACAAAATCAACTTCTCGACATCTTTTTTCTTTAGGTGCTGGAATCCTTGGGCCATGAAAGACACGCCAACAAGTGTCGGCGATTCCAGCTTCGATGAGATGCCCGACTTGTGCTTCAGCAGCGAAGCCAGCCTTTTCATGTCCTGCTGCTGGAAAACGGCGCTTACGGCGCCAAATTTCTTTGAAACGCCCTAGCACCATCAGGGTAAGCCAACAGGTTTTGATTGAAGACAATATCCACCAAATTAAATATTTAATATAATGTGAAGAACAAACTAATGTTGCATGGGAAGGGGAAGAAGAGCAGAAAGAAGCAGAAGATGCTGAGTGGAAAAAATTTGAAGCAGAGACTGCCGACCTTCAGTTCACATACGGCTTTCGACACGAGAACATTTGATTTAGACAGGCTCTTCAACGGCCGTCCTTTGACGGCCGTTGATGAGGCCCTACCTTGCTGAAGCCGCCGGCACTTTTGGGCTGGTGTTTTTTGGTTGCGGAAGCATCATCTTAGCGGGTGAAGGATTGTTATGGTCCATAGTAGTCAGTCTTGTATTTGGAAGTGCAGTTTGGGCGATGATATCGATTTTTGGAAATACTTCAGGTGCCCACATTAATCCAGCAGTTAGCGTTGCTTTCTGTATTGAAGGACGATTACCCAAACAACAACTGTTGGGATATATAGTTGCACAGTGCCTTGGTGCAATAGTTGCAGGCTATTCTTTGTTGATTATGAGTGGGCATACAAATTTAGGTTCAACCACCACATCTTTATCAATATGGCAAGCCTTCATTATTGAAGTTGCAATTACTTGTTTGCTAATGCTGTCAATTTTATGGGCGGCCATTCCTAATGCTTCAATACAAAGAATTGCTTTAGCAGTTGGAAGTGCTGTTGCTATCCTTGCCTTCATTGCTGGCTCTTTTACAGGGGCTTCGATGAATCCAGCACGTAGCATTGGTCCAGCAATTCCAGAAGAAATGTTCGAATTATTGTGGATGTACATATTTGCGCCAATTATTGGCGCAACTCTTGCCATTCCCTTATGGAATAAAATTTCAACGAAGCATTTCATCGACTGAATTTACTACTAAGTCAGGAGTTTGTGGAGATTGTTCCAAATCTTCTAATGTTGCTTCCCCACTAAGGACAAGAACCCCCTTAACGCCGGCTCGGTTTGCCATCTCGATATCTGTGTAAAGACGGTCTCCAACCATTACACATTGCTGAGGTTGAAGCCCCAACTCTTTGACCTTGTGAAGGATCATTCCTGGATTTGGCTTTCCACAAATATGTTCTGGACGCACTCCTGTGGTTGCTTCAAACAATGCCATGTATGCACCTGTATCTGGTATCCCGCCCTCTGGAGAGGGGCAGACCATATCAGGATGTGAAGCCACCATTGGCACGCCTTTGTGCAGTAGAATAGAGGCCGTTTCTAATTTTTCATAGCTAATTTCTGTATCATAACCAAGCACAACATATTGTGGAGATTTTGATTTAGTGGAAATTCCTCTCGCCTCTAACATAGAACCCATCCCCTCAGTTCCAACTAGGTAGGTTTCTGTAACATTATTGGATGATAACCAAGACAGGAGGTCGTGTGTTGATAGCAATACGTCTTTGGCTGTACATGGGATTCCAAATTTCTGCAATTTATTCACATATGCATCTACTGAACGAGATGAATTATTAGACAAGAAAAACCTTTGAATCCCTTGTTGTTCACAGCGATTGAGGAATTCAAGCGCCCCTTTGATTAACTCACCACCAAGATAAATGGTACCATCGAGGTCAAGAAAAACCGCTTTTACTCCCTCGAGTGGATTATCCCCCATACACCTTCCTCTAGCCATCCCATGACAAGTCTTTCTCAAAATAAGAAGGTACGAAGCAGATACCATTTGGAGTGTAAATTACCCTGCGCTTCTTTACTTGCAATCATATCTGTGAATAATTTTTGTATTTTTGGCTTCTTTGCGGCTTTTTTTAAGGCCCAATTCATCAGGAAGGTTTTACGAGATAATTTCTGCAATTTTAGAGAGTTTGTTAACTCATCACCCAATTCTTCCCAGACAGCATCTTGATATTCTCTGCCAGATTTAATGGTAATTTTACCATATTTCAATATTGAATCTGCCGCCACCTTTGCAGAATAAAGAGCATTTCCAATTCCTTCACCAGAAAATGGATCAACAAGACTGGCTGAATCACCGATTAATAATATACCATTTGCAAAAGCTCTTCGCGGTTGCAATACAACATCTTCTCTGGGTGACCCAAATGGCAATTGCCACCCCTTTCCACTTCCTTCTTGCATTTTTGCAGCAGAAAACCTCTTTTTAAAAATCGGATGATTATTAATGAGGTCTGCTTGCATATCTCGTAGTTTCTGTTGTTGTTTATCTAATTCTGAAAGTACCATTCCAATTCCTACATTAACAACACCATTTCCAACTGGAAATAACCAGAGGTATCCAGAACTACCTTTGAGAAAATGAATTTCGATAGCACCCTCTTTTACATTGCAACCTTCTACATCAGTCCAGTATTCTCTCCAGCCCCCACAGTAGTGCTCCCTATTCATTAATTCTTCAGAATATGTTTCCTTTACCACGGCGCGGGCAACTGGACAAGTATACCCCGCGGCTCCAATAATCATTGGCGCAAAAAAATCTCCAATGTTTGTTGATACTCCAGAAAATACTCTATTATCACCTTCTTTGTTATTATGAATGATTTTTTTTACATTACAAGACTGAGCAACGAAACCCCCGCCTTGGATTACCAATTCCGCAGCTCTTTCGAATAACATTCTATCGAAAATAATTCGGGGCAATGAATATCCAGACGTTTGTTTTTCCACTTCTTCTTTTGGTAATGGAATATTCACAGGTATTCCATTTGGAGCCCCAAAGATGATGCTTGTGACTTTGAAGTGGGGGTTCTTTTCCAATCTTGGTTTTACACCTAATGCCGCAACATGAGCTAGTGATTTACCCCCCACCGCATCCCCACAAACTTTGTCCCTCGGCCAACTTCCTTTTTCTAAAAGCAAGACTTTTTTATTTTCCATAGCTAAGTAAGAGGCAGCAGCAGAACCAGCAGGCCCACCACCTACTATAATCACATCAAATTTAGCCTCAGGTTTTGGTTCAGGGCCACTATCGAAGGGCGCTTTCCAGAATTCAACCTCGCCCATACTTGGTAGTGCGGACATAACTTAGCCTTGAGCATCATGGCTACTTTCCCAGCCGCGAGACCATGCTTCGGCCGGTAAGAGGTAGCCCGGATAATTAATTCTCCACCTTTCCATATACTTACTAATTAAGTAAAAGATAACAAAGAATGCAATATTTGAGAATAACCAAGCAGATGGTGACCATTTCCATGGGTCATTAAAACCCTCTACTTTGAGGTAAACCGGCCACAAAGGAACAGAAGCCCACTCTCCCGTATGAGTCAAGACATCTACAAGGAGGTGAGATGCCCAACAAAGAACTGGCCATAAAGCATATTTTTTCCGGTATAAAAAATAGCCAATCAAAGCTGCAAGAATTAGGGAATGAGTAATTTCCCAACCAACGACCATCATTGGATATGCAGCCCTATGCCCATCCCAATCTGAATGATACGGGATCCAAAGAAACCGCTCATTTAACGCCCCTAAATGCAAGTATAAGGGAATATTTGCAATATCTGGTGCTGCTGCCAATAACGCCCCTGCAACTACTAACCTTTTTCGCTTTGATGAATCATCCATTTTCCATAAACAAAGCTGTGCGACAATAGCCCCAATCAGCGCATGACTAATTATGTCCACAAACCCCCGAAAGCTAAGGCTGTAAAAAAAACACCGGTTTACCCCAAGCATGATGACTCCTCTCCTTAGGCCACACAATATGGAACAGGCCGTGCAACGCCGCCAAGCAATAGGGTGGCTTTTTTTGGTCACTCTTGTTTGGGGCGGAACATTTGTCTGGATGAAAGAAGTCCTCAATGCTGCAGATAGTTATTTGACGACTTGGCATCTTGCCTCAGTTGTTGCGTTTATGCTTGTTATAAGGTTCACAATTGGCGCTATTTCACTATCAATATTCAATAAAAATGCTAGAAGCGGATTGAAAGATATTGATGCTTGGAATGGGGGGTTAATTTTAGGCCTCTTATTATGGGGGGGGTTCCTAACTCAAATGTTAGCAATTGATGATATTACTCCAGCAGTATCAGCTTTTTTGACCAGCCTTTATGTTGTATTTACCGCTTTAATCGGTCTTGTTCTACGCAAGCACCCTTTGAGTGGATCTTTGGTAGTGGGGATCTTACTCGCTACTTTAGGGGCTGGTTTTATCGATGGCCCTCCTCAAATTTCATGGGGTTGGGCAGAATTAGTCACTGTCTTTAGTGCCTTAATTTTTGCAGTTCATATCGTTGCAACAGATGTAATCACAAAGCGTGTTGACCCAGTAAGGCTGACCATGACTTCTTTCATTGTAGTGATTACTGCATCTGTGTTTACTCTTCTAATATCCTTACTCTTGTCTCCTGTTAATTCTCCTTCAATCAGTGATTTGTTCTCTCTATTATTTCACTGGGACATCCTTTTGTGGTTATTTCTTTTAGGTTTTCTTGGCTCATTCATCGCAATCTTACTTCTCAATATCTATCAACGCTTTCTTCATCCCGTTCATGCCGCAATCATCTATGCCTTTGAGCCTGTTTGGGCAACAATCTATGCATTATTCGTTGGGTTAAATGAATTCACCTTCTGGCTATTTGTTGGAGGTGGGCTTTTGTTACTCGGGAACCTGATTGTTGAATTGAGACCAAACCAGTTTATTGATGCTAGTGAAGAATAGGACAAGAATGAAACCGAGTTCTCATCAGGCCCAATCAATGGTGCTACCTGCGAGAACCTATGAGGATGTTGTTTCTGCAATTGGCGACACCCCATTAATCAAATTAAATCAAGTTACTTCTCAACTCAAACACAGTGAAATATGGGTGAAGTTAGAACGGTGCAACCCTGGTGGTTCCATCAAGGACAGAATTGGATTGTACATGGTCTTGGATGCAGAAAAAAAAGGATTACTAAAAGCAGGCGGAACTATCATTGAAGCCACCAGCGGAAATACTGGAATCGGACTCGCGATGGTTGCAGCACAGCGTGGTTACAAGTGCATTTTTACAATGCCCGACAAGATGTCTCAAGAAAAAGTAGATTTGCTACGAGCATTAGGTGCTGAAGTCCATATTTGCCCCACAGCGGTTGACAAAGAAGACCCCCGTTCTTACTATGAAGTAGCAGCACGGCTTAGTAGGGAAGTTGAGAATGCTTGGTATCCAGACCAGTATTCACATGCGGCAAACCCTTTGGCCCACATCATGTCGACCGGCCCAGAGATTTGGAATCAAACAGAAGGTAAAATCACCCATTTCATCTCAACAATGGGCACAGGGGGCACCATTACTGGTTGCGCCCAATCATTGAATAACCTTTCAAAAGAAGAAGGTAAAAAACCACCCCAGATAATCGGCGTTGACCCAGTCGGCTCAATCCTCAAAGAATATTTCGAAACTGGTAAAATGGGTATTCCTCATACTTACAAAGTTGAGGGGTTTGGCGAGGATTTCATTCCTCCCGCAACGGATTTCACCCATATTGATGAAATTCGCCAAGTTAACGATGAACAATGTTTCATAATGGCTAGAAAACTGGCCAGAAAAGAAGGATTATTCAGCGGAGGATCAGCAGGGGCGGCAATCCATATCGCCTTGGAAGTAGCAGAAGAATGCGATCAACGAGAAGAAAATGCAATGATTGTAGTCATCCTTCCTGATGCAGGAAACCCCTATTTATCGAAGGTGTACAATGATGATTGGCTGCGCGAAAATGGCTTTGATGTAGATTCATGGGAGTGTTAATTATGGATGAAGGAGAATCAACCCGCAGTGTCCATGCCGCCATGGACCCCGAAGAAGTGACAGGTTCTGTTCAACCCCCTATTTTCCAAACCTCAACTTATGTTCAAGAAGACTTTTCAGTTCACAAAGGCTACGAATATGCAAGAACTCACAACCCAACTAGGGAAGCATTAGAGAAGGCAATGGCTGAATTAGAGTCCCCAAATACTCCAGCGACAGGGATTTGCTTTGGCAGTGGAATGGCAGCGATAACCGCAGTTTCACAATTACTGTCTAGTGGCGACCACATCATCGCTTGTGATGACCTATATGGTGGAACAGTACGTCTTTTTGACCAAGTATTATCTAGATATGGAATTGAAACAACCTACTCTAAACTTTCAGAAGGGGAGATTGAAAAAATAGCCCAAGAAAACACTAAAGTTTTGTGGTTGGAAAGCCCAACAAATCCCCTACTTAGTATCCATGACATCAAACAATTATCCAGTCAAGCAAAAGCTCGTGGTTGGATAGTAGTGGTGGACAATACTTTTGCAAGCCCTGTTTTACAAAGGCCATTGGATTTAGGAGCAGATATTGTTTTACATTCAACAACAAAATACATTGGCGGTCATTCTGATGTTGTTGGTGGTTGTGTAATAATGCGCGATAAAGAGTTGATTGAGCGTTTAAAATTTCTTCAAAACGCAGCAGGTGCAGTTCCGGGCCCGTTTGATTGCTTTTTGACACTTCGAGGCATCAGAACCCTTGCATTGAGAATGGAGAGGCACTGTGATAATGCAGAAGAAATTACTGAGCGCCTAACGAAAAGAACAGAAGTAACCAGAATCCTGTACCCCGGATTAATTTCACATCCCAACCACCATGTTGCAACCAGTCAGATGAGGCGTTTTGGAGGAATGATTTCTATTGAAATAGAAGGCGGGGAAACAGCAGCAAGAAAATTTGCAGCAGCCCTAAAGTTATTCTCAACTGCTGAAAGCCTTGGGGGAGTGGAGAGCCTAATCAACCACCCATGGACTATGACACACGCTGCAATCCCTGAACAACAGCGAAGAAATGCTGGAATGACACCCGGACTCGTTCGTTTATCTGTAGGGATTGAGGATATTGAAGATTTATGGGCCGATATAGTCCAAGCATTGCAGATTTCTTCACAATAAAGGCAATTTATTTTGTTCGCCGCAAGACCTTCTAAACCGTTCCATCGCTTCAATATATGATTCGGCTGATTTTTTACTTTCATCAAAGTCATCTGAAAGCAATTCTTCAGCAGCACTCCAAAGGCCTTTCAAAGAAGGCACCCACTCTCCTCCTTTGTCTCTTGCTGCTTGTTCGAAATGCCATTCATTTCCACCCTCTTTTCCATGAGTAGAAAGCCAAGCCCACCCAACAGCAGCAATTTCGACTGATTTACGTAATTTTGTTGCTGCATTGTTGGCTTTACCTAAACCATTTGTTGCTGCATTGAGTATTAAACTCTGAACTTCACCACACAACCCCTCAATATTAGTACCAAACCACGGGATCCTGGAAAGTCTATCAGATTCTCTCTTTGCAGAAACAACCTTTTTTAGGAAATTATTGAAGGGTGCAGGTTTGTCTAATTGTTTTTGCCAAGCAGCGGAAGCATCATCTTCACTCAGCCCCATATCTATTAACAACGCATATCCGAATTCAGCCCAACAAGCTTTAAGGAAATTGTGCAGGGTTGTAGAGCGACTACGAATCACCGTTTCCTTTTCTAACCATTCAGCCTCACCCTCATTGTCAATAGTAACGCCACGCCATTCTTCATGCAGTTTTTCAATAATCCATTTAGCAGCGTTTTGTTCTTCTTCACCACCACTAAATAATCCAATACATACATCCACTTCACTCTCATGAACCCAGGCGTCTCCGACTACAAACCCTGAATCGAGATTTGCCAATACTGCTTGCTTCAACATATTCCAAAGAAATTTTTCTGAAACACCTAAGCCCAACCAACCATCTAAGACTTCCGCCACTCTCTTTGTAGCAGCTTCAGGAAGCGACTCATCTTCAGGCCATCCCTCCGGCCTCCACATTAGTTCAACATCGACAATTTCACTAATCTTTGGCGGCATCATTCCCAAAGCAAGAGGTTGGATAAAGCCATCCTTCACCCCGCGTTCCTCGAAAACATCACCCCTTAATCCAACAACTGTCCCATCATTAAAAGTCATTTTAAGATATCCGACTTCACCTATTATTGATTTTTTCACATCTTCAGAATTTAACTCGCCAATCAAATGAATATCATCACTTTCTTTACTTAAAAATTCATTTTTAGATAATTGGTCCAAGACCCAACCTCCAGGGACATCAGGTTTATTTCCTGTACAAACAAATCCACCTTTCCAAGAAAACAACCACCATCCTTTCTTCGCATGTTCTTCCCAAGGCAATAGCCGTAGACGCGGATGGTAAACATGTTGTATTCCAACCATCGATGCGGGCTTTGCATCACCTTTTCGAACAAATGTCCCATTTCCATAAATTGGATGTTTAAAGGTCGCTACCATCCCAATCTCATCATCTAATGCTGCAACTAAGGAGCCAGCTAGGGCTTTTGCAACCCCCCCTCCTCTTTTCGACATCATTCGTTTAATCAACCAACGCCTATCTGTTCGATGGTCGATAACCTTTCTTAATTCCTTCAATGATTTGGTGACAGGGTCTACCTTTCCCCAAGGTAGTTTTCCGGACCATACCATATCTGGCATGACCCTTTCTGGTTCATCCAACAACCGCTGAAGTTGTTTACGCATTCTTTTTTGGGCGTCTGCAGATGCTTGCTTCGTTCCACGCATCCTCATTCTTTGGTTCTTTTTTTGGCCTGGAAATTCAACACTTGTGGGACCAGCCATAATAATCGACACACCTCGGAGAAGCCCCCCTCCCTTGATGGCTACGGTGCCACGCACTGCAGTTAATGCAATCTTTCTAAGGCACTTTTTTCCATTCCAATTAATTCTCCAGTGATGACAATAGAATGGATTCCAGAAACGCAACTTCCCGCAATTTCACCCAATAAACCACTATTAACTTGTGCACTTGGAGAGCCTAAATTAGAGCAAATAACAGCGTGAAAATCCTCTATTTTTTCATTTAACATAGATTTAACAGCCTTCAATCTTGATAAATCACGGGCAGATGAAATATTTTCTAATTCAAGGTGAGGCGGAGGGTCATCTCTCAACCTCTCAATCATTCTACACATCACCTCAAATGCTTGTGGTGGAGTCATCGGTTGTGGTTGTTCTATCCCCATACCCGTTGGATCGAGGTCGAGCAAGACCAAAGTATGTAGTCCAAGAAACCGATTTTCTGCAATAAACTCCATTGGTGAGGTTGGTAGATGATTAGCATGAGGAAAAGTCAAACTAACCTGTCTACCAAATCTGTATGATTGCAAACCTAAGCCCGCACAAACCAAATCAATAGCAGAAACAGCGTGATGGATAGATGTATGAATTCCTTCATCCTTGCAACGCAGTAGTAAATCTACATGAGTTGTGGCTTGCATCGGATCTCCAATTACTAACAAAGCAACCGAATTAGATTTGGCGAGTTCAAGAATTCGTTCTGGGTTTTCAACCTCAGGCCTTCTAACGATCTCATATGCACCAACTAACTTTTCTAACTCACCTTCTCCATTTTCACCAAGTAGGGATGTATATCCTTCAAGAAACCTATAATCACACATTGAAGCGATATCTTTTCCACCAACAGTCATATTGAGAGGAGAACCAGCCCCAGTACCGACGAGGTGAAGACCAGTTGCAGCCATATTCTCCACCAAACTCAAAACACCCCCGCCATTAGACCTCACGAAAGTAATGCGTCATTTGAGCGTGCCGAAGCGCGATACCCAAACCTTCCTTAAAGAACTGAGGGATTTAAATTGGTATCCTGAAGGATACCGGGTCCTCAGTGATGGAGAAAAGTCATTAATTCCAATTTCAGATTCAGCACCTACAGATTTGCCAACTTCTTACATTATTGTTGATAGGCATCAAGACCCACCTGCTGCAAAAAGTTGGCTTTCATTATTACCAAAATTCCTAAGTGAAGAGATAATTGAAAAGCACCTCGGAACTTGGCCTAATTCACATGAATTATATTCTGATTTACTAATTTTCAAAATAGAACAACACATTGAGCAATATGCACAACAAGTCGCCCTTGCCAAAATCCACCACTCCAATAAAATTAGAGTTGTCATGTTAGATGAGGGCGTAATTGGAGAATACCGAATAAGGAATTTAAAACCATTAGCAGCAAGGTTTGGAGAGCGAATTATAGATGTAGAAGGAATTTTGAATTTACCTGAGGAAACAAGAAAAACCTTAATTTCTAGCAATGTCAAAATAAGGGAAAATGGAACTTCATTATTGTTGAATCCAGCCATTGCTTATTATTCATCTAGGTTGGCTGGTGAAAGAGAAAAAACTGTTGAAAGTGCAACCCAACTGAAAGAAAAGCTTGGAAGGCCAATTTCTGTTGCTGATCCTTATTGCGGAGTAGGTCCAGCAGTTGTGCAGTTACTGGCTCAACAAGAGTTAGTTGGGGACTTACTGGCAACCGACATAAACCCTGAAGCAATTAAGATGCTAAAAATAAATTTAGGGGAAATTAAGGAATCATGGTATTGCAAAATAGCGGATGCGCTAAAATTGAACAAAAACCAAAAGTTACTCGGGCGCTTTGATTTATTATTGATGAATTTACCACACTCCACACTTCAACATTTACCTAAACTATTACCCCTGTTAAAAACAAATACGCCGACTTTATTGAAAGGCTGGTATGTGGTCGAGGAAGAAGAAATATCTTCATCAGAGGGAAAATTCACCAATATTATACATGAAACACATACATTCAATGGTACTTTCAAATTAGAAATCCGTAGGCAATACAATGCTACCAAAGTACTCACAAGATTCGAATGCCGATTGGGAGAATGGTGAATAAAACCCCGTCAGCCTGAAAACGTTAGAGCCTTTCGGCAATTTCATGGCGAGCACAAAAGTCCTTTGCAATTGTGGAAATAAAATTGATATCGCGGGAATTGAGCCGCGAATTGGGGGAATAGATGTTTACTGTGTGGTTTGCGGTACAGTGATTAACCATTCAACAAATTAAGGACACAATTTAGCGAAGATGCGACACTATACTTCAACAATTAATGGCGCCGTTGCCGGGATTTGAACCCGGGGCGGGAGATCGACAACCTCCCATGTTGACCCCTACACTACAACGGCTGTCAGGAATCCGGCGACAGGAAACGTGTATTTAAGGCGCGTGTCGTGGCCCGCTTCAAGGCGAGGCGCATGGCTAGAAGAACATCCTCCCAACAGGCTCGAGAAGAAGAGCAACAACTTGCTGCAAATGACTTGTTTGCGGTCGGATTTGGAGACGCGGGTAATGTTGTTGCAGTTGAAGAAGAACCCGAACCTCAGCAAATTGAGGCGGTTGAAGAAATAGCAGATGAATCAGAGCCAGATGACAATGTAATGGCAGCCATGTTGAATGCTGCGAGCGTTGTCGGGACCTCTATGCCGGAACCCGAGGATACCCCAGAACCCGCCTTTGCCACCAACTTACAGGGCAATCAAACAGCTTCAGAACCATCAGGCCCCCCTGGCGGCCCACCTCAACAAGGCCCCCCTGGCGGCCCACCTCAACAAGGCCCCCCTGGCGGCCCACCATCTCCCCCTCCGACCGAAACTGTACCAGAGCCATCAGGCCCTCCTGGTGGCCCACCTCAACAAGGCCCCCCTGGTGGCCCACCTCAACAAGGCCCTCCTGGCGGCCCACCATCTCCTCCTTCTACCGAAACTGTACTAGAGCCATCAGACCCTCCTGGTGGCCCACCATCTCCCCTCCCAGCCGAAGTAACTATTGAGCAGCAATTATCCCCTTCTGAACCTACCAAAGAGGCAAATGACCTTGTTTCAGAAGCATTAGATCTCATTTCGAGCTCATCTAATAAAATACAAAATTTAGAACATGAAATTAACCGCTTACGTAATGCATTAAGTGGTAGCGCTGAAATAATTTCAGAAATAGAAGAACAACCAATGCCCCCAGTAGTTGGCCCAGATTATGTTGTTTCATCTCACATGGTTGCTGATTTCGTTAGAATTGGCCGCCAATTACACAAAGAAGGACTAGTTCATGCAGATGTCGGTGCCGTGGCAATTCTAAATCCTGATGAAGCAGGATTGATGCACACATCAACAAAAGGAGCAATATTAGGACAAATGACTGAGCAACATATCGCCAGCGGCAGATTGGGTCAAACTGCACCAGGCAACGCACCAGAACAATGGCGAATGTTAGAAGTTCTTATCGCATCAAAATCCCTTCAAACAAAAGGGCCGGCCGCTTGTATCCACAGCCATCCACCATTTGCCACCGCAATTTCTTGTGAAAAAGATTTGATAGTTCTAAAACCAATCGACAAGGAAGGAATCAACCATCTTGGGAATATTGTAATTGTGGAGCCTGATGCAGATAATCCAGATGAGTATTTGAGACACCTTGCAGAGGCATTGAAACAAGGGAACATGAAAGCAGTCGTAGTGCGTGGCCATGGTGTTTTCTCAACAGGCGTTGATTTCGATGAAGCATGGAGATGGGCTTCAGTGATTGAGCACAGCATGCGAGTCCTAATGCATGCGCGTCAAGCTAACCTTCAAGTTTGAAGCGGCAATGCTCAACAAAATTACTCATCATTTCAGTACCATATTCTGAATCATTTACTTCGGGATGAAATTGTAATCCGAAGCGCGTAGCATCGTTGTTTTCCATCGATTGGACTTCACAAGAAATACTACTTGCTGTGATGAAAAAACCATCAGGAATTATGTGGACTTCATCATTATGTGATTCCCACACAATTTGAGATTCAGGCGTCCCTCGGTAGAGAATCCCTCCGTCTCCATTCAGATTTATTTCCATTGCCCCAAATTCAGGTTCAGGTGCTTCTCTTGCATCCCCGCCATAATATCTAGCCATAAATTGGTGGCCTGCACAAATTCCAAGAATTGGAACCTCAAGTTCAAGATAGGCAGCGCAATTACCGAGTTCCCCAGTTAACCCCACTCGAGCAGCCCCACCCGAAAGGAGTAACCCGTCCAAATCCCTCATTTTTTCAACAGGAGTTGTGTTATCGATAATTTGGGTATTGACCCCAAGGTGTCTTAGCACTCTCCATTCACGGTGAGTCCATTGCCCCCCGTTGTCAACAACGTCAATAATTAGGCGACCCTTTTCATCCATGATGGCGATTGTGCCATTGCAAGCGCCCCTTGAACATGTCGCAATTTAGATGTGGCTTTTTGCAAAAAAACATTATTTCTTGATAGGACAGGTTCAAAACAGATAGTCAGGTCGGCGTTCATCGAGGGAACCAGTATGGCTAGTGGCGAAGTAGACTATAAGTGCACTTTCTGTGGAAACATGGAATCATTTACCCCAGATGAAAATGGAATCAGTTGCAAAGGCTGCGGTAGCCGTATTTTCATGAAACCCCGCCGCTCTGGGCACAAAACCCTCGATGCTGTTTGAGTCTTCAACCTCTCCTAAGAACATTTTTTGTGTTTTTAATCTACCGAACAGGTCTTGACCTATTGCCCTTTTCCGATAATCGGAGCAGGCATGTCTAGGAAGCGAGTCAACACCGGCACCCCCTTTGAGCAGGTAGCAGGTTTTTCTCGTGCAATTAGAGTTGGACAGACAGTTCATGTTTCGGGAACCACAGCAACAGACCCAGAAGGAAGGGTATTGGCTAAAGGAGATGCTACTGAACAAACTAGAATTGCATTACAACGTATTCAGAGGGCCTTGGTAGAAGTGGGGGCATCAATGAAAGATGTTGTTAGAACTAGAATGTATGCTGTAAATGAAAACGACTGCTATCGAATAATGAGGGCTCACGGGGATTTTTTCAAAGAGATACTTCCTGCTACATCGTTGGTTGTTGTTAAGGGGCTCGTTGATCCTGAAATGCTCATTGAAGTAGAAGCAATGGCGGTTATCGCAAGAAACTGAACTAAACAAGGAGCAGGATAACCAATATCCTTCCAACCTTACACTTTCTAATCTAATAGCCAAACCTTGAACCCTTTCATTTAAACAAAACTACACCTCAATCGCAATCATTCATGTACCGCTGCCATCCAAGCAGTTTGAGAATATGGCGAGTTGGCTTGAAACCCATGCTCCAAAGAGCTTCGAAGACCTTGCCATGCCCCTTGATATTTGTCGAATTCTAAGTTCGGCTGCCGTATCATCAAACCCCCCCCACATATTGATTGCAGGACCATCTGGAGTTGGAAAAACCGCTGCTTGGAGGTTAGTGGCAAGGCAAGTTCTAGGCCCAGGATGGAAAAACACCACTCACATATTACAAGCCCGAAACCTCTTACGGGCTGCAGGAGCAATGAAAAAATTCGAAGACTTTCTTCGGCCAGGGGGGTCAGGAAAAGCAGGCTCTCTTGCAGGAACCTCAAGCTTAGATGCATTTGATAGAGGTATAGTAAAAGTTGAATCCGGAGACCTCGCACCCGCAGGCTCAGAAAATGACATTTTACTTGCAGGACGAACCCGCGCCCCAGTAGCACGACTAATTGTCATCGAGGATGCAGATCAACTTGGAACACTTCGTCAATCCTATCTTCGTAGAATGATGGAGTCAGAAGCACACACCTCAAGATTTATTTTCACTGCCAGAACTCCAAGTAGAATCCTTGATGCTCTACGTTCGAGGTGCCAATCTATTCGCATTCCAAGCACTCCTAATGAACAAATGGAGAGATGTATTTCACTTATTTTAGAATCAGAAAAACACACACTAACCGATGGTTTACTTGGAGATATTATTCATGTGTCTTCAGGTAATTTAAGAAAAGGAATATTCCTGTTAGAATTACTAATTAGGGCAGAAAGAACAACAGATAGAAGTTCTTTACACAATTTAGTTGCTTCAACAACCTTAACCCCCGTGCAACAACTTCTAGAATTATCTTTGAGGGGTAGAATTCATGAATGGCATTGGGAAAAATCTAGCACAGGCAAGAATGTCCGCTCTTTGAAAGGAGCAATGGGGAGAGTAGATGAATTGATGATGAAACATGCCTTGGCTGCTGAAGACGTTATCGACCAAATTCACCAATTGCTAATCAGAGGAAGGTTGCTACTTCCAGAAGGTGCGTTGGCAGATCTGCTGGATGTCTTAGCACGTTGTGATGCTTCAATTCCAAGAAGTATGCACCACCGCATTCAAATTGAAAAATTACTTCACGAGATTTCTGAAATTGGCAAGAAATGGGCACTTACAGTATGATATAATTTTTCATTGTGAGGCAGCAAGGCCCTTCCGTGATAGAGGTGACAAACCAATATTGCAACGGGCGTGGCAGGATTTGAACCCGCGATCCCTGGCTTAGGAGGCCAGTGCATTATCCAGTCTATGCTACACGCCCGCCTCGCCGAATTGACACCCCATCATGATGCTTGCCCTGATTCCCAATTAACCGGTGCCACCATCAATAAGAACCCCTTCCCACAAAAACATGGGCATCAGAAAAGGACTTTCATCCCCTCCTCTCCCAACTCCCTATTCAAACAAATTATTACCCGGTAATACAAGTGTAAGTAAGGTAAAAGAAATGTTAGACACCGCAAATTCTCAACGCTTAAGTTGGGGCCAACTATTGATGTGGTGGCCTATGCGTATGTGGAGAAACGGCTTTGGTATGCTGATTGCTCTAACCGCAATAACCGGATTCATCTTACCACAATACACACCACATTCAACAGTTTTTGTTTTTTGTGTGTGGTTGACACTATTATTCGTTGCCATTGGCCCGTCGATTGCAGCAGCAGAATGGGCCTTAAGAGGCGCATCATTACATAATCAACATGCCAAGAGAAGAGGGCGGAATTTGAAAGCACAACCAGGCAGTGATAGGATAATTGATTCATTAAGGGACGTTAGACGAAATAATTTACTCCATCTTGTTTTAGGATTATTAGCAGTCTTTTTTATTACGTTTTCCACCCTTACCCCCGTTTCCGAAATTGCATGGAACATGACCCTAATGCTAACCATAACCGTTGGTTTAGCCATGTCATTCCACATCCAATTTACCGCGGGATCTCTTGATCATCTTGAGGATGAAGAACCTTTCTTGTCACTACACGCTCCCACTCACCACCCCACTCAAATCCATCGAACTTTGAGTGAAGTTGTTGTTAACCACCTAGACCCAGCACTAAGAATGAGATGGGAGTCTTGGCGTCGGCGCCTTTCGGGATTCATTAAAGAGGGCGTAGAAGAAGGTGAAGCCTTAGAACGTGTTCTCTATATTGTTCATTTATCACAACAGGGCTTAATTGATGAAAAAAGACTTAACTCCGAACTATTGGATTTATATGAGGACGGATGCGAGGAATTATTGTCTGATAAAGAAGCGGAAATATCCTTGAATCTACTCCATCGTTTAGTTGCTCATGCCAAAGCTTGGCAACCAATTTTCTTTAATTTAATTGACCGACTACAAATGGACTTACTAGATAATGGCGCTGCGATTGTAAATAAGGGTTGGAGAATGGATGCTGAATGCGACCATATCAGCACTGACGGCCAAGGTGGATTATTCATATTCTTACACAATCAAACCTCTGAATCAAAGAAAATCAGGGTTGATGTAATTCTCCCGGGCGGGATGCCAGAATCATATCTCTTTTCAGTTGAGGTGCCGGCCTGCTCATCACCAAAAACTCCACTTCCATTGATTAACACTTCTGGAGAAGAAGACACAATTCAATGGATGGCGCATTATCTTGACAGAACGGTTGTATTGTGGCTGAAAATCACATGGTCTTCCGGAGTGAGTGGTTTACGTCAACTATCAGTTTCGTTAAAGGATGAAAATAGCCAAGTTTTGCAGTCGATGGTCATCCACACAAATGTCCAGAAAAGAATTGGCGCAGGAGATAAAAACAGGCGCTCACGCTTACGCAAAGCGCGGCAATTGGTTAGAACCATGTGATCTTATTCCATTGTAACTTCAACTCCTTTAGGCGCGCCGTTCATAACCGCCCCACTCATCCGCTATTTCACCGGAGGGTCTTGATTGGAATATTGGGATGTATTGGTTGTTGGAGATGGCCCAGCAGCCCTTAGGGCAGCTTTAGCCTCGACAAGCGCGGGAGCTCGGACAATGTTGTTGAGTGAAGGAGGCCTTGGCCATTCAGGTATTGGATTAGCAGAGAACGCAATAGCCGCTTCACTTCAAGAGTCGACAACCAAAGGACACCGTGATGATACAATTCGTACAGGTGGCTGGTTATGTGATCAAGATATCGTTTCTTCGAGGGCCTCTTCAGCAGCCTCAATCATTGCTGAACTTGAAGGTTGGGGGCTAGTTTTCCGTAGAGACTCCGCGGGATTACCCCACTCTTTCGCTGGGTTAGGCCATACAACACCAAGAGTGTCAGGTTGTGGAGATGGAACCACGCGCGGCGTTCAACAGGCCTTAGAAGAAAGATGCATTAGAGACAATATTCACCGCAGAGGAGAATGCTTACCTCTTAAGTTAGTCGTTGAAGCATCACATGTTAGAGGGCTAGTTTACTATGATCTATCCCAAGGCCGAATCGATGTAATTCAAGCCAAAGCCATCATCTTAGCAGATGCCGGATTTGAAGGGGCATGGAATGGTGTAAGCAATGGTGGAAGTGGCATGGCAATTGCTACGAGAGCCGGTATTTCTTTGAGGAATTTGGAATTCCAATCTTGGTCCCCTCTCAATGTTACTGGCACAAATTTGAACTTACCAAATGGCCTTTTAGCAAACGGAGGAAGTGTCATTTCTCCTACTGGAGATGCAATAGGGGGAGAGGGCAGCTTTTCACCAACCCAAATTGCCGTAGCTATGAAAGCAGAGGGAACTGGCTGCGTATTAGATTCAAGGCACATTTCAGGGGATGGTAGTACTTGGTATGCACACACAATTTCATTATTGAATCAACGGACGGGGTTAGATCTTGGAAGCGATGTAATTCCTGTACAACCAGCCGTTTCAGCAACTATTGGTGGAATACCAGTTGATGAACATGGAAGGGCCGTTAATGGGGAATGGGGAAACTGGATGTCTGGACTTTACGCCGTTGGAGATGCAGCAAGTAGCGGCTTCCACGGTGCTTCAATGGCCTGGGGAAATAGGTTGCTTGATGATTTACTCAGTGGCCGTGATGCTGGAACTCATGCTGGAAAATGGGCGACCGTCGGCAAAGCCGCTCCTTCTTCATTACTTGAAGAATCAAGGCAAGAAGTTGAAGCGAACATAAATGATCGTTTACTAAACGATTTAGACTCCTCTAAGGTCGGCGCCGTACGTTCAAGTTTGAGGAATGAATTGAATGCGGGAATGTCTTTGCAAAGAAACGGTGAATCATTAGAAACATGTTTAGCAGGGCTTGCTCAACTCAAAGAAATTTCTGCAACAGTAAATGTTGAAGATAGTAGTTTATTGATGAATACTAATTTGTTAGAAGCACTAAGGTTAGAGAATGCATGTCTTCTTGCCCACATGGCAACATCTGCCGCGCTATTCAGATGTGAAAGTCGCGGCTCACATTTACGAAGTGACAGTGAACAGCGAGATGATGATAATTATTTGAAGCACAGCCTAGTTTCAATGGAAGGAGATGTATCAAATCTACCTGTCAGAATGAGCGTAGGGGGAGTCTGGATTTTAGCGCCTGAGGTGTAATTTTCACAACCACCAATGAAAAAATCGCGAAGAAACCACTTCAACCCTTAACCCTAGCCCGCCCTATGAGCGGAGGTGAAAGTCTCTTCACAAAAATCATCAATGGGGAAATCCCTGCCTCATTTATCGCAAAAGGAGAAGATTGGTCTGCATTTTTGGACATCAACCCTCGAAGAGCAGGACATACACTTGTAGTCCCCCATCAACAAGCACAGAGGATTTCAGATATTCATCAAAAACAAATGCATTCACTTTTAACCGGTATCGTAGAAGTTCAAAGAAAATTAAGTATTTTTTTTAACACAACCGATTTTTCTATCGTCATCCATGACGGTCCACTTGCAGGTCAAGAAATCCCCCACCTTCACATTCATATTATTCCTAGACAAAAAGGAGATGGAGGTAGGAGTTTACTTTCGATGTGGCCTGACGCACCACTCATTGGATCTATTGAACCAGATTTTTCCGCCCTTGCAATATTGTCAGAAAAAATAAATAAATTATGAGTGAACCTTATGTCGAACCCTTCACAGATGAAAACAGGCAAGGATGGTGCTGTAGATCACCATGGTGAAGCTCTACCAACTTTATCGAAAAGTTCTGCTGATTTAAAGTATGAAGAATTACTGAATTTACCAACCCCTAAATTCAGAGGAAAATACCCCGGCTCATCCTTTTTTATGAGATTTGGGTACTTTTGCTTGAATAGAACGAAAGAAGTACAATTTCGAAACTTGATAGTTTCAGGAAAGGAAAAAATTCCATCTGAAGGAGGGACATTGTGTACAGCGTGGCACACAAATGGAGTGATGGACCCACTTCTTGTGATACTTACACACCCCAAAAAAGCCATTGTTGGTGCAAGACATGACCTTGTTCTTCGCCCAATTCTTGGGTGGTGGGCCAGAAAATTTGCCGTTCAACCAGTAATCCGAAAAGCTGAATTAATCAGAGGGGGGTGTTCTGAGGAAGCAGCAGCATACCTCAATGGCAGAAGCCTTCGCACATTAGCAGAGGGGATTTCTACAGGCTATGCCAGCGCCCTTTTCCCAGAAGGAACATCTCATAATGAAGCACACTTACTTAGAATACGAACTGGACCGATGAGGACAATTATCGCTGCCGCTGCTTTGAGTGATATTAAGTCAAGGCCGCGCCCTGTTTTACAACCAATTGGACTTCACTTTCGAGTCAGACATCATTGGAGGACCGATTGCTGGGTAGAATATAGTGATTCAATTACTATTCCAGAAAATGCAGTATCTAATGAATTGAAAGAAGAATTGGAAAGTGGCGGGTGGAAAGAACCTGATTTTGAATCAGTGCGTGCTTTGAGAGATAACTTAGAGGGAAAATTAGCACCCCTAACTCCAAACGCCCCTAATTGGTCAACAAATAGAGCATGGCACTTACTTGGACATTTACGCAATAGGGCTATTGGAAAAACTCCGAATGATTGGAGAGAAGAAGTATTAGCCGCTAGAAAAGAAAGAGATAAATTACTTATTGAAGGAGATGACCTATTAATGGAAAAAGCGTCTTCTGCTGCCGAGATTCTATACAAAAACAATCTAGATGGCAGGGATTTGACAATTTCTGGAGACTTGCGCAAAGCAAACCCACTTGTAGGGATTGCACGAACCCCAATTTTCTTTCTTTCTTTACTAACCTTGCCAATTTTCATAATTAGTTGTGGCGTTCAAACCATTCTTGGATATAAATTAGGAAATAAGACTGATGAAGGTTTAGATGCAAGGACAACTTTTCAATTTATGGTTGCAATGTTTGTTTCATTACTCATTTGGCCTTTAACTGCCTTAGGAATTATATTTTCAATCCCTATTATTTCACCAGAAACAACCTCCTACCTCCCATCACTTGCATACAATGGATATCTTGGCTGGGGACTGACAATCTTATTTGGAACAATAATAATAATTGTAATTCTTTGGTTGATTGCATGGTTGAATATACTAATGTGGGATTATTTACAAGATTCATTGAAAGCCATAAGGAGAAGGCGATTAAGCAGAGATCCACAAGGCGAGGAAGTAGTCATGTTAACTACTTCAATCATTCAAGAAATCAAGTCTTAATGCCTTGAGATGAATTGGTCGGTTTCATGTAGAAGCCCCACCTCCCGAGAGTTATGTCAAGCGATAACTTAGTCAATAATCTTGAGAAATGGTTGATTGAAGAAGGTTTGAAACCAAAGAAACAAGATGATAAGAGAGCCGAAGGACATTGGCTTCTACGGTACCCCCCTGGGCCCCATGGTCACATGTTTGCTGTTATCAAACCAAAAGGGCGTGACCTTGTTGCCGTCTCTAGCTTTACCAGAGTTGATATTGGACAACAACAGGAGATGACCAAACACCTGAGTCAAGATCTTGAAATGTGGTTGGAATGGATACATGATATTCGTTTGACTTTAACTGGCGCCATGGTGGATTGGGCAATCCACGTTGGAGGTGAAAAAGGCTCAAAGGAACCAGCACCATTACAAGCATTCAATGTCAGTTTACCAATTTGGATTGATGGATTAAACAAGAATGAATTAATGCAAAGTATGAGGAGACTATGGCTAGCAAAATTAGCGCTTATTCACGAAATCAAGCACAATTATGGTCCCGGAATAGGTAAGCCAGGCCCAGTGGATGACCTTGAGAAAAAGGGCAAACCTAGGTCAACAGGAAATACACCTAAAGAACAGGTAGAGTTTGATGAATCAGGCAGTTTTGGGGCAGAATTTGACCCTTCAGAGTGGGCTTGAAAAACACCTCTCTCTTTTGAGTGTAATCCCCACAGGTCAAGAGTGATGCGCAGTACTTTCTAATGACATCTAAGGGGCGCGGTTAAGTAAGAAGAACAGAGGCATTGAAACACTGTGAATGGAGTGTTGACCATGTTGAACAAGAAGAACCAATCTTACATGATGATTATACTGATGATGGCTTCAGTTTTTGCCACGATGATACCAATTCCCGAAGCGGATGCAAGTTTGGTTGTCATAACTGACCCTGTTCAACTGGTTGATGATGGTGCTAATAACCGAATGATAGCATTAGTTGCAGATTCTGAAGGTAATATTCACGTAGCATATTCACAAAATACCCGCCAATTGTACTACACAATGCTTGACCCACGCAGTGAAACTCTAATTGCCCCAACACAAATTTCCAACAACGGAGGGTCCAAAGCTTGGCACCCAGATATTTCAGTAGATAGTATGGATAGAGTTCACATTGTTTGGGCAGATAAAGGTGGACAGCATTCGATTGTTTATACAGTACTCAACCCATGGCTTGATGATAGAGATGGTAGCGCCAGCAGTGATGGAACAATCACCGTCATAGAAGACACATTAGTCGCTCAAAGGGCACACAACAGAGATTGGCCATCCCTTGCAATAGACAGTAAAGACAATGTTCATATTGCGTGGGAGGATTCCTATGACGAATTAGACCGGTTCTATCAACAACCGCAGATTTACTATGCAATGCTGGAACCAGATTATGGACAGAGTGCTGCAATAACTGTTTTCGATGACACCTTATTGACCCCAATTATCGGCCATAAGGGCCATCCAGACATCGTCGTTGACGCTGATGACTTTGTCCAAATCGCTTGGGATGATACCCGTGGTGGCAAAGTAGAGTTGGTTTTCGTAATAGATACTTCAGGTTCAATGTATTCTGAATGGGCAGATGTATGCACTGTGATTTATGGTGGTACATTCAGTTCTGGTGGAGGAAGCTTTCAGGGCTTGAAGCCAATGCTTGAACAGGCCAACATGACTGTTTTCGAAACATTATATGGATTAGGAAATTCCTTACCAGGTGCTGCAAGTTCAGGAAATTGTGCTAGCCACAACCAGAATGCAGGGCCAAGAAATACGCCCCTTGGAGTGGTCAGTGGAGACGATAGCGGAGGAATCCGAAAACTTCCAGGAACAATTTACAACGGTGCAACATATTCAGGATATTCGGGAGAAGATTGGGGTCCAGGTTCAAATTGGGCT
>JAOMAZ010000008.1 GCA_028344335.1 Deltaproteobacteria bacterium | reverse complement strand
ATTGATGAATCAACCAAGCGCTCGCTCCTTTGGTTTCAGTTTCTCTGAAAGAAGTTGTGTGGACTAAGTCAATCCAGCGTTGTTTTCTTGCTGCTAATGCAATGATGACATAGGAAAAAGAAAATGAAATAAATGCAATTGCGACAGATTCGCTGTGCTGTGGCTTGATTTTTACGATTTGAAATAAAGAAGTACTGACCAAAACCAATAGCAGAAGATGAGGGAATGTGCGTGGCGAGAGTAAAACTGCAATAATGCGAGCGAACCCTAAAACAGATGTTTCCACCTCTACTTCTTGGCTACCCTCCAAATCGCCCACGTTATGGTTGGCGACGCAGTAGGCTATCAAGCATAGCCCTCCTCGGGGGGATGTGGCCGGCAAAAAGTTGAGCAAGGCAAAGCGCGGAAAGCGCCGCTGGATAGGCTTAGAAGTTCCATCTACAACAAC
Organism: Deltaproteobacteria bacterium; assembly: GCA_028344335.1. Classification (GTDB taxonomy): domain Archaea; phylum Thermoplasmatota; class Poseidoniia; order Poseidoniales; family Poseidoniaceae; genus UBA226. The sequence continues at coordinate 55,230 of JAOMAZ010000008.1, read as the reverse complement.
TCGAGATTCACTAAATGAACTTCTTCCAAAGGGCTATCGTTTGTATGACTTGGTAGATGAAAAGGCGATAATCAGAGTGAAACTTCAAGATTATCCGTCTTCAAGGGAAGTTTTAGAAAAATTGGGCCTGAAAACAAACACTTCCTCTGGTAAAATCAAACTGGTAAGGGAAAGACTCGGTATTCAAAAACCCCCGCGCAAAAGAGGCAGTTGAGTATTTCTTCCTGCGAAGTCCTTTTCCTTGTCATGATGGCAGGCAGCCCTTGTGAGTACTGAAGAGGATGCTGAAAATGAAGCGGTGATTGAGATCATCGAAGCTGATGAAGACCTTACTGCTGTGGTCGAGGACGCATTAGAAGATAGCACTCCGATTCAACAAGAAATTGCAAGCGTCGGGCTATTGGCAAAATGGTGGTCAGCACAAGATTCACACCTCGGCTATATTCTACCTGAACTTTCATTTTTACAAAAAATTGAAGCAATTCGAGGAATCATGATTCTTTCAGTATCAACCTTTGTACTCCAATGTTGGAATTTAATTTTTGGAATAGCATCTTCGGCATCAGGAGTTAGGAATATGACAATCGATTGGTGGCGGTTCCTTTTCTCTTCAGGACAGGATAGTTTTGAGGCGCCATATATGATGGACCCACTGGGGTGGGTTTTGCTGATTGGCAGTTTTGCGATTCTAATTTCAACCATGCCTCATGAGGCAAAGGATTGAATCCACCTTCGCTTTGGGAGGCCTCATGGCTGGTGGTGGTTCGGGGGGAGAGGCAAAGATTACAGATGTTGCAATCTTGGTTGGTTCTTGTCTCGTAGTTGCCTCTTTTATCTTGTTGTTTTGGGACCCTTCTTCGGCTATAGAACCTCCAGAACTCGATGTTGACTTACCTCCTGGTACCTCACCCATCGGTGAGACTTGGCAAACCTTTGACCTCAATGATGGAGATGAAGTTTCTTTGGACTTAGATTTGGTAGAATGTCCTGGTGTGGATGATTCTGGTGATTGTGGGTTGGTTTCAATGGCTTGGGTTGAAGGCCATGATATGCCTTCCGCGGAGGACTGGCAGCATCATGAATTGAAAGAAGGAGGCAGTTTGGAATCCCAATTTGATGTTGTAAGTGATGGAGAATGGACTCTACACTTGCGTACAGATTCTGCTATTGAACTAGACATGGATGTTGAGCATCAATGGCTAACTCCTTGGATTGCCCTATTTTTGGGAATGGCCATTGCAGCTTGGGGTTATTGGATGTCGCAACAACAGGCCCTTTCTGAAAGTGATACTCTAATAGTTGATTTAGGCAATTTATCAGATTAGGAATCGTATTCCGTCCATTGCTGAAATTTCTTTAACCCCATCTTCAAATTCAACCAATAAGTGCCCCTCATTTGTTAGTCCTACTGCGGAACCTGTTTGCTTTGATAGTTGGATTTCTTGGCCATTGTAGAGGCCGGCTGACATCATCCCCCAGGCTAGATTAATTATCTCGTGATTCTCTATGTTAGGAACTCCTTGCTTAGACTCTAGCAAGCCCGCTAAAGCAGCATCTAAGCGTTTTTGGAAATCTTTATTTTGATGCTTAATTGTAGCAACAGGAAAGTCTTCTTCCTTATCTATGAAGTTGGCACCGATGCCAACCACAAATCTGTTTTCTTGACCTTTACTTTTGCCTTCAGCAAGACAACCTGCAAACTTTCTTTTTCCAATCCACACATCATTTGGCCACTTCATCCAATGGTTGATTTTTTCATCTTGGTGAATTTCAATTGAATCAAGGCTTTGCATCAGTGCAATCCCTGCTGATAATTGAAGAATTCCTGCATCATTCACTGGTACTATCCAAGAGCATAGTAGGTCGCCTTCTTTTGAAATCCATTTTGAATCTCTTTGGCCTCTGCCTTTGGTTTGATTTAAGGCCCTAATACAACGCCCTATTTTACCGCCTTGTTCAAGCATTAGACCATTTGTTGAGGAAACGACCCCTACTTCTTCAACAGGACGAGCATTCCATGGTCGCCAGAATGCTAGAACTTCTAGGTGCTCCCCATCATCAAATGTTATAGCAATCGCTGAGCGTTGGGCCCAGCCTCTTCCGATAGCTTCCTCTCCAAGGTATCTGCCGATTGTGGTTGATGAGCGGATTACCAAAACTATGCCATCATCATTCAATAAATCCCCTTCTTCGATAGCATCTAATAATACAACTCCACTGCCTTGTTCCCAATCCAGATCTACCATACCTGCTTCTTCCAGTGGACCTAATACTGGGTCGCCTTCGCTAGGTGGGTCCAAATAGGGTGGGTTCCAGATGATAACATCGTGTTTTCCTTGGGCCCATTGTTTAATTTCTCCTTCTCCAGGACCGCCTTCTACAACCGTTAATCTTGAAGATAAACTCATCTCTTCTGCTCTGCCTCGGACTGCTGCTACAGCAAGTGGATTTATGTCACAAGTGAACACTCTGAAACCCCTCATTGCAGCCCACAATGATACGGCTCCAGAACCGCAACCAATCTCTAGGAGTGAGCGACCATTTCCAGGACCTAATGAGAGCACAGAATCGCATAAAATTCCGGTATCTTCACCCGGCGGATATACTGTCGGCGGGACAAGTAAATCTAGCATCGCGCCATCAGGTGCGGACCACCCCACCTCTTCAGCCTCTCCGATAGAGCCTTCTAACTCCCGATTGACATTGTCTTCAGCGAATGATGTGCGCATGAATAATCACCTTATTTTGTTGAAAACCGGCGTTTTGCCGCGAAGGTTTGATAGCGCAGGATGTAAAGTCATGGTTGGAGCGCACCTCCCCTCTCACCATGGGGCTCTGTGCGCAGCCTATGGCTCCTCTGCCGATGGTTTTACATACCGACCCTCGGTCGGCGGACAGCCCTGACTATGAGTAGGGCTTGTAGCTCAGTCAGGTAGAGCGCCGGGCTTTTAACCCGGTTCGCGCGGGTTCGAACCCCGTCAAGCCCGCCATCTGACGACTTCAAGCCTCCTCTGAAATGGGTACTGGCGGGTGAAGAAAAATGGTGGTAAAAAGCGCTACAAAAAAGCGTCTAATGGAACTAGGTGTCGATGAGGAATACGCTCACAAACTCGCCACTGATAGAAACATGGCTGACATCAAACAACTTTCACTTGATGAAGTATCAGCAATCGTCTCACTTTCCAAAGATGAAGATAAGTTTAGTTCTCTGATGGATGTTATTCGTGAAGTTGGAGCGACCCGTCGCAAACGCCGAAGCAAGAAGATTACCATCAATGCTAAGGCCGTCGATGAAGATGATTTCCCAATGGGTTTGACCAAGTTCAATGTTCTAAACCATATCATGGTGCCTCACCAACAGCTAGTTCCGATGGAAGATGAAGAAGAAGTCCTTGCTCCATGGAACCTAATCAAGCCTGATGAGGAAACCGGAGAGGACCGTCTTGCTAAGGAATTACTTCCGAAGATTCTCATCACAGACCCTGTTGTACAAGTCATCAAAGAGATGGCGGAGAAAGACGACATGCTTCTTTCAGCAGCTGACCCAGAACATATTCCCCTTGCAGCCGGATGGTTGGCAGACCGAGTTATTCGAGTCAAGAGGCACAGTCTCTCGGCCGGTATCTCAGTGGCTTATCGCCTAATAGTTGAGGGTAATTGAGGAGGGATTAATCATGCAGGAGATAATAACAGCATTTTTCCGCGAGCGCAGCCTCGTGAACCATCAACTAGCATCCTATGACGATTGTATCCCGTCTAGCGATAGTCGCCTTTCAAGAATGGAACGTATCGTCCGTTCAATCAGCGTTGGAACTGATGAAGAAAATGATGATGATCAAGGTGGAATAATCAAACTTGACGTTATCGATCAAGACATCATGGTTCGATTGAAGAATATACAATTGAGTAGTCCAACTATCCGCGAAGCAAACGGCAGTGAGCACGATGCCACTCCAATGGAATGTAGGCTGCGTAAGTTAACCTACATGTCTCCAGTAACAATAGACTTCACAATTTACCGCAATGGAGTGCCACAAAACCCAGAGAAGGGAGTTCAGGTAGGAAGCCTTCCTATCATGACCCGCTCAGCTCGTTGCAATCTCCATCCAAACCATTTGGTCAATGACCGCGTCCTAAACCCATCCCACTCCGAAGAGGACATGAAAATTACTCACGACATGTGGCGCAAGAAGGGCGAAGACCCTCTAGACCCTGGAGGCTACTTCATCATCAACGGTACCGAACGTGTACTAATTTCCATGGAAGACTTAGCTCCAAACCGAGTAACTATCGAAATCAACAAGCGCTACGCCAAGAAAACCGAAGTCGCTAAGATTTTCTCACAAAAAGAAGGAGTGCGCAAGCCCCTTACTGTTGAGAAGCGCCGTGATGGAATGCTGATGGTAAAGATCAGTACTGCGGGAACCACCGCAATCCCAGTAGTTCTACTAATGAGAGCAATGGGAATTGAGAATGACCAGGATATCTTCCAAGCAATTGCAGGGCCAACTAAAACTTTCAAGTACATCGTTGCTAACATCAATGAAGTCAAAGATAATGAAGAGTACATGGTAGAAAACATCGAGGAAGCCCACCAGTGGTTAGAGAAGAAATTCGCTGCTGGACAGCAGAAAGAATACCGTGAAGCCCGCGTTCAACAACTACTCGATAGAGAAGTTCTTCCTCACTTGGGAGACCAACCAGAGGACCGTAAGAAGAAAGCAATCTTCATCGGAAGAATTGTCCGTCAAGTACTCGAGATGGCTCTTGATGACAAGCCTCCAAACGATAAAGATCATTATGCAAACAAGCGAGTTCGCTTGGCAGGGGACTTATTCGAAGACTTATTCCGTGTTTCAATGAACCAACTCGCTCGTGATTTAAAGTACCAATTAGAGCGCCACCACAACCGCAAGCGTGACTTGAAAATCACTTCGTGTTTGAGGCCAGACGTTCTTACTTCCAAGATCATGCACGCTCTTGCAACAGGTAATTGGGTTGGTGGACGCAGCGGTGTTAGCCAGTTGCTAGATAGAACCACTTACTTGGCATCTTTGTCTCACATGAGAAGAGTAACCAGTCCACTGGTCCGCTCCCAACCTCACTTCGAGGCTAGAGATTTGCACCCAACGCAATGGGGTCGCCTTTGTCCTAACGAAACCCCAGAAGGTCAAAACTGTGGTCTGGTAAAGAATGCCAGCCAGATGATCGACGTTTCAGAACAAGTTGACGAAATGGAAATCAAAGCCCGCTTGGATGAGATGGATGTATTCCAACCAGATGACTGGACAGATGGAGACCGAATCCACGTAAACGGTGATATCTATGGAATCCATAAGCGAGGGAAGAACTTGGTAAAGCAATTCAAGAATGCTCGTCGCCGTGGTTCAATCCGCTCGGAAGTTTGTATCCGCTATGATTCAGTCAACAAGGATATCTTCATCAATACCGACAAAGGGAGGATTCTACGCCCACTACTTATCCTCCACGATGGTACACCACGCTTAACAAACGAGGATCTTGAGAGCTTAAGGTCTGGAGACATGGTTTTCGATGAGCTGCTCAACCAAGGTATTGTTGAGTGGGTAGATGCTGAAGAAGAAGAGGACTTACTAGTCGCTCCTCGTCCATTCATCTTACCTGCCGTAGCACCCTCTTCCTGCAAAAAAATCGCAGGCCGTCCACTGACTTACGAAAACATCGTCTGGACCAACCTCGGTGCAGAGGGTGTTGACCATGCTAAGTTGAAGGCTCGTGTACAAATGCCAAATGGTAGTTGGGAAGAAGAGACTTTCAAAGTACCACTTGAATATAGTCTAGAGCATACTCATGTGGAAATCGACCCACAGTTGATTATGGGAGTTTGCGCTAGCCTGATTCCATATCCAGAGCACAATTCTACACCTCGTGTCACTGGTGGAACAGCAATGGTCAAGCAAAGCCTTGGCCTTCCAAGTGCAAACTACCGCTTACGTCCTGATACTCGCCTACACGTACTCCATTACCCACAGCGCAGTATCGTTGGAACAAGAGCAATGGAAACTACAAAATTCCTTCAACGCCCAGGTGGACAGAACTTCATCGTTGCAATCATGTCTCTACATGGGTACAACATGCAGGACGCAGTTATCATGAACCGTTCGAGTGTTGAGCGTGGGATGAGCCGCTCAACTTTCATCCGCACTTACAATGCAGAGCGTCGACGCTACCCAGGTGGACAAATCGAAGAGATTGAAATCCCAGGTTCAGGTCTTGAAGAAGTCAAGGGATTGAAACCTACAGAGTCATATGAGCACTTGGAAGAGGATGGATTGCCAACTCCAGAGACCTTCTTGGAAGGAGGAGATGTTCTTGTCGGTAAGACAAGCCCTCCGCGCTTCCTCGAAGAAACAGGTGCAGGCGCTTTCTTACAAGCACAAGAACGCAGAGAGTCATCAATGCTGGTTCGCCACGGAGAACTAGGTTGGATAGACAATGTATACGTGACAGAATCACTAGACAGCGGCCGCTTGTGTAGAATTACCATGCGCAGCCACAAGGTTCCAGAAGTCGGCGATAAATTCGCAAGTCGGCACGGACAAAAGGGAGTTATTGGACGCTTAGTCAATCAGGAAGACATGCCATTCACTCGTGATGGAATCATCCCTGACCTAATCATCAACCCACACGCGATTCCAAGCCGCATGACTGTTGCCCACGTCCTCGAAATGATTGGTGGAAAGGTCGGTTCTATGGATGGACGCTTCATCGATGGAACGGCATTCAGTGGGGAGAAAGAAGTTAGTATCCGTGAAGGGTTAACCCGCCATGGATTCAACCACACTGGTCGTGAGACCATGTACAATGGTGAAACCGGTGAACAATACCCAGCTGAAATCTTCCTCGGAGTCATCTACTACCAGAAGTTGCACCACATGGTTTCAGGAAAGATACACGCTCGTTCCCGTGGACGCGTACAAATCCTTACACGCCAACCAACCGAAGGACGTGCCCGCCAAGGTGGACTAAGATTCGGAGAGATGGAAAGAGACTGTCTAATCGCCCATGGAGTATCGATGGTCATCAAGGATAGACTGCTCGACCAGTCGGACGGAGAGAAATTATTGGTTTGTTCTGAATCCGGTCATATCGCTTGGTATGATTGGCGAAGGCGGACCTATGTTAGTCCGGTCTTAGGGCCGGGCGCAGAGGTGCACGAGGTACAAACATCCTATGCATTCAAACTGCTACTTGATGAGATGAAATCTCTGGGAGTTGCAATGAGACTTGAACTGGAGGACCAGAGATGAGAACTAACGCAACTTCACTGATACCAAAGCGAATTTCCAGCATTCGCTTCAGCCTGATGGACCCTAACGAGATCCGCAAGATGTCAGCCGTTGAGGTTAAGACAGCAGATACTTACAAGGATGACGGACACGCATACCGCCAAGGATTGATGGACCCCAAGATGGGAGTCATTGAACCAGGAATCCGTTGTGATACTTGTGGAAACAAGTATGATGAATGCCCATCTCACTTTGGACACATCCAATTGGAACTTCCAGTAATTCACATTGGTTTCGTTGGTCTAATCAAGACCGCACTGAAGACAACTTGCAACTCTTGTAGCCGCGTTCTTCTTCACGAAGCTAAAGGTACTCATCCAAGTGATGCAGAAAAATCAGAGCAAGATTATTATCGCTCACGTATCATCGATATCATCCAAAAGCACGGATTGGGTTCGACTGAGTTTTCTAAGATTATCAAGGAAGTCGAAAAGATTTGTTGCAGTGCTAAGCGCCGAGTTTGTATGCACTGTGGTGAAGAGCAAGGAAAAATCATGCTCGATAAGCCAACCACCTTCAAGGAGAGAGCAGAATCTGGAACCACAGCAAAAGGTAGCGAAAAGAAACTCAATGCACGTGATATCAGAGAATGGTTAGAGAAAATACCAATCAATGACCTAATCTTCATCGGTATGGACAAGTCTAACCGACCAGAATGGTCAATCATGCGCGTACTCCCTGTACCACCAATCACTGTACGCCCCTCAATAACCCTTGACAGCGGAGACCGCTCAGAAGACGATTTGACTCACAAGTTAGTCGACGTTTTACGAATTAACCAGCGCCTACGTGAAAACCGTGACGCAGGTGCTCCACAACTAATCGTTGAGGATCTCTGGGAACTTCTACAATACCACATTACAACTTACTTCGACAACCAAACCAGTGGAATTCCACCGGCTCGCCACCGTTCAGGTCGTCCATTGAAGACTCTAACACAACGCTTGAAAGGTAAGGAAGGACGTTTCCGTAGCAACTTATCTGGAAAGCGTGTCAACTTCTGTGCCCGTTCAGTTATATCCCCAGATCCATTCTTGGGAATCAACGAGGTTGGAGTGCCTACTCAAATCGCCAAGGAACTGACCGTACCAATTCGTGTTACAACAAGAAACCGTGAACAGATGAGACAGATGATTCTACGTGGGCCAAATGTGCACCCTGGTGTTAACTACGTAATCCGCGCAGATGGCCGTCGTGTCAGAATCAATGATCGTTCAAAGCAAATTAACGCTGGATTCCGTTGTCACAACCCCGACTGTCAAACCGAGACCACCTTACGCACAGACCTCGACAGTGTCATGCCAGCCCCTAATTTCCTTCCGGGAATCGTCATTCGTAAGATGACTCGCCGCACTGATACCGAAATTGGTGGCGCCCCACAAATGGAAGAATATTACGAAGTGGATGAAGCAGCAACTTTGTCTAATCTACAGGGTGAAGACGCCAGCCACCAACCATTGGCTGAAGACGACCCTCGTGCAGTCCTCCACTACCGCTGGAAGTGGGAGTTAGCAAACCCAGATGAGGCATACCCAGAGCACCTAGAGGTATCATGCCCTCACTGTGGTTCTCCTGAAATAAACGGCTACAGAACTCGAGTAGAAGACCGCTTATCTACCTTCGACCTTGACGGCACACCCCGCCCAGGAATGATTGTTGAACGCCACTTAATCGATGGAGATGTTACAATCTTCAACCGACAGCCTTCACTACACAGAATGTCGATGATGGTTCACGAAATCCGTGTTATGCCTGGCCGAACCTTCAGGTTTAACTTGGCAGTATGTACCCCCTACAACGCTGACTTCGACGGTGATGAAATGAACCTGCACGTAATTCAGGGAGAAGAAGCCCGTGCAGAAGCAAAGATTCTGATGCGTGTACAAGAACACATCCTCACTCCTCGCTATGGTGGTGCCGTTATTGGTGGAATACACGATCACATCTCTGGAGCCTACTTGCTAACAAGGCCAGGTACCAAGGTCGATAAGACAGTTGGTATGGATATTTTGGGACGAATCGATTATACTGGCCCTCTACCTAAAGAAGTCACGATGGATGATGGTAAACCCGGCTTTAACGGTGCAGATCTAATTGGCCTAATCGTGCCAGAGAACATCATGCTTCGTTTCCGCAGTCGTTCCAATGAAGATGTTATCATCAATTCAGGAACTGTTGTAGGAACACTCGACAAGAGAGCGATCGGTGCTGAAGATGGACGCCTACTGGATGCAGTTGTCCAGACAAACGGTCCAACTGAAGGAGCTAAGTTCCTTGATGACATGACACGCTTAACTATCGGTGCATGCACCGCACTAGGATTCACAACTGGAATCGACGATGAAGACTTACCCCCTGAAGCACTAGCGAGAATTGAGAAAATTAATTCCGAAGCACGTGATAAGGTAGATGAAGAGTTGAATAGTTTTGGAAAGGATGGACGTGGTTATGAAGCCCGCCCAGGACGCACTCCGCTTGAGACCATGGAAGAGAATATCATGGTCATCTTGGATGAAGGAAAAGCCGAATCTGGTAATATTGCAAAGGTTAACCTAACCGAGAGCAGTGGAGACAATGCTGCAGTAAATATGGCAATCTCTGGTGCACGTGGTTCGATGGATAACTTGACGATGATGGCCGGTTCAATCGGTCAAGCAAAGGTACGTGGTGCACGTTTGGAACGTGGATACAAGGATAGAGTTCTACCCCACTTCCCCCGTGGACTAAAGGGTGCTCGAGAAAAGGGATTCATCTCTTCTTCCTTCAAGCGTGGCCTTGAACCAACAGAGTTCTTCATGCTATCAGTATCTGGAAGAGAATCACTGGTCGATACCGCGGTTCGTACCAGTAAGTCAGGATACATGCAACGCCGACTGATTAACGCAATGGACGACCTAAAGGTCTTCAAGGATGCAAAACTATCGGTTAGAAACACCGCAGACCGAATTATTCAATTCGAGTATGGAGAAGATGGAATCGACCCATGCCGAAGCGTGCACGGAATGCCCGTTAATACCGATGTCATAATCGACAAGGTACTGGGTACGAAGAGCAAGGCTGCGAAAGGAGGTGGTAAGTGATGGTAGTAAAGAGTGCAACCAAGAAGAAGCTTATGGATATGCAGGTGCCAGAAGAATTCGCGCACCTGCTTGCAGATGACCGCAAGTGGGACGATGTCAAAGTCCTAACTTCCCAAGAGATTGCAGCCCTCTGTAAAACTGATTCAGAGACTGGAAACAAATTACACCAGATTATCCTCGCTGCAGCAGGAGGCCGTTCAGATAGTTCAGATGTTGGTGCAACCACCGTAGTTCGCCGAAGAGTAGCCAGCCGTCGCCGCCGCACAAAGGTAGTTCAGGAACTTGAGGTGTATGATGAAGATAGTAAGTTGGGACTTTATTACGATAAAATCGTGGAAGACCCAATCCATAAGTCCCTAGTGAAGGCTGATGAAGCAACTGGAGGAAAACCACTATCTGCTCGTGTATTAACCGACTTGTGCAACTCACTTTGGGCTCGTGATCGCAAGAAAATTACAGCTAAGCAAGCTACTGATATCATAGATGCAACCCGTGCCGCATTCAAGAAGGCTCTAATCGACCCATATGAGGCAGCAGGAATCACTACCGCACAATCGATTGGAGAACCAGGAACACAAATGACCATGCGTACATTCCACTATGCGGGTGTTGCGACAGTCAACGTCACTCAAGGTCTTCCAAGAATCATCGAAATTGTCGATGCTAGAAAAGTTCCAGATACCCCAACTATGACCATCAGGTTGGATGAGGATAAGAAAAACAATGCTGATGCAGCTCGTAAGTTAGCAGCAGGAATTGAAGTCACTTTGGCAAAGAATATCGCCGCTATAGAGACTGATGTAGCGCAGAGAAAGTTGGTCCTTAAACTCAAGATTGGCAATCTAAAGCAAAAGAACATGACAGGTGATGAAGTAAGGGACAAATTATCCCGTGCTTTACGCCTACACATTATAGCAGACAAGGAAAAGAAACCCCGTATTTTGACAATCATCCCAGGAGTGACAAAGGAAGATGACCTTGCTGACCTTAACGAAAACCCACCTTCCTATACAGAATTACTACAATTAGAAGATAAGGTTAGAGACCTACGCCTCAAAGGAATTCCTGGTATTGAGCGCGCAAACGTACAGAAAGATGACCAAAGCGAAGAATTCTACCTCTCTACAATTGGTAGCAACTTAGCTCGTGTTTCAGACTTAGAAGGAATCGACCGTAGCCGCACTTATACCAATAATATTATCGAGATTTACGAATACCTCGGAATAGAAGCAGCCCGCCAAGCCATCATCAATGAATTGAAGGCAACTTTGGAAGGAGCAAGATTGGAAGTCGATGTCCGTCACCTATTGATGGTTGCTGATGTCATGACCAGTGAGGGAGCAGTTCGTGCAATTGGTCGCCACGGAGTCAGTGGAAACAAGCACAGTATCCTTGCTCGTGCAGCATTCGAAGTCACCGTTAACCACCTACTAAAGGCAGGAATAATCGGTGAACGCGATCGCCTAACTGGCGTAGCAGAAAACATCATCGTCGGACAACCAATCAGTTTGGGAACTGGCGCTGTAGAATTGTATTACATCCCCGAAGAGGGATGAATGCAACCTTCTGAGAAACAAAAGTGGAGTATGGAGGAATAAGAAATGGACCTAACAAGACAATTGAAAATAGCCATGAGCACCGGTAATATGTTGTTCGGACAAAAGCAAACTGTGAATGCATGTGCAAAGGGAGATGCTAGACTAATTATTCTGGCAGCAAATTGCCCCCAAACATGGATTGATGAGATTCATGCTCGCCACCCAGATGTGGCAATGCACAGGGTAATGTTGGTTAACAGAGAACTTGGCACAGCCTGTGCTAAACCATTCTCGATCAGTACTATCTGCATTCTAGATGCTGGTAATTCAGAATTGTTAACCCTGCGAAACAATATCGAATGATTACCTACATTGCCTTTTTAGGTTGATTTTGGAAGAACATTCTGTAATGTTGATGTGCCTTTGTCTTTTGCCAGTAGATGATGTCGCAGCCATTGTCCAATCTTTTGGAGCGTTGCGGAATAATTTGGCAGCAGCATGTTAGTCAACCACAATCAAATCCTGGGCCTTTACTTTGGTTGGGCAGAGTTTGTGAATCAAGTAGAATAGAGAGGGGATTGGGTCCTCTTCTTGGACCTGATATCTGGTGTGCAGAGGGTGAATGGCCTGGTTTAACACCAGCAGATATCGAAACTTGGTTGGTTGATGCGATTCCAGGAGAGCATCTTCTCATTTTACACGGAAACAAAACACCCTTACAGGTCTCTCTTCCTTTTGGAGTGGAAATTATTTATCGCCCAGATTTAATATCCATGCTTGGGGAACATCTTTTGGAAGGATGTGAAGTCGGTGTCGAACTTTTTCAAGAAAACATTACCAAAACACCCTATGATTTAGATGAGAGTGCTATTAAACTCGGCAGGAATGAATTGGGTTTGGAGCCAAAAGTACGTCCTCAACAAATCCTTGAACAACTCGGTTTCTCGGGACTTGGACTTCGCCCTGTACATTTACAGGCTAAATTATGGCATTTAAGTGGCTGCTTAGTTGGACCGGATGGAGAAAAAGAAGAGCGAGAATGGTTGGTCTTAGAAGACCCCTGGAGGCAGGAAATGGTTGAGATAGAAGAGCAAGAATTACTAGATAACCCACCGGATTTACAATTATTAGAAAACACCACCACTTATACAGATTCTATGGCCAAATCTAAACTAATCGCGCTACTAAGCCAACGCCGTACCTTTGAATTAGAAAGTGGAGGTGGTTCAGTGCTGAAGCGTTGGTTTGCCGAATTTAAAGAAAACTTAACACACACAAGAAAAATCCTCGTGCCAGCATGGATTGGAGATATTCCTGGCCACGGAGAGTCAATATTACATGGATTAGATGCCAGCCTCATTAGTCTTTCAAAGACAACACTCTGAGGCAAGGTTTCATCAGGGTGTAATAACAGGAGACAATATGACAAGTGCCATTGGGGTCGATTCAGCAGTCAGCCGAAGGCTGGTTTTCTTTTTTGTTGGAGTTCTTCTGACTGGATACTTTTTGCCTACTGTTACCAATGAAGAAAGCGTCAAACCCCTTGAAGAATTAGAGGTATTGGATAGTTTTGATGCAAGTGCACGCTCTGGAACAGGTTGGTCAATGATGGCCGCAGGTTCCTCAAATGGTAATGCTCGATACATCGATGTTCACGCAGCAACTGGTGATATGGTACTGGGTGGACAAATGGATGGCGGTGGTCAAACTATCTCTTGGGATGGTATCTCTGCAACTTCTGGAGATACAGTTACATTCTGGATGGCCGGCCTAGATAGTGGTGGTAATGGTAGTTGGGTATCTGTTGCAACAGCATCAGGTTCAAATTCTCCCGCAATAAACCCAGGTGACCTTGTGGTTGCTGATAATGGTGATATTTACATTACAGGTTCATTCAGAGACGTTGCCTCTTTTGGCTCATTGAGTTTAACCTCCTCAGGTCTTTACGATTGTTTCATTGTCAAGTTAAATTCCAATGGTGATTTCCAGTGGGCTCAGTCGCTTCGAGGTACTGCTGACGCTCAGACTGGCGGCACAACGACTTTGGATGTAGTATGGGGTACTTCAATCACTGCCGTTCCAGGTGGAGTGGTGATTGGTGGATTCTATCTTGGTGATACTGATGTCGGTTCAAACGCTGGAGTTAGTATAAGCGATGCAGATATTTTCGTCGCGAAGTATACTGATTCAGGCCAGTTTCAATGGTCTGTAGAAGCAAAAGGAAATGAAATGAATGAAGTTCACTCTATGGCAAGTAATATGGTTGGAGATGTTTGGTTAGCAACTAATTTCCAAGATTCGATATCTTTTGGTTCCCACACAGTCACAGCAGCAGGCTCAGGACATCCAGTGATTGCAAAAATCGACGGTGGTGGCGGTTGGTTAGATGCCCAATCCGGTACAACCACATCAGACACATTCCTAACCGGATTGGCAGTTGACGCTGCAGGAGATCCGACTCTTGCAGGAGTATTTTCAGGCTCATTGACGATTGGCAGTCGTACAATAACTTCCCATGGTGAGGATGATGGTTTCATAACCACCTTTACAGGTGGTAGTTGGTCCTTCTTAACTCAAGTTGGAAGTTCTACCTATGATTACCTCTCCGACCTACAAATTGACCCGAGTAGTGGTAATGCAGTCATCAGTATGGCAAGTGCAGGAAGCATCAGCATCGCAGGTCAGCAATTCACTTCACAAGGAGAAAACGATAGCATCATCGCTTCCTTAGATTCAACAGGTGCATGGTCAAGGATGGTAAGTGCTCATGGTAGTAGCGATAATTGGCCAGGAGCACTAGCAGTAGATGACCGAGGTAATGTGGCTGTTGCCGGAACCTCTAGCGGCATGATAGATTTCTCTTCAACAAGTGCCGGAAGCGCCTCACCAAGCAGCTCATTCGGACCTTATGCATGGCATATCTCAGGATTTGGCAGTGCAGATAGTGATGGTGATGGAGTTTTCGATGAGGATGATAATTGTCCAGATTCCCACAATAGCAACCAAGAGGATCACGATTCGGATGGTCAAGGAGATGCCTGTGATAGCGACGATGACGATGACGGCATCCTCGATAATAATGGAGATGACTGCCCAACTGGAGAATTATTGTGGCTTTCAACAAGTAATGCATTAGACCCTAATTCCAGCACTGATTGGGATATGGATGGCTGTAAGGATTCGTCAAGTGAAGATTTGGATATGGATAATGACCAGAAATTGGATGTCGATGATAACTGTCCGCGCACCGCTTGGGACCGAAGTATTAGCATCAGGCCAGAATGGATTAGTGAACCTTCTTCTGACAAAGACCTAGATGGTTGTAGAGATGCAGATGAGGATAACGATGATGATAATGATGGTATCGAAGATGGTAATGACAACTGTCCTGATGTGACTGGTAATTCCTCAAAGGGTACGATAATCGGTTGCCCTGACCGTGATGGCGATGGTTGGGCGGATCAAATTGATGATTGCCCCGACACAAATGGCAACTCAGAAAATGGCAGTCGTGTCGGTTGCTTAGACAGCGATGATGATGGCTGGGCTGATGAAATCGATGCTCTTCCGCTTGAGCCAACTCAGTGGATAGACTCGGATGGAGATTCATACGGAGATAACCCAAACGGCAACAAGGCAGATGATTGCCCCAATGAAGCCGGAGGTTCTTTTGAAGATAGACAAGGTTGCAAGGATAGCGATAATGATGGCTGGTCCAACCCTGATGGGATTTGGACAATGGATGATGGAGCAGATGCATTGCCTGATAACCCAACCCAGTGGAGTGATTTTGATGGAGATGGTTACGGTGATAATTATGGAAATCATTCTTGGACCATGACTCGAGATGATTCTTGGCCTGGTGAATATGTTTTACTTGCTCTAAATCAAGATGCTTGCCCTCTGCAATATGGCGACTCCAGTCTAGGTGAAATATTGGGCTGTAATGACAAAGATGGAGATGGTTGGGCAGATTTCATTGATGCATTCCCTGATGATGCAAACGAATATTTGGATAGTGACAAAGACGGATTTGCAGATGGTACTGATAATTGCCGTAATACCAAAGGCTTCTCTCAGCATGACAGAAAAGGTTGTCCAGACCTTGATGGAGATGGCTGGTCAGATGCTGATGCAATGTGGACAATAGGAAATGGTGCAGATGCGTTTAGAGATGACCCAACTCAATGGTCGGATGCAGATGGAGATGGCTATGGTGATAACCCAGAAGGGGCGAAAGCGGATGATTGTTCTGATACATTTGGAACACTCGATGAAGAAGGATTCAGAGGCTGCCCACCTTCTTCTAAATCAAAGGGAACTGAAGAAGGCTCACTTGGTGAGGATACAAGTGGCATAGCAGGATTGGGTGATACTGATATGACTACTATAGCACTTATCATTGGTGGCATTGTTGCAGTCTTGATTTTAGTTGTAGTCTTGCTAAGGAGCGGAGATGAGGATGAAGAATACCTTGAGGATGAAGATGATGTGTATCACCAACAATATGCATCTGCAATGCAAACTACTGGACAATATGCTAACCCTGCTGAAACTCAGGTTCAAGCTCAATACCAAGCCGCTCAACAGGCTCAAGTTCAATACCAAGCCCCTCAACAGGCTCAAGCTCAACACCCAGACCCAACCGTAGTTGGACAAATGAGAGCAGATGGAAATGAATGGTTAGAATACCCTCACTCATCTGGAATGTGGTATAGTCGTGATCCAGCAACCCATGCTTGGGTACGTCGAATTTAAAGTGATGAAATCAATCAAGAGGATGATTGATTCCTTCTTCACCTAGAGTCCAGCGAAGACATTTTATTACTCCATCGAGTGCTTTAGAATTTCTTGCAGATTCCACCATTCCTTCACGATCGCCATCATTTTTACATTGGTCAAACCAATCCTTCCACTTTTTTTTACGCTCTTGTGCGCTTTCAAGCATTTCCTCAATTTCTTCCCAAGTTCTATCGTAATGGCGAATCGGAGTAGTCATCATCAGCACCTCGGCAGTCCTCTGCTTTTTAGTGCCCCTTCTAAAGGTTACACCGGCATGCACTATTAGTCATCATTAGGATATCTGATATCGTTCCATTCAGAACCTGCAGAAACAGATTCTCCATCCCCAATTACACATTTATTTAGAAAACAACCTTCTTGGATGACGGCATCTCTTCCAATGATACAATTTTCTATTTCACATCCACTTAAGACAGATGCACCAGCCATCAATAATGAGTTCTTGACAATTGAACCTTCAGCAATAGTGCTCCCTTTCAAGGCGATACTATTGTCGCATGTACCTTTGATATCTGATTCTGAATTTGGTTTCTCTGGGATTTGTGTCCAAACTAGATCTTGGTTTTTAAGAATGATATTTTGGGCTTTAAGGAGATCTGAAGGGCGACCAATGTCAAACCAGATTCCTTTTGTTAAACAGGCATATAGTGGCATTCCAAGTTCAAGCATTTGCGGAAATACTTGTCTTGACCAATCGAATTTTTCACCCTCAGGGATTAAATTAAGCACTTCAGGTTCAAGGATATACAAGCCTGCGTTAATGACAGTTGAGAATGCCTCTTGTGGACTAGGCTTTTCTTGAAACCTGCTAATCCAACCCCTTTCAAGATTTGAGTTTATCTCACCATCTTTGGTTTCTGAAAGTCCAACAACTCCATATTCTGAGACCTTTTCTACTTGCCATAATGCCATAGTAGCTATCGCCCCTTTTTCCTTGTGTAGGGCAAGTAATCCCGCGATATCAAAGGAGGCAAGTGTGTCTCCTGAGCCGACGATAAAAGTCTCAGTCAATTCATTCGCTAGTAATTTCACCGAGCCCGCAGTCCCCATCGCAACTTCTTCTTCATTTACCCAAGCTCTAATGCCATCAGAATTCCATGATTCGACATGATTTGCTAATGATTTACCACGATACCCAGTGGTGATTATTACCTCATCTACCCCTCCTTGGACAAGTGCATCTTTGACGAAGTCGATGACTGGGATTCCAACTACTTCGACCATTGGTTTTGGCCTGTGTAGAGTCAATGGACGTAATCTACTTCCTTGGCCACCAGCCATGATGACGCCTTTCACAAGAATCAACTCTCAGCGCTTCCGAGTAGCGGAAATTTTCTTTCCCTTCTTCTTGGGTCGAAGACGGGCTTGCTGAGGGCTTGTATCACTGTCCATTGTTCCACCAAGTGAGATATTTCCTTCCCCAAGTAGGGTTGAAATTAGATCATTGGCAACATCTTCAGATTCTGCACCGCTCTGCATTTCTGCATCAACGCTGGCATTGTGGTCATCAATCCAAGATTGGCGTTCCTTTCGCTCTGCCTTCATGGCATTCTTGACCTCGGTTACTTGTTTGATAAGTTCTAAGGCCTTTTCATGGATTTCATTCGCTTTTTCTTTCTCAGCGACAAAGGCATTGTGGTGCCTATCTCCTTCGGCTTTGAGGAAATCACGGTGAGCAAACAATTCATCGAGTTCTTTGCCCTCTTTGTTCGCCTCAGAAACAGCTTCCAACATCAATTTATGAGCAGAATCAGCCTCTGATTTCATCCTTGCAATTGTTCCTTCAATGTCATCAAGATCAATCTTAACTAAAGCCTGATGCTTCAGTTCTGGTTCAAGTTCAGCGATTCTTTGACGCATTTCTTTAACTGCTTTCACTAATCCCTTTTCCTTTGCGAGAGTAATAGTTCCAGAAGTTTCAAGCCTATTTTCAATGGACTTTACCTCAGCAGTTAACTTGTTGTATTCTGCTCCCACTGACTGTCCCTTGCGTGCTGTGTCTTTGTTTGATTTGTGTTGCCCAAACAATTCTTTCATTTGGGATTGGATGGAATTGCGTAATTCCTTGTGTTCTTTTATTCTCACTCTGATAGCCTTGATAACTTCTAGGCGAGCATCGAGTTTCTCTCTGTGTTCCTTGTATTGACCCTGAACGGCATTGCGTTGTTCTGCAAACCTGTTTGCCGAATCATTGTGTTGACCGCGAATATCGCGCAGTTTTGAGAGTTTTTTCTCCATCGACTGCAATTTATCTCGTAGGTCTTCACCCTCGGCTACAACCTCGCTTGCTTTGGCATCGGTTTGTTCGCTCATAACCTATCCGAGAACATTAACCGTTTCAATACTGTTCCTGCCCAACTTTCAATCGTTGATGGGTTTTCAAGTGCTGATAACACTAAAGACTTGCAGAAACAAGGCCGAGAATAAAGAAACTACACCACCTGCAAGTGAAATCAAACCAGTCAGTTTCGCTAACCTCTGGTTCCATTCGCTACGCACTCTGAGGTTGATGACTCGTCCTAAAATCAAATCTCCATTCTCATCTTCTAAGGAAATTGAAACCGTGGCTTCTCCAAGTCGTTCTGGAAGCAGGGTCTGCCAATTCAATTGGCCAACACTGAGCAGGTTAGCAATCGCCGCTAATACGTCATCATCACCTTCACTGGATAAGTCCATATGGTCGGGCATTGAACTAATCATTCCACCCGCTGCTGGTAGGTTTAGGTTAAGGTGAATGTGGCTTGGGCGGAAATCAGGCGATTCTATTCGAAGCACTACTGAGCGGTCTTCTTGACCGTTATTGACCAGTAGGCAGAACAGGTTTGCTTGCTGATAAACTACATTTTCCATGTCAACATCGAAAATCAAATCATCCTTTTTCAAGCTCTTGATATCAACTCTCAAACTATGTTCCAAGCGGTCAAGTATCCTGAAGAATGATGGGCAACGATTGCTTATTCTATCCAATAGTTGAGCCCAGACTTCGTCATTGAAGAATGGGTGGTTGAGTATTTCCTCAATATCGTCTTCAAGGATAATCTCTGTAACTTCTCGAAATCTTTCTTCATTAGAAAGTGACCCTCTGCGATGTAAGTGAAGAATATAGAATAGGCGCTCTCTACCAATGACTGGGTCGAACCCAGGTTGTAAAGCCGCCCTGAAGCGTTGCATGAAATCTTCAAATCTCATACGCAGAAACGGGTCCATGTGAGTCAGCATCAAGTCAGAAAATACCTGTCCAAGTAAGGCTGGATGGACTGGTGGTTCATAGGTTGAAAGAATACCCCCTGCTTCTGCAGTTGAATAAGAATCTTCACGGCTAATTAGATGCAACCCCAAGGTCAGCATGGTCGTACCAAGACTGACTAAAAACAGGGTTCCACCCCCGTCTTGCGTGGTATCTGAAAATAAACACGCCAAAAGTAGCAAAAATGTAAGTCCAGCTAGTACTGCAGTTGTGGTTCGATTGCGCAAGGTCCCCGAAGTCATCTCTTCCAATGCTGGATACCCATGCATACTCGAGAAAGGCCTACCCATCCGTTGAAACCGTTCTACTTCATCTGCCATAATTGACTGAGTTATGGATAGTCTTTGACGAGTAATCAGTAATCCCAACAGCCATGCTGCAGAAACCACCAAAGCAAGGCTGGATAAGACAAAATTAAAACTGAGACCTAATGTATCTTCAATGCTATCTTTCCACCAACTAGGTGAATCTGCTCTCCAATTCCAAGACATTAATTCTAACAAAATCATGATGCTAGGCAATAGCACGAGGAGATGAATTCCTTTTGATAACATCAAACGGTCAATTCGAAGTAGTCCCCTCTCCATTTTTTGCATTGATGCATGTTTTTCTTGGTCCTTTTCACTCCACACATCGGCAGCATGTTCATTCGAAGCGTGGAGAATTCGGAGGTCAATCTCTCGTTGGGCTTCGACCCTTTCCTCTTCTTCTTGGCTGAGCACACCTAGTGATTGAATGCCAGATGAAATCCGTTGTACCAAACTGGTTTTTTCATCATCCTCAACTTCATCCTCGGGTTCTTTAACGACCTTTTTGTTTTCGATTGGTTTGGCCTTTGAGAGGATATCTGAGACCGTATCCTCGGCCTCAACCTCATCCTCATCCCCCTGCGCCATGTTGCTCCACCCCCGCTTCGGGTTGATGATGATTTTCAATGTTCATACTTGACGAGAATCCGTTTCATTAGTTCATCAGCCAATTGATATTCGTTTTTCCCGATTATGATCCCCTTAGGTGTTCTTTCAAGAGAAATACCAGTTTTTATTCCAAATTCCTCTAATACTGAATTATCATATTGTTGTATTAGGATTGAATAAATCGATGCCCTTTTGCCTTCTTCAAGGTGCTTAAGTTGGACTAATGAGTCTGGTAGTGAAATATCCACGTCTAGGCCATTGCCGCGTGGGATTTCCTTTCCATCTGGATTATGTGTTGGCTTACCCAATAGCAAATCCAAAGTTTCTTCCAATTCATCTGTTAGGGCGTGTTCTAACATACAAGCATTTTCATGAGAATCGCCTTGAAAATTGAGTGCATCGATTAGAAAACATTCTGCTAGACGATGCTTCTTCTTCATCCTGCGCCCGAATTCTAAGCCTGATTCTGTAAGGCGAAGGCCCTTGTAAGGCTCATAATCAACTAGACCCTTTGTGGCCAACCTTTGAATCATCTCAGTGGCGCTGGCGGGAGCTACACTCAATGCTTTAGCAACCTCACCAGTCCGTATTTTGGCGGTTGGATTAACTTCCCAAAATTCGTATAGAGTCTCCATGTATTCATCTTCAAATTCCTGAAAATGACCAGAGCCCACGAGTATCCTCTGGGGGTTTTACTTCATCAAGGTGTTCCTCAAGAGATAAGAGCACGAAATTCAGTTTTACATGCCGGACAACGAGCAGTGGCTGGCCTTTGTTCGAGTGGGACTCTTAATTTTGCGCTACAAGAAGGACAGCCAAGGATATCTTCTGATGAGGAAGATGAAAGTTCCTCATCTACCTCTTCAATTACTTCATCCTCCAATTCATCATCGAAAAAATCTAATTCATCATCCAATTCTTCCTCTTCCAATTCTTTTTCGGCTAGAACAGGGATAGGCAAGGTAATGCTTTCAACCTTGAATTGGTGTTTGCAAGATGGACAGGACACTGTGCCGCTATAAGAGGATGGAACCTTGAGGCCTTGCTGGCAAGAAGTACACGAAATTTCGCGTTTCTCATCGCTGGCTAATGCGCTAGACTTCTCCCTTTCCGCTAACCTTTCTTGGCGTTCCTTTTCTCGTTTTATTTTCCGTTCAGTCCGTTGCTCTGAATCTCCATACCAAGAACTACCTAGCCTAATCACTAAGGCAGCACCAAGGGCAATAGCAAGACCTGTGCCAATAGCCATGAAGGGAAGAAGTTCAGTTGATGATTGCTGGCTTGAAACAGAATCCATATCAGATAGGAAGGTATTGCTAGAAGTGAGGATATTGCCATCATTCCAACGGCAAATTAGTGGAACATCATCACCAGTAGGCCAAGAATCAATAGTGAATTCTACCTCCTTTGAAGTTTCAATTCTGCCAACATCTACCTCGTCAAATACCGTGCCATCGCTGCCAATAAGTAGCATCATTCCTTCTTTAGATTGTACACCATCATTGCTGATGGTGCAGAAAATAGACACTTCTTCACCGCTTTCAGGCCTGCTCGGGGTACTGAGAGGGTTGATGGTCAATTCCAATTCTGGCCTTTGACTAGGCAATGCAAGGCTGATGACTTGACTACTTTCAAGGCCCCAATCTATTCTATCAACGTCGATATAGACCAAAGCGCTGCCATCGAATAACCCCAAATCTGACAGCAGATTTCTACGTCCTGCTTGAAGTTCCAACTGCATTACTAATCTTTCATCACGCTGGCCTTGTACCAATAACCCAACCGATATATCGAGCAATCTTGAGGGGCCATCATCCATCTCGATATTCCATGCGACCTCAATACCCTGAACAGCATCCCATGTAATGGATTCAATTTCAATATTGAGCCCCTGTTCTGTTTTGGAATCTATGTTTTCTATCCCAGATAGATCACTTGAAACTAGAGAATCGCTACTCGACACCTTCCAACTAATATTGTGGGAACCATTTGTTTGAACAAGGTGAGAGGAGGTTAATTCAAGACTGCTACCAAGAGGTATCGAAACTATTTCCCCCTTACTCCATTCTACATCTTCTTTCAACCATAATGAGGCAGTAGAGTCTGCATCACCATTATTGTGAATTAATACAGATGCTAACACTTCATCTCCCACATGCCATGGCCCTCCCGATAATGAAACTCCTTGCCCCCCAGTCAAGATGAGATTACCTGCAGTCATTGCAAAAGAATAGTTGGCATTGAGGTTGCTTGAAGTTGAAACTCTAACTCCTTCTTCTATGGCGCAGACTATTTCCCCAGGTCTTGCCTCTGTGCTAATATTCCATGATTGATTTGTCGAAATAGCGATAGATAGGGAAGCAAATAGTAGAATTGTTTCTCCATCGGCAGCAAGGCAACTAATATTGCCACTCCAATCCGCCTCCCCCTGATTTACAAGAAGTAATATGAATTGGAAATTTTCACCAAGGTTAGGTTCTTCTCCAAGATTAGTTAGTGATAGTTGTAGTTCTGCTAATGGGGGTGCAAGGATACTATACGAAAGGTTGTTTGAATCATCACTTGAATCTCCATCACTAAGGTTAGAAAGGCTTGCTTGGACCACTAGTGAGCCTTCACTTACTTGTGGCAATTGGATGATGACATCGAAAGTTGAATCGGCACTCAGGTTGATGCTCTGGTTAACATCAAGAATAACATTCTGTTGACTACTGATTACTCTGATAGAGCCGTTCCAATCTATATCTCCAGAATTGACTATCGGAATGGTCAATCGAACCCAATCGCCATCTCTGATGCTGCTATTCCCTGTATCAACTTGGGAATCATTCACTGGCTCTGCCAACCATTGCGCTAAACTTGCTAAGCCTACATCCAAAGGACGTAAGCGATTACTACTTGCATTCCAGAAATTGGCATAACCATTTGGCAGAGACTGGCTGATGTCTCCACTCAAACTGAGATTAATTTGATGTTGACCTGGTTGTATCCCCGTTAGTTCTAATGAAATTGCTTGATTGCCGCTAGCGCTTAATTGGACCGCTTCGCTGACGCTGGCCATGACGGCTCCTTCAGATGTCGTAATCATCGCACTTAGGCTTGCATTTGCTGCATTATTATCGACTTCTTCTAGGGTCAAGTTTATCCAAATACTGCCAACACCTATGTCAGAATCACCTTCAATGACTACAGAACTAATGTTGATTGCTATTCCACCTGCTGGTTCGGCATTGGCTACTGGAACCAATGACATTAGGAGTAGTCCAAAGACTACAGCCAAGGTCGAACTCTGTCCCATCAATCCTTTGGGCGTGCAGGTGTGTGAATACCTTTGTGGCAGTAGTGCACCCTTTAACCAACCTTTATGTTGGTATCTCGCATCGAGCGCCCGTTCAACATGGACCCAGCAGCCCTTCTTTCAATGCCGAGCGATTTACTCGCCAAAGCTGTGCTCCATCGTAGAGAGCAATTACTGGCATCCTTACCAGAGCAAATAAGTCAACTGAAGAGCGAACTAGGAGGCACAAGTCCGGTTGCAACAGAGACTGGAAATAAACGGGATGATGTCAATACCAAGGTTGCTTCACTCAAACTTGAGAGAAATAAATACAAGGCCGAAGCCTTTGATTTAATCAGTCGAAGTAAAGAATTGCGAGAATTATTGATTTCAGAAGGTCGCTTGAAGAATCCCGATCCACAATGGGCTAAAGACAAGTTAGTCGAACAAATTGCACAAATGGAGCAAGATTTCGAAACCAGAGCCGGAGACCATAAGGCTGAGCGCAAATTCCTTAGGACAATAAAGGAATTAACCGGTAAGCATCAAGACGAAGTGAAGGCAAGAATTGCATCAAATCCAGAGTTAGTGGAGTTGAATGAAATACAATCTAAGATTAAACCACTTTTTGAAGCAGCAGAAAAAGCTCATGATGCAATGGTGGAGTTGGTTGGAGAATCAGATGAGTTGCATACTTCTTGGACATCAGTTATCGAAGAACAACGAGTTTTACATTCGCGATTATTCAGAGCAGAATCAGCGCTTGAAAATTCACTAAAGGCAACTGAATACTGGAAGAAGCGCTTACAAGATGGTTTTGGAGACTTAGGTGTTGCCGGTTTCCCAGACTTATATGCAGCTGCAAATAATATCAAGAAAGGTGGAATGTCGAGCATAGCAGCACGCCGTCAAGAAAAATTGCAGAGGGAAGCAAAAGAGTCTGCTAACAAGGTAAAGGAAGGTGAAGAAGAATGAGTGAGGAGGCTTCTTTTTCATCTATTATGGAGGACGCAACTCCAAATAAGCAGGATTTCAAGCGACGTTCAGGAATACTGAATCATCTTCAGAAATCCCTTGAAAAAAACCACAAAGGCGCGAGCATCAGTTTTAGCGGAAATACAACTCTAGGATTATCTCCACGTCGAGGCGGAATAGAACTTTCAGTTTCACTACCAGAAGGAAAAACTGCAACTGCATTTAGCAAGAAATTTTCATGGCAATTGAATGGTAGAGGTCTTGCGGATGTCATCTTGCACGAGAATCGTTCAATACCCACAATTCATGGAAGAAATGACCGCACTAGTATTCCGGTTAGAATATCAATCGGCGATGCAACTGCTGAGAACAAAGTTGCTTTGCTAAGGCTTTTGAGTGATTCTGATAATCGTGTTTCCAATTATCTATTGGCTGTTCAAAACTGGGTCCTTCATAGAGACCTAGCGGAGCAATCAGGTGGACTTTCACCCTTTGCTTGGAGCATAGTTGCTTTGACTCACTTACGCTCAATAAATTTGATTTCAGATCCATTCTTGGCTGATTCTGGTACTGTTGTTAAAGATGGAGAGAGGAGTTTAGATGTCGGATTAGTTGAACTTACTGAGAATATTTGGCAAGGAGGTGATGAGGAAGTGGAGTCGATGTTCAAATCATTCCTAGTGTCCTTGCAATCACTTCAATTACCTGCAAAGAAAATTATCTCATTACGAATACCAGACGGTGTTGAAAGAAAAGATTGTGATTTCAAAGCACCTGATATTGGCAAACCTTCAGCAAATCAGAGAGTACCTCATCTGTGGCCAATTCTTGATCCATTCGACCTTACTAAGGATATTTCTGAATCACTAACTCTAGAAGGGGCAAAAAGAATACTTGTCGAAGCTGCAAGAGAAAGCCTAAGTTCTGAAGAACTATTTTCAACTATTAAGGAAGATTTGCTAGCAGCAGACGAAGACAAAGATTTGTTCGCAGACCTTAGAAGCCGCCCAACTAATGAAATTGAATCTGAGGCAAAAGAGTTGCGGAAGAAAAAGAGTTTGATAGAGGCAGA
This sequence comes from Deltaproteobacteria bacterium, assembly GCA_028344335.1. GTDB lineage: Archaea > Thermoplasmatota > Poseidoniia > Poseidoniales > Poseidoniaceae > UBA226. The sequence goes on along the minus strand of JAOMAZ010000008.1, from coordinate 28,993 downwards.
AGTTGATTCTATCAAAAAGGCAAGGCAAGCACAAATCAGGATAGTTCAAGCCTTACGTGGAGTCGTCAATGACACAAGCGGCTTGAGAACTGAGCAAAGAAAAATAATCTCTCAGTTAGGAAATAGGCGTAAGGAGATGGATAAACTACGTCAGCAAAGAGATGAGATAAACAGTAAAATCGTCCTTCCAACCAAAGCAATTGAGGAAGAAATAACTTTAGTTTATGAGAAATTGTGTGGCACGGCAAAATCATTCCGTTATCCAAGCCCAGGGGAAGAAGTTCGTCTTTTCATTTACTTCTTGGAATTGCAAGAGATGTTCAAAGCCGCAGTCATAAGTTCAGAATGCCACCATGTATTACAACAATTATCCCGTCAACAAAGGGCTGCAGTAAAAGAATTGAAATTATTTGAATCAGAGACAGAGTCAATCAAATCAGATGCTTTGGAAGGAATAACAAGTACAAAGGAATTGAAAGGAAATTATCATGAAATGAAAGATATTGACCGCCAAATAGGGAAATTGTTGAGGAATCTGAATTCCAAGCGTGAGGAACAAATAGAAACTAATCGAGAATTAGGCAGATTAGATGCCTGGTTGAGGATTCAGAAGAAGGATGGCAATAAGCCAAGCGGTAAGCGCCAAGGGAGTAAGGGCGGAAGTTCAGACAGAACTCGTCAAAGCAGGGCTCCAAAGGTTGACATCAAGGAAGTAAAGAGAAAAGCCGCCAGCGGTGAATCAATGTCTCTAGAAGATTTTGGGGCCTTATTGTCAAGTGGAGGACTTTCAAGCATAAGTGCAGATGAGCCCAAACAATCTAGGAGCCGACGAAAGAAATCGAATAAGAAGAGAGTGGGAGCCGCATCAGGTGATCGTGGAACAGGTCGACCTGACCTTGAAGGGCGTGCAAATAAGAGGCGCTGAGATTGAAAAATCAAGCCTTGAAATGGGTCTATTCTCCAATGCCAAGTACTTTTTCATTGGCTTTTTTACAACACTGCAAAGACTTAATTTTCAAAGCGACCGGTGAATCATATCCTTTGGAATTGATTCGTACTATGCCAGTTGATTCATTAGTGGGAAGCTTTTTTCTTATTCCTGAAACTTATTCTAGACAGCAAGCAATGGATGAATTACAAGTATTTGGGCTACTTTGGTCTATGCGTATCGACGATAATTCTTCTCGAATATTGACCTTTTTAATAGCTGAAGAATTCCGAGGGCAAGGTCTTGCATCTGATGTATGGATTAGGTTTGTTGAAACAGGAATCACAGAAGGAATACTGAATGTATCATTAGAGGTTAGAGAGGAAAACGATATGGCCTATGAATTCTATTTGCGAAGAGGATTGCAAGCCAAAGGAAAATTATCTCAATATTATCGACAAAGTGTTGGGGTTGCAATGGTCGGTCCATTACAATGCCCTCAGCCACAATCTCAATGACCCCTCTTCATCTGCAGTTGAATGTGCCAATGCGAATCTTGGAGAACTTGAGGTCTGATGCCTCTGCTTCTCTTGCAGTTATTATCGATATTGAGGCCTTGCCAATTTTCACTTCTCCTTCAGGTAGTGATGCTTCAGTAATTTCGGGAAGATGGGCCGCATTGATGCAGTCTTTAGCCCCAGTGAGTCAGAAATCTGCAAGTGGACCAATGGAGGAGCTGGTAATTTCAGGAACTGAAGGAGAGGTTCTCGCTAGCCGCCTCGGGGATAGCCATTGGCTATTATTAGTGGTCGACGATAAATCGATGCTCGGTCGAGCAAAGTATGCAATCGCCGAGTCTAAAAATCTCTTACAAAGAAAACTCTAGTCGAAGAGTGGTCCAAGGATAACAGGGCCTTGAGGGCCTACTTCAATTGCTTGCTTTTCCATTGAATGACGAACGTGGCGCATCTTCTCAAGTTGTAGTGTGCGCACAATAGTACCATTTCTACGGTCGAGCCCTAAAGAGATGATTGCATCAGCGAGGAAGCCTTCATTACCGCCTAATTCCGCATGGTTTCCAACATTACGTTCTGTAATGATGAAGACATTGAGATTTTGAGCCCTCAAGAAATCAAAGAATCCGAACATTTTCTTGCGCATTTGTTCATCGATGGTGGTCAGGCTGTAGATTGCACCTAATGAGTCTAGGACGAAGCAAGTGAATCTATGGCCGTGCTGTTGTTTGAAGTGTTCAATCATTCTGCGGGTGAATTTGAGATAATCCATGTTTTCATTTTCCCTTCTCAATTCTGTAAAATCAGTGATTTGAAGGTTGTGAGGCAGATTCAAGCCGAATGATTCGCAAGAGCGCAAGAGGCTATCAACTGATTCTTCAACTGTACAGTAGAGGCCAAACTCTCCGGTCCTTGTTAGGTGGTTTGATAGGATGGTCATGCAAAATCCAGTCTTCATTGAGCCAGGTGGGCCTGTAACCAAAGAAAGGTAAGGTGGCCTAACGTCGTTTTGGATGACTCGCTCGATTCCTGCAATGCTTCCTAGAAACATGGTGCTCACCCTAGCCACCATCGAATAGGACTTCAACTTAATGGAAAGGCCTGAGTCGTTGCTACACATAGTTATCTCTACAGAGAATTGAAACACTGTTCAACATTGCATTCATTACACTTTCCAAGATTACTTTTAGGTTATTTCTACGATTAAGCTTGAAAGTGAAGACATATCACTGGTCTAATTATTATGGGCGTGGATATTAATTCAATGCTAATGAAGAGTTTGAAACTGTGGGTTACTATTCACCCCTCGACGAGTTGGTGTTGACAGGGTTCATATGGGGAATGCGAGTCGCCGACTCGTCATCAAGGGAACTTGATGATACGGCTGCGTGGTTTCAAGATGAGTGAACTGAAGAATCTGTTGGAAGATAAGAGGAAGCTAGTCGATAAAAAAGCTACCGAATATAGACAGGTTCGAGACGATTGGAACAGCCGAACTAAGGACCATTTGACTGTGCGAAACAACCTCAACGGAGAAGTTCGTGAATTGATTATCAATGTTCGTTCACAACGTGAATTAAGAGAGGAAAAGAATGGCGAAGTTCGCGATAAAAAACAGCTTCGGGCAGACTGCAATAAGGTGGTCAGAGCATCCAAAGAAAAATTGGAAGAATTACGCGGTGGAGGACAACAAAAAGCCGCTCCCCAACAAGATGGCCATCGAGGTCGCCGTGAAAAGAAAGTGACAGTCCATAGCCTACGCAGAGATATGCAGCGCTTTGAGCGAGAGTTCGAGATGGGGCGCCACACCGGTAAAAATGAGAAGAAAATAATGAAGAAGATGAAGGACATCCGTTCCCAAATCCGTTCGATGGAACTCTCGGAAGAAGGTAACGAGGAATTGAAGGTGGTACGTGAAGAATTACGCGTCGCCATGGAAGCCCAAGAAGAAGCCCATATCGAAGTCACCAGAGCAGCCGAAGAAGCCCAACAGGCTCACGAGTTGATGATTGTCTGGAATAGCGAGGTAGACAAAAAGCGCGAAGAGGCAGAAGATGCCCACCGCCGTCTACGCCGCTCAAAGAAAGAAGCAGACCAAGCCCACCATCACTACATAGTTTCCATTCGCTGCCTTCACAGCACCCAATCCATCCTACGCTCAATCCGTGGAATCGAGAGTGGTTCAGCACCTTCCAAGTCAGCCCGCGAAGAAGTAGCAGACTTGATGAGCAAATTGATGAGTGGTGAGACTCTGACAACAGAACAGTTGATGGAGTTGCAGAGATTCGATTGACTGGAGTTGCCCAATATGATCAGCCGCGACCAAATCGCCTCGGTTTTGGATGACTATGACAGATTGAAGTTGAGAATCGGCATGACAGCAAGCCATTCAGCCCTCGATATCTGTGATGGCGCCATCGAAGAGGGCTTTCCTACCGTGGCATACTGTCAAAAAGGGAGAGAAAAAACCTACTCTCATTACTTCAAGGCCCAGCGTACAGTTGCAGGTAGAGTTCGCAGAGGAATGGTTGACAAAGCCGTCATCCTCGATAAATTCAGCGATATCCTAGAGTCTGACTTTCAGCAAGGAATGAGGGACCGTAATGTGATCTATATTCCAAACCGTTCTTTCACTTCTTATTGTGGAATGAATGCAATCGAGGATGATTTCAATGTACCAATGTTTGGTAGCCGCAACATGTTGAGAATGGAAGAGAGAACTGAAGAGCAGGATTATTATTGGATTCTGGACAAAGCTGGACTTCCTTATCCTGAAGCAATCGATGACCCCCAAGATATCGATTGTCTAGTCATCGTCAAGTTGCACCATGCAGAGAAAAAACTCGAAAGAGGATTCTTTACCTGTGCATCTTACGAGGAATATAAACAGAAGTCTCAGGATTTAATCAAGCAAGGTGTCATCGATGCAGCCAGTTTGACAGGAGCAAGAATCGAGCGCTATGTTGTTGGACCAGTATTCAACCTAAACTTCTTTTACAGCCCATTGGAAGAGGAGATGCCAAAACTGGAACTATTGGGAGTAGATTGGAGGTTTGAATCCTCCCTAGACGGTCATGTACGCCTGCCCGCACCACAACAAATGACCATGCCAGCCCATCAGCAAATTCCAGAAATGACCGTTGTTGGACATAATACAGCGACAATTAGAGAATCTCTTCTTGAAACAGCATTCGAATTGGGTGAGAAGTTCATCAGTGCCAGCAAGGAGCATTATGAACCAGGTATCATCGGTCCATTCTGCCTACAAACATGTATCGACAAAGACATGAATTATTCAATATATGATGTTGCACCAAGAGTTGGTGGCGGTACAAACGTACATGTTAGCGTAGGCCACCCATACGGTAATGCAACTTGGAGAAAACCGATGAGCAGCGGGCGCAGAATTGCCTTGGAACTTCGTAGAGCAGCCGAGCAGGACCGTCTTTTGGAAGTTCTAACTTGATTCAGAATGGAGTATTTTTTCATTTTATCCGGCAACAAGATTACCAATAACATACGGGGTGAGTAGGCTATGGTCGGTGATTCTGCTTCATCCCCACCGGCCAGTATCGTTATTGAAAATGATGCTGCACCAGTCCCAGAAAACGTATTCTCAGCATCATTATCTACTGAAAATGTTGCTTTTACCGACCCTTCTTTGATGCCAGTAAAAGGAAAAATGATGAAAAAGCAATTTTTCTTGGGGCTTCTTTTTCCAGTCATCGTTGGCATCATTTTTGCAATTAGCATTGAATCATTGAATGAAAGAGATAGAGATGACTGGGAGGGGGAATTATACGCGCCTAATGAACAAGGAGAATTCAGCATCGATTTGACAGAGTTAGGATGGAATTGTGACGACGATTCTTATTATGAGGTTGATCTGAATTGGAAAAATTCCGGCGGGGATTATTCCAGGTTTGACGATTGGGCAAGTGCAAATTATAATTGTGAGGGAGAATTAAGATATCATGCAAACGAAAACATTGGCACTATCCATGAGAATGGGAGTATGGAATTGGATTTTTTATCGCCGCCTACTGACGGTTATAATGTCGAATTTAAATATTACAAAGATGGTGTTTCCCGTACTGAATCATTAGGCCAAGGAGATGGAGTTAATACTATTTTCAGTGGTAATGTGGATCCTGATTATTGTGATGGACATGGAACTTATGAATTCCTCCAATCACAAAACCGGTTTGGTGAAAGGGGTTTCTATCTCAATGGAGGAGATAGGCCATGCACAATATTTGAAGAAGGAGAATACATTATTGATAGTAAATTGAAAGATGGAGTATTGACTTTCAAATTACCCGATTCCTATTCACATGTTAAAGAAATCAACGTCCATATATATTCTTATGACGAAAATATGGAGTTTTTCTTTGCCTTTCTTCCTTGTCTTGGATGCCTTTTATTCATCGGAGTAGGAGTAGGTGCTTACATGTCTGGATACAAATGGTTTGCTTATGGAGTGGGCGCCTCAGCCATCTTAGTTCCTGCATTTCTTTTCGTTTTATTTATGGCAGCACTAGCGGCTTATGGATTTTAAGCCAAAAGGTGAACATATGCCATTCGCAAACTTAACTTGGAGAGCTAACACTTCAGGTCTTGAAGATGAATTGGTTATCGCAGATGCTCTTTCATGGCTTTGTGGCGAGCCAGAAAGCATTGAACTAGAACGAACCAAATCCTACCATGGCTCGAAAGTTCATATGATTACTTCCAAGATAAGCCGCCGCGGCGCCATCCGCAAAGCAATTTCTAATCTCGGTCCAAACTTGCTGAATACATTGTTGATACAATTGGATTCACGCTTACATGATGATAATGCCCTCTACTTCCGCCTAGACCTTGACAGCCTTGTTCGAGGAAAACTCATCCTGAGTGAACCTGGTGGAAAAGCAACTGTAAAAGCCCGTCTCAAATTCAAAGCATTCCCTGGTCAAGACACCCAACAAGTTGTCAAAGATAGTCTTCAATCACTGCTTGAAAGAGCACAAATTCCTGCTTTGCCGGACTATGAAGAAGAGTGAATCCACAAAAGGCTTCATATCCGTATTCTCAATCGGCGCTATGGAGAGAAGCAGATGACCCACGTAGTAATCTCAACATGTGTTGACCATAAGTATCAGGAATGCGTTGCAGTATGCCCTGTAGAGGCATTTAGAGAAGCCGACACCTATCTGGTCATTGACCCAGATGAGTGCATCGATTGTGGCGCCTGTATACCAGAGTGCCCAGTAGAAGCAATCTTTGCCGATACCGATGTTCCTGATGAAGAGGAAGCATGGATTGAGCGCAATGCAACTGAATCTCTGAACTTGGAAGTCGCAACCGGCGATTCACCAGTTCTTGCTGATGATTGAACCACCGGTTTCCAATAACTACTCTTGACTAATTGAGGGATAGCAATGGCAGTTAATACCGACCTTGAAACAATGTACAAAGGTACTGAATTGATCAAGCGTGGATTTGCTCGCATGCAACAAGGTGGCGTCATTATGGACGTGGTTACTCCTGAGCAAGCTCAACTTGCTGAAGATGCTGGGGCAACTGCAGTCATGGCTCTTGAGAGGGTTCCTTCCGATATCCGCAAGGATGGCGGAGTTGCAAGGATGAGCCATCCAGACCTAATCCGTGGTATCATCGAGACCACTTCTATTCCAGTCATGGCAAAGGCTCGAATTGGACACGATATGGAGGCTGCTGTATTACAGGAACTTGGTGTTGATATGGTCGATGAATCAGAAGTTCTAACTCCTGCTGACCCATTTTTCCACATCGCTAAGAATGATTTCACCATACCATTCGTCTGTGGCGCAACAAACCTCGGAGAGGCGGTTCGCAGAATCCATGAAGGTGCTGCAATGATAAGAACCAAGGGCGAAGCAGGAACAGGCAACGTGGTTGCAGCAGTGACACACTCACGCATAATCCAGCAAGAAATTGCCCAAGTTCAGACTATGGATGATGAAAAGTTGGATATCGCTGTTGATATTATCATGGACAGGTTTTACGAATTATCGGAGACATCTCCACTGCTTGGAGATGTATGTACAACACCTTTCGGCGACTTGGATGATGAGTTCCATACTAACATGAAGAATATCTTGCTACAAGTAAAGGAAATGGGGAGATTACCTGTCATCACTTTCTCTGCAGGTGGTATTGCAACCCCTGCTGATGCAGCCTTGATGATGAAGCATGGAATGGATGGAATCTTCGTCGGCTCTGGAATATTCAAATCTCCAGATCCAAAAACTACTGCAGATGCAATCATTATGGCAACTCACCATTTTGACGACCCTGCTGTTGTTTCTGAGGCTTCAGCCATGATGGGAGAAGCAATGCCAGGTCTGGAATTAGAAGGTCTTGCAACAAGAATGGAAGACCGCGGCGCATGACGCCTCTCATATAATTCAAATAGTGGAGGTCGGTCGGCGGCTTGCTCGTAGGGTAGCCCCTACAACAAACTCTGAGGGATCAAGATGGCAAGTCGAAACAGTGCAAAGGCACGCGCAGCAGCAAGAAAGCAGAAAGATAAGTGGAAGACTAAGCGTTGGTTCACAATCCGTGCACCACGATACCCTTGGGATTTCAAGCGCATCGGCGAGACTCTCGGAGAAGAAGAAGAACACATCGTAGGACGTACCTACGAAATTACTCAACAGGAATTCGATGGCGACTTCACAAAGATGCACGTCAAAGTACGCTTCCGTGTTATTGAGTGTGTTGGCCAAGATGCACTAACTGAATTCATAGGCCACAGTCACCAGTCCGACCATGTTCGTAGGCAAATCCGCCGCTACCGTGGAAAAGTTGACGATGTTGTTGATGTCGTAACACAGGATGGTTTCTTGGTCCGCTTGAAACCATTGATGATTACTGAGCGCAGAGTCAAGTCTAGCGTCAAGAGTGCAATGCGCTTAGCAGCACGCGATGTCATCCTTACACAATCAGCTCGCAAGACCTTTGCTCAGTTACAAAAATCTCTACTTGGAACCGAGATGGAAGATGAAGTTTCCAAGGCTGTCAGAAAGGTCTACCCCGTTCGCTCTGCGGTTATTCATAAGAGTCAACTATTACAGAGTGGAGTAGTTTCAGAAAGCGGCCCTACCCTTGATGAAATCCATGCTAATGAAGAGCGCAAGACTGCAGAAACCGCGGCCCGTAAGGCAGCAGCACTGGCAGCAGCCGCTGACGAAGAAGATGGCACTGCTGAAGAAGCAGGAGTATTAGCAGCAGCAGAAGCACTTGAAGAAGTATCAGACAAGGCACCAGAACCTGTTGAGGAAGTCAAGGAAGAAGAAGAATCTCCTGTAGCAGCAGAACCTGCTTCAGATGATGACTTTTCGACTCTACCAGGTGTAGGTCCAGCATCCGCAAAGAAGTTGCAGGATGCGGGGCTTGGCTCCTTTGCAGCATTGAAGGAGGCTGGTGTTGATGGAATCTCTGAAATAAAGGGAATTTCGGCGGCGCTTGCTGGAAAGATTCTCGATCACCTTTCTTGAGTGGTATTGAAGGACTAAGTTCCTCTGCATGATGCTATGACAAGACCAACAGACGTCGACCAATGGCTCAAAGACGGTGCAGGCGAACGCGTTTTAGCAGTCGGAGAAAGCGATGTCGCAGAGATTCTTTGCGATGGCAGATTCGACACCATGATGGCAAGAACTGCAAGGTTCCACCACAAGCATGCCTTTGCTGATAACAATGGCCATGACATGGGCTACCGCCTAACTTTGATGATCGAGGAATTAGGAGAATTAGCAGCCGCAGTTACCAAGGGAAAACCGAAGGCTGACTTAGAAGAAGAATTGGCAGATGTTTTCATATTGACTTTGGGTAATGCCTTGGCAATGGAAATCGACCTTGAGAAAGCCTTCCACAAAAAAATGGATAAAATCATGACTCGACCAAGCCGAAAAGGTAGACTTGGAATTAGGGTTACTGAGTACGTTCCAGAATCTTGAGAACCCAAGGATGTTCATCTTCCTCACCTTGTTGAGATTCTGCTATTGATGAGACCTCCATTCGTTCAGGTACCTCAAAGAATGTGTCTGCACCTTCGATTGTCGTTTGGACTACTGTTATTTCCAATATATCTAAGTCGAATAGACGGTAAATTTCCCCACCTCCAATGATAAATGCCTCATTTACAGCACCGCAGGCGGTAATTGCAGCGGCAGGACTTCTTGCCATGATTACTCCCTCGAAGTTTGAGGTCCGGCTAATCACGATGTTTAATCGGCCTGGCAGAGGCCTGCCAATTGACTCGTAGGTTTTACGTCCCATGATGATAGGGGATCCCATGGTTCGTTGTTTGAAGCGAGCTAGGTCAGAAGGCAATCTCCACGGCAGATCGCCTTGCTTGCCGATAGCCCCGTTCAAATCGCAAGCAACTAAGGCGATGATTCTCATTATTCAACCTCTTAAACTGAAATCGGGGCCTTGATATGCGGGTGATGTTGATAATCCTGAATTTCAAAGTCCTCGTAAGTGAAGTCATCGATGTCCATTTTCTCTGGGTTTAGGATTAGTTGGGGTAATCCCAGACATTCTCTTGAGACTTGCAATCGGGCTTGCTCAAGGTGGTTAGCATAGAGGTGGGCATCTCCGATAGTGTGGATGAAATCACCGACTTCAAGTTCACAGACTTGGGCCATCATGTGGACAAGAATGCTATAGGATGCTATATTGAACGGAACTCCAAGGAATACATCGGCACTTCTTTGATAAAGTTGACATGAGAGTTTTCCGTTGTTAACATAGAACTGGAAAAAGGCATGACAGGGCATTAATGCCATCTTGTCTAAGGCTCCTACGTTCCAAGCGGAGACAATTATTCGGCGTGAATCTGGATTATTCTTGATCATCTCAATTGCTTCTGCTATTTGGTCAACAACTTGCCCACCTTCAGTCTCCCATTTCCGCCATTGTTCGCCATAAACTGGACCCAGTTCACCCTCATCATCAGCCCATGCATTCCAGATTCGAACATCGTGTTCTTTCAGGTAGGAGATATTTGTCTCTCCTCTTAGGAACCACAATAATTCGTAGATAATCGACTTCATGTGCAATTTTTTGGTAGTGACCATAGGAAAGCCTTTGGAGAGGTCAAAACGCATTTGGTGGCCGAATAGAGATATGGTTCCGGTTCCAGTCCTATCGCCTTTTGGCTGACCCTCGTCGAGGATACGGCGCATCAAGTCGAGATACTGTTCCATGGTACCGAAGAGTGGTGGCCTTAGCCGGTTCTTCAATTATTGTGAAGGCTATGGTGCACCTAGTTCTTTGATATCAGCCATGATTAGGTCAGTAAAGGCGCGATAAAGAGCAGCGATTGCCGCTTTCTTTTCATCTGCCTCCATTCCAGCAATAGCATCTATATCCTTTCGGCTGACATTTGTTTGTTCTAAGAATTGATTCCAACTTCGACCATAACCAATGTTGACTCGAATCTTTCTCCAGAGTCGGGGGAGTTTGTGGATTTTTGGAGCCATGACTTCTCTTGTTCCGATTAGTGCCATCGGGGTAACTGGTACTTCAGGGTGAGATGCTGCAAGCCGTGCTACTCCTGTTTTCCCTGCTGCAAGGAATGGAGGCTCTTTGTTTCGTGAACGCGTACCTTCTGGAAATAGGCCTAAGCAGCGGCCTTCAGCCAATATGTCACTGGCTCTGGCCAAAGCATCCGCAGCGCCTGATTCTCGTTCGGTTTTGATTTGACCTGTAGCTCTCATAAAAAAGGAAACCCCTGGAGTAGTGAAGTGCTCGTCTTTCGCTAAATAATGTAATTTCTTTCGAACAACGCTAACCACAATAACTGGGTCAACATGACTAAGGTGGTTTGCCACAAAAATTCCCGAGCCTTGTTTTGGAATTCGTTCAATCCCATATGGTTTAATTCGGATAAAAAATCGGATGAGTGGAACAATAGTCCATTGCAATACGCTGTATGAAAGCGGTGGCTTGAGTGGCTTGCCTGTGCCCTTAATTATGACTGCATCACCCAGACGCAACCATGCATCAGCAGCATCGCCCATATCTTGTGGGGGCTGCTTTTCAGTATTCTATGCTGCGGCTCACCATAATCTTTGAAGGCGTTTATTCCGGTATAGTCTTGAACAGCAGACATTTCGAGCAAATCATGCGCAGAGGCTTTACTTGGTGGCTGCTGCTATTACTAATCCTTCAACCAATTATTACACCTGTTGCAGCAGCATCATGGGAAGTAGATGGTTGGCTTTCAACAGGTTATGCAGATGAACGCTTGGCAGCGGGAGATGAATTTGGCTGCTATGAAATCCCCTCTCTTTCTTGGCAAGCAGACCCTGGTGCAATGGCTAAAGAATGTAGAGAATATATTGAGGATAATATCGTAGCATCACATTGGAATTCAACTCCCCTCTCGACCTTTGTGGAGAATGGGTTGACCTATATTGAGCATGATATGATTGACGCACAAGGCTTTCCTATTCATGGCGATGAAACTGGCTTAGCCTCAACTGCGTGGCATAATTCAGAAGATTTCCCTGAACAACCTGAGGATTGGTACAATATGGGTAGGCGAGGCGGAAGCCTTGAGAAAGAAATGAACACTTTATCGACAGTGAAAACAGAAGCAGAAGCCGGTGGATTAGTGAATTTTTATTGGGTTGGAAAAGTAGATGAGATAACAATACGCCATGATTCAGATATCGAAGAATGGCTTCTTGACAGCGATGCATGGTTCACAACTTGGGGGGAGGCTTGGTCGACATGGGTAATCCAACGCTGCCACCAATTCCAATTTTCATCATCCACTACTTCGGCTGAAGGAGAATGGAGGATGAAAGTTGAACGACCTCAAGCTTGCTTATCTTCTGAAGATAGAAACTGGGATATCCCGGTAACTTGGAGAGTCAATGCAAGTGATTCAAAGGTTCTCTCTATAGTCGATGTTTCTACGGGTAATCAGTTAGTAATGTTGGATGTCAATGAAAACCAACTTCAACAAGGCTGGAGGATGGATGGCTCTCATCTTTTATTGTCTATACCAGTGGGAATGGAGGTCAAGATAGTCTTTGAAGATAGTGATGTTGAAGTTGATATATTGAGTGAGCAGTGGTTCAATGGGCGTTCATTCGCAGTCACCATAGCGGCTCATGAAACTGATGATTTATTCACTTGGTCAAAGCGTTTTGAGGCTTCTTCAGATCTTAGATTCACTTGGTTGCTTATACCCAGAGATGCGAGGAGTTCTTCACCGTGGTTGCCGGTTATTGGAGTTACACTAGTGCTAGGTTCGATGTTGGCCTATTCGATAATGATAAAGCGCGATAAGACCCGGATTGCATCACTTGAGGAAGAATGAATCTCTTTCTATTTGCACACCAGCATCTTGAAGTCTTTTTTCTGCTAATTGCAATAGTTCGGGAACCCCTTCAGGAGGATGCACCCCCTCAGGAATCAATCCAGAAAGAGCAGCATCAATAGCCGCTAGAGTGACCAGCCCTGTGGTCCTTGCCATAGATGAATCATCATCTTTACCATAGTCAATAAGATAGCCATTCCACTCTCCGTTTTTTATTGTGGCGGCAACCGTCATGACAGTCATTTCTTCTCTGCTTGAATCAAATTGCCATTCATTTGCCAATTCTTCATCTTGGCTAGATGCTAACCATTTTTCATAATGGCCTGGCCATCTCAATGTATATTCCAGCATAGTCTCGGCTTCTACTGTATCGAGTAGGCTTCGCAACCCGTCGGTTATTGCAGCCTCTAATTTGCCAACATTAGGGATTTCGACCATATGCCGCATTTCCAAGGCAGGTATTTCTTTTTGCTCTCCTGCTATGATGACTCTTGCTGGACGAGTATATTCCTCAATGACGTCGCTTGGAGAGAATGGCGCCATGTAGGACCAGCCTTCGTCGGGCTGACAAGGGATGCCACCGACTTTAATTTCCAATCTCTTAATTCCCTCAATCGCTGCACTCCAGAGATTGGAAAGTCCTGGTGCAATGCCGACATCATAGACCATTCTACCGCCTTGCAGATTGCGAGGGTCTTCTGCTGTGAATGCCAAATCTACAATTGTTTGATTTTTATTCAGGAGTGGTTGCCTTACTGCATGCCCAACTCTCCCAGGTAGCATATTTACCCATACATCCACATCTTCCATATTTAGAACATCAAAAGCTGAACAGCAAAGAGTTTGACAATTCAATTCATTGAGTGGTTCTTGGCAATTATCAACGACCAACAAATCATGCTCAAGTAATCGAGATGCCACGAATTTGCCGATCAGGCCGGCCCCAAGAACCACTATCCGCGCCATCCCAATCACTTTCCTTAATGGCTCATGCCACTTCTATGTGGCGAAGCCTTCATCCCCTGAATGTAAAGGCAACGACATCAGGTGAGCGGATGGCAAGCGAGGTACGCATCGACCCATGGTCCAGCGACCAGTCGACTGACTATTCGCGAATCATCGAGCAATTTGGTATTACTCCACTGGATGCAACCTCAATTCATGATGCAAGTCTGCATCAGCGACGAGGCATTGTTTTTGCTCATCGAGACCTTGATGTTGTTCTTGATGCTCGTGATTCTGGTAAGCCATTTGGAGTAATGACCGGCTTGATGCCAAGTGGGCAAATGCATTTGGGCCACAAGATGGTTATCGACCAAGTGCGCTGGTTCCAGCAGCAAGGCGGTGATGTCACCATTGCTGTAGCCGACCTTGAATCTAATGCAACTCGTGGCGTTAGCCTAGCAGATGCACGAAGTATAGCACTTGAAGAGTATATTTCTAATTATGTTGCAATGGGTTTAGACCCTAACCGGACCAATGTTTACTTTCAGTCCACCCGCCCAATTACGCAAAAATTAGGTTTTACTTTGGGCAAGAAAACCAACCTCTCAGAGATGGAAGCTATCTACGGTTTTTCGGGCGATACCAATCTTGCGCATGTTCAGGCACCATTGGTTCAGGCCGGTGATATTATCCATCCACAATTAGATGAATACGGCGGTTTGCGTCCTATTGTAGTTCCAGTTGGAGTTGACCAAGACCCACACTTGCGTCTGACTCGTGGGATGGCTGCCAAAACGAATTGGTTCAATGTTAAACCAGCCAAGAATGGGGGTTTAGTCATCGGTCTTTCTGTGCAGGATGAAAATGGAGAGGCACTTGGTCAAAACGACCGGCAGAAGAAAAATCAGGTATTTACCGATATTTGCGCCGAATTAACGGATTTGGGATTTGCTGACTTCCTTTCCAATCCCAAGCATGGTTCGGTCCACATCCCTTCTGCTACGGCTAAAGACCGAGCAAATATCAGAATGCGCTTATTGTCATTGGAGCGCAAGATGGGAGGGATGGGTTTGCTACAACCTTCGAGTACCTACCATCGCTTTGCAGTTGGACTAACAGGAGATAAGATGTCATCTTCAATGCCTAAGACTACGATTTTCCTAAATGATTCACCTGAATTAATAGAAAAGAAAATCAAACGAGCCTTTTCCGGTGGTCAAGCCACACTTGAGGAACACCGCAGGTTAGGTGGAGATCCAGAAAAAGATGTGGCGTTTCAGTACATGATGTTCTTCTTCGAGGATGATGATGACTTCCTAAGGGATACCGCCGCTTCCTATAGAGCAGGAACTTTATTGGCTGGTGAGATGAAACAACTGTGTGTTGACAGGGCCTTGGAATGGATGAATGAACACGCAGAATTGAAAGCGCAAAATGCTCATTTGGTTAAGGACTTCCTTGCTCCAGATGCCCGTTGATTACTTCTCAATGACCGGTGGCTCTGGCCCAACAGGCAAACTCTCCAACTCTTCTTCGGTCAATTCCCGATTAACAGTATTCTCATGCAGCACCATGCTATGACCGCGTGGGTCAAGGAATTCTACCGTTATTCCAGCCCCCCGTCCTTCTTTCACCTCATTTAGCACCAATAAAATACGGGTTGCAGCACCTACTTGTGTAGGGTCATCGAGGTCTTTCAAGACCATCTCAACCACTTGGATAAAGCGGTCAAGAACCCCTTCTATATTGCTAACATAACCAGAGTTTGAAGTGCCTGGGCTGACTTCTAATTCCAATTCAGGGATTGAGATAGTACAACTAGATGAACGTACAACTCGAGCTCTCAATTCCTCCTCCCCACTGATAAAAAGAGATGATGCAACAGGCTTCTTACCATCGGCAGGGATGAAATCAGTTTGTCTCCATCCACAGTCATTGCACAATAGGGTAACTTGAGTATGCTCTCCAAAGTACGGGATATCATCAATATGTGAAATCATCTTCAATTGTCCAGATTTAGAACAAATAGGACAGGGCATATCGATATCTGATTCCATTCTACTCACTCCAGACGGCCGGCAGCAAAGGCTTCATCCTCAACCCCTCGCACTCCTCGGCATCCAGGAGGTAGCAAAAGTAGTCTTGAGGAAGTTAGTTGAACGATTTGACCTCCTAAATCTTCTTCGATAAAGGAATGTAATTGTGCTAAGGCTGTACTGAATTCCAATTTTCGTTGCATCAGACGCCCAACTTCAACGATGACAACTTTCCCATCACTTAGCCAATCCAATAGACCCTCTACTCCAGTCAAGTCTTGTAACACGCCTCGGTGTAATACCAAGCCATTTTCACCTGAAGAAATAGGAGCAGCAGGATACTTACTTCCAAGATCATGATAGCGAACTTTTGCAGGAGGTGGCGGAACTTCACCTGCTGGTCGTGAACTCGGCATGTCCAAACGGCGCAGAGGGAGGTTGGCGGAAGTGGCCAAGATCTCCTCGACAGATTCGACCATTTCGGTAGAGAATGAGTCAAGTGAGGATTGGCCCCTGACTTCTTCCTCATCATTCATACCATTGCTGTAGTGGGTTAAGCACATGAACCTGCGGTCTGATGTATTGTCGTCGGGTTGATAAGCCATGGCATACCGCCTAGCCTCAACACTCAAGGACCCTCGCCGTTTGAGAGGCCCTTGTCATAGGTGATGATCATGCAATCAATGGAGCCGGAGCAATTCAAGACAGGAACAAGTACGCTCGGAATTTGCTTCAATGGAGGAGCTGTTGTTGGAGCAGACCACCGAGCAACTATGGGGCACTTCATTGCCAACAAAAGCGTTCAAAAACTATTCAAAATCGGCGATAACCTCGCTTTAACAACTGCAGGGTTAGTTGGACACGCTCAAAGTCTGAGCCGAATGCTGGCTGCTGAAGTCAACCTCTACGAACTAAAGCGTGGTAAGAAAATGAGCGTCACTGCAGCCGCCACCCTAACTGCCAACATCCTCGGCGGCCGCCCCTTCTGGGTTCAACTCCTAATAGTCGGCATGGACGATGATGGCCCGTCTGTATATTCTATTGACTCCGCTGGCGGAAGTATCCCTGACCAATACTGCGCAACAGGTTCAGGTTCTCCCTACATGTATGGTGTCCTAGAAGATGGTTTCAGCGATAATATGTCTGAAAAAGAGGCTCTAAAATTAGCATCTCGTGCTCTTTCAGCATCTGGACAACGTGATGCTGCAAGCGGCAACGGCATGGATTTGGCAGTCATCACAAAAGATGGCTACAGAGCTCTAACTGATAACGAAGTCAACTCACTCTTGAAGTGAACCTCACATTCCCCCAAGTCACCTATGGTGGCCCATCCCCCCTAAACTAGGGTTTTGATTTTCATAACCCTGTGGTGGCGAGAAGGAGAGCGGGAAACGGAGAGATAATAATGAGATTAACCTTCAAAGAAGTGAAAGATCAGATAGCAAAAATAATCCCAAAAGATGTTGATTATGAAATCGACTTAGAAGCAGCAAAGGTGGCAATCGTCACCCCAACCCCCCGCCGTTTTGGTGGAGCAGATGGACTAGTCGGGAGAATATCAAAAACCGTCAAGCGCAGTATCGTAGTACGGCCTTCGGATGATATCCTCATGGAGGAAAAGGATGCAGATAAGCGGATCAGGGAATTGATTCCAGATAAGGTTGTAATTTCAGTCATAAGTTTTGACCGCTGCTTAAAGGAAGTCCTAGTCCAATGTGATGACCCAAGCACTGCCCTAGGAAAGAGAGCAATTATCAAGAATCAAATCATGGATGAGATTGGCTGGATTCTAATAATGGAAAGAACACCTCCATTGGAATCTAAGACAACACACGATATCCGCGGCTACCGACAAGCACACTGGCAAGAACGCCGCAAATTCCTGAAGGAATTCGGACTCAATATTTACCGCCCAAAAAGAGCCGGACCCAGTTGGGTTAGATTAACCGCACTTGGCTCATATAGAGAGGTTGGTAGAGCATGTCACTACATAACAACAAATGAAAGTAGAATCATGATTGATGTTGGAGTGAACATCGCATCAGATACCGACCCAATGCCATATTTCAACGCTCCAGAAGCATTACCATTAGAGAAAATAGACGCAGTAGTTCTAACTCACGCCCATTTAGACCACGCAGGGATGCTACCGGTTCTGTTCAAGTACGGCTACAAGGGTCCAGTTTTCTGTACCCCCCCGACAAGAGATATGATGCTGTTATTGCAAACTGATTATCTGAAGGTTTCGAGCAGTGAAGGCAAGCGCCCGCCCTATGAGATGGAGCACATTAGAGAATGTATGAAGCACGTTATCGACGTTAATTGGAATGAAACTACTGATATTGCACCTGATGTCAAATTAACCTTCCACAATGCTGGTCACATTCTTGGTTCCTCATCGGTACATTTGCACATTGGTGACGGAGTCCACAATGTGGTATTAACTGGCGATACAAAATACGAAAAATCATGGCTATTCGATGCCGCAAGCGTACGTTTCCCGCGCTGTGAAACTCTCATCATCGAATCTACTTATGGAGCAGCTGGAGACTTTCAACCAAGTCGCGAAGAAGCAACGATGGAATTACAAGACGTCATTAAAAGAACGATGGCAAGGAATGGAAAGGTCATCTGTCCAGTATTCGCAGTCGGTCGTTCTCAGGAAGTCATGATAGCAATCGACGAATTATTCCGCAGCGGTGAAATTCCTCCAGTACCGGTTTACTTGGACGGAATGATCCAAGAAGCAACAGCAATACATGCCTCTCACCCTAAGTATCTAACTAGCGCTCTACGAAAATCATTACAACGCGACGATGGCGATAACCCATTCACTAGTAGTTGGTTTAGGCCAGTTAAAGGACGAGATATGAGAGAATCAATCGTTTTGGACCACTCGCCATGTATTGTCTTGGCAACCAGCGGTATGCTAAATGGTGGTCCAGTCATGGAATATTTCCGAAATTGGGCCGGTGATGAGCGCAACACTCTATGTTTCGTCGGTTATCAAGCAGAAGGAACACTTGGCCGCCGCTTGCAAAAGGGATTCGGAGAAGTACCAATGCACATCGATGGTCGAACTGAAATCGTGAAAATTGGCTGCGAAATGGTAACCATCGATGGCTTCAGTGGTCATTCAGACCGAAAGCAACTCATCGACTTCGTTTCAGAAATGAGCCCAAGGCCTAAAAATGTCATCTGCCATCATGGAGATTATCACAAGTGCAATGAATTAGGCCACTCCTTGCGTGAAAAATTCAGCATGAGAACTTGGGCGCCAAAGAATCTTGAAACGGTGCGCTTGGTCTAGAGAGGGATATCAAAACCCTCGTCTAGAGGGTCTTTGAGTTCCTCTTTTGTTTCTGTCAAGTTTGTCTCAAGAACTGCTTCATTATGTTTGAGGACTCCTTTGGTTGAGGATTGGATATCTTGTTTTCTGTTGGTATTAAGGACAATAATTCCGACTAATAGGAGGCCAAAAAGCAGTAGCATGAACACAGTACCACCCTCAATTCCATCGGCACTTCTACCGATGGCAATCAGGACTATGAGACTAGCAATACTGCCACCAATGAGCAAATCTCGCGACCTCATTACCAGTACCGAGGAACCATTCTGTTCATGAACCCCTTCGCCGTCCTGATGCCATGCCCCCCTTGGATGACATCCCAAAGCGCCGTTCAGGAAAGTCAACTCCTGGCTGGTTAATGACCTCAGTTGCACCATTTGGTGAGAACCAAGAAGATGCTTTTGACCAAGGCCTAGTAGATCTGGGATTAGGCGATTGTCGTCTCATTAGAGTCGAAGGTGCAATGCTGCCGATTGGGTTTGAAGCAGTACAGCCAAACGACCTACCAATGGGTTCTCTCGTAGAGTGCCACATCGCTATTGCAACAGCGGAGGACCGTGGTATTGGCAGTGCAGGAGTCGCCTGGGCATCAGCAGAAACTCCAGAAGGCGACCAATGTGCAATCGTCTCAACCCTCGCCACTGATCTCGATTACGAAGAAACAGAATCCCTCCTAAAACGCAACCTGCAACGAAGGTTGGCAAGTCGTGACTTAGAAGTAACTGCCTTTGATGTTGCAGTTGATGAAGTGACAGCAGCCCAAGGCCATCATGGAGTTGCGATGGCTGCTCTGATCATGCCTGATAGTCTAAACATTGGAATGGGAAGCAGAGGAAGAGTCCGAGGTCCACCGACCAAGGCTGCAGAGGATACAGATGGCTCCTTTGGCAGTAAGGCGCCAGCAGGTCCAGTACGTAGTTCGGGAACAAGAGCTGCTGATTCTGGAATGGATTTTTCATTGTAGGGTATCAAGATGGATGCACCAGCCTGGACAGTCTTGAGATGTAGTGGTTGTGCCCAATGCTTTGGCAGAAAGGCTGGCACCAAGGGTAAATGCAGTCGATGTGGTGTAATTGCCAATGAAAAAACCGAGATAATATCTCATGCTGCTAATGAGCAAGAATTGCAAAATGAGATTTCCTTGGCCAATGTTCCTGAACATTTAAAATCTAAATTATCAGAGAAAATGACCTCTAAGCCTACTGCCTCAGTTAGGGAAGATGATGCTTACCGTTTGACAGAATGTCTTCTCAGTGCTGCTGTTGATGGAGTTATTAGAGCAGAAAATGTAGTCAAGTCATTGGCGAAGATGAATATTACTTTACGAGCATCGGATTTGATTGAAATGGCATATTCGCAGGGACTGCTGTTGAAGTTGAGTGAAGACGAGTGGCAGGTTCTCGACTGAAGTCTTATGATGGGGTCGCTGGTGGGCGAGCCATTGGGCCCGTGGGTTAGCTTGGCCAATACTCGAGCGTTTGGGACGCTTGGACTCCGGTTCAAATCCGGACGGGCCCATCCAAGCATTCAGCATCCAGAACAAGGATTGAGGCAGTTTCCTGTTCGAAGGGAAGCAGTATCTAGTTTAATTCTCTTTTACATCTCAACGTAATTGGTCAAACCCTATATTTTAAGTCGGTTTAGACATGGTATGCGCGATAACTGTACAATCCCAGTTCTGCTAATGATGGTCGTAAGTCTTGTAATTACATACCCAGTTCCAGAATCGCAATTGGGTTTTGAAGAGGATATGATGAATACATCGACAAATGCGAACTTTTCTACAATGAACTACCTCGAGGAAATACCGTATCTCGATCCTTCAGATAATGGAATAGGTTTCTATCAAGTTGCGGAAGATGGTGATAATTTGTCAATATTGTATTATGATAAGAATCCGGGAACTTGGAGGCTATTGGTATGGAATAACAACACTTGGAGCATGACTAAATTTCCAAATCACAACAACCACTATGCACAATCTAATGACCCAATTGTTGGTGACTATTTCCTCTGGAATAGTTCTCTATTTAGGACAACATATTCTCTTTCTGGAGACCCTACAAGTAATGGAATTTCTAGTAGTTCAGAGACATTGACCATAACACTGGATCAATATGTAAATGGTACGTTTGAAGAACATTCATCTACGGATTCACAAATTTCTATTTCAAATCGCCACATTGAGGGGGGTAATAGCAAATGTGTTGATACCGGTTCAGGGAACACAAATCTTGATGTAAATGCCGGATATTACAAAGTCCTTGAATACATTAGACAGCAGGGCTTGTTTGATATCTCTGAAAACAATGTAGTGATAATTTACCCGATTAACACATTCACTGTTCATAATAACCCCTCTTCGTATATGCATAACCGTTTACAATATGGATATACGGAGTTCGTTACTAATATTATTGCCCTAAATGGAACTTCTGAGGTCTCAAAAAGCCAGTACCATCAGACTTCAGTGGGATCATCAGGTAATCCAGCTACCGATGATAGTATTGGTCGTGGCACTTGTTTTGCTGAATTGGATGAAATTGTAGTTTCAAATGATGGATATGGATTTGGATATAGGACTCACACATCTACCAATGATGATCATAGATACAAATTCCAATTCAAGAGTTATTCCGGATCATATAGCGATGAAGTGCAGTTGTGTCAATCACAAGCGGCATATTCCTCAGTAAGTTGTTTCCAAATTGGAACGAAATCTGGAAACAATATCGCATTCAGTAGTAGTGGAGGTTCCGATTGCAACATCTATTATGCCGACTTTGCTAATTCAAATTATACTTCAATCCAGGATGTTTGCCCTCCATCTAACCATCTATCGTCCCAGTTTTCGAAAGAGAATTGGTATAGTAACAATAAATGGCACTCATATTCTCCATTACAACAGAATTACGTCAATATTTCTCTTAACCTAGAATCACCGATTGAAACCGAATGGGCTGAATTAGTAGACAATGGGATTGTTGTAATTGAATCTATAGAAAATAGCAATGGGCAGGATGAGTATTGGATAAAGATGCAGTGGAATGATACTGATGCCGACGAAACATTCGATTTGATTGATGCCTTTCCCACTGATTCAACTCAACAAACTGATTCCGATAATGATGGATATGGAGATAGTGCAACTGGATTTCAAAGCGATGCATGTTATCTTCAATCTGGAAACTCGACAATAGACCGATTTGGTTGCCCTGACATGGATTCTGATGGCTATTCGAACCTTGGAGATTTATTTCCCAATGATGCATCTCAGTGGAACGATACTGATTTCGACGGTTTCGGAGATAATCTTGGAGGAATAAGGGGAGATTATTGTCCTAGTTCCTATGGTACTTCAAACAAGAACAACACATTCGGTTGCCCAGACACAGATTTTGATGGATGGGCAGACCTTGAGGATACATTCCCAGATGATTCCAGTCAATGGAAGGATAGCGATTTTGATGGATTCGGAGATGAGTTGTTAGGACCATATGGAGACTTCTGTCCAACAGAATATGGCAATAGTACTTCGCCAGGATATCTAGGATGCATTGATTCAGATGGCGATGGATTCGCAGATGTAATCGACGCCTTCCCTGATGAAGAAACACAGTGGTCAGATGCTGATGGGGACGGTTCTGGAGACAACCCGAATGGAGAGAATGGAGACCAGTTTCCTTCAGACCCTACTCAGCAAATCGACGAAGATGGTGATGGTTTTGGCGATTATCCCTTTGGTAATTTTGGAGACTACTGTCCAGATACCTACGGAACTTCAGTCATAGATGTATATGGTTGCATAGATACAGATGGTGATGGCTATAGCGATTTAAATGATGGATTTCCTAATGATTTATCTCGATGGAAAGATTCAGACAGAGATGGTGTTGAGGATTCTCGAGACATGTTCCCATTCGATCCAACACAATCTGAAGATAGAGATGGCGACGGAATGGGCGACAACCCAATGGGAATAGGAGCTGACAAGTTCCCCGATGATGTAACACAATGGGGAGATATAGATGGAGATGGATATGGAGATACCCAAACAGGAACTAATCCGGATGCATTCATCACCGATTCAACACAATGGGCAGATTCAGATGGAGATGGATATGGCGACAATCCTGCTGGAAGGTTGTATGACATGTTCCCCAACAATCCAACACAATGGGAAGATAATGATGGCGATGGATTTGGCGACAACCAATCCGGAACCGATGCTGACCCGTATTTGAACGACTTTGACAATGATGGATTCAATGACACTATCGACGTCTTACCCAAACTAGCCAGCCCAGGGGATTTGGACAATGATGGATGCATGGATGAGAACGATACCTTCCCTGCAAACGCTAGGGAATGTAGCGACTATGATGGCGATGGAGTTGGAGACAACGAAGATACTGACGATGATGACGATGGTTGGGCTGATACTGATGAGATGAGGCTTGGAACAGACCCATACAGTTCTTCTGAAGAGCCAGTTGAAACATTCGAATTGGTAATGCCAGGAACAGCAATCGGGTTGGGTGCATGGGACCTCATTGGGATGCTAGGTGGTATTCCACTAGGCCTTTGGATTCTCAGCGGTTTGCTAACTCGTAATGGTCGAACAAAGTCCTATGAGCGCAGGCTCTTTGAAGCACGCACTGAAGAGGAACTGTCTGAAATTTCAGATGCATATGAATGGTCACTCATGTGGAAGATGGTAGGTCCACACCAAGCCCTAAGACTGGAAAGGATTCGTTCCAATCTAGAGTTCAAGTTCAATCAGATGCTCCAGCCTGATTCAGGTATTGATCAGACTTCCATGGTCGAGACTTCAGCACCGGATTCTTCGATGGCTGGTACTGTAGGAACTGATGGTTATGAGTGGATGCAAGAGGGTGGAGCGAATTGGTATCGACCTGCTCATACAGGTGGGGAATGGACACGTTGGCAATGATTCTTGGACAGAATCGGGACGGGCAATTTCTGTAAAGGAAGATGCTCAAATCAAACTCTTCGCTGCATCTGCAAGTTTGTCCCAGAATTTGGTCATTGATTCATGAGGTAATGGCGGTGCTTCTGAATGTACTCTAATCCACTCAGAGGTGCCATTGAAAGGCGAACGCAGAAACATTTGTCCTTGTCCGAATCGTGAAGCGATTCTTGCTTCACCTTCTTCGATGTGAGCCGCTCTGGCGTTCCCCTTGTCTATTTTCATGACTATTCTGGTTGGACATTGTTGTGGAACAATTTCATGTAAATCCCTTGGTGACTGTGTCCCTAATATTAGATTAATTCCAAATTTCCTACCTTCTCTAGCTAACTTTTCGAAGTTATCTCGCAGTCTGGGAAATGTTCCACCTTTTCCAGCAGTAGGTGGTTTAGCAGGAATCAATTGATGGGCTTCATCGATGAATACAAAGAACTCACCCTTCTCTCTTTTATTTTCATATAGCCACTTGACTAATTGCATCCCCCACATCAAACGCTCTTCAGGATCTAGATGTTCAAGATAAAATACACTAGTTCCATTGAATTTCAGACATTCTAACGGATTCAAATGAGTCAATTTTGATGGCTCATGATGATCAAAGACATTTCTAAGTTGTCGAAGTCCACGAAGAACTGCTCGGAATGTTGACTTGTAATATCTGACTCCGCCTGAAGTTGCCGGTTGTTTTTCCTCGCCAGCGTTATTTAGAATGCTTTGAATCCGATTTTCTAGATTGTCAAGAGTGACAGTCTCTCCTCCTGCTAGCATTGCTTCCATTTCATCTTCCAGGACAGGAACTGCTTGTTCAGAAGACAAGCGCAGAAGGTACTCTATTTCTGAAGCATTTTCAACGTCTTGCATCCGGAGTCCAATTTCTACAACTTTATGCCCATTATTTTCTATTACTGTCTTGAGTTGCATCAATGTTTTCTTATCATGGTTTTTTGGCATAGGATAGAGTAATTGGAATGGACCCATTTGCTGCAATGCTTCCTCAGTTTCACTTTTATCAATAAGATTCTGCCATCCTGTTCTTTGTATAGGTTCGATAACATCTGGCATTAGTAGGTGCAGAAAATCACCTTGAACATCAGTTATTATTACTTTTGGAGATGGGCTCGAACTACCAGAACGTCTTAGTTCGTATGCTAGTTTTTTGAGTAGTACTGTTTTTCCAGAACCACTTTCTCCAACAATGAACATGTGCTTGTTGTCTAAATTGGCAACATCCAAGTTGTATGATAAGAATTGTTTGTTTTCTTGTTGAGGGAAGTTTCCTGCTCCGATATACCCCACGTGTACTCCTTTTCTCTTTAGGCCCAATATATCCTGCAATGTAGGTATTTCAGAATCTGTAGCAACCATTTTTGGAAGAATTAGACGACTCCAATTACTCGCCGGTTGTTGGACAGGAGTTTGAATGAAACTTCCATCAATATTTTGGACTAATTCAGAAAGAATTTGGACACGAGCAATCAACCTTTGCTCACTATGTGGGCCACTTAGCTCATGAAGAATTGAACTTGCCTCATCTCTTCCCGCTTTGTTGTAAAGAAGAATATCTCTGTCAGCAATAAACGGGGACAGAGATTTCATTTCAATTACAGTCCCAGTCATCCATATAAGATTCTTATCGCGTTTATCCTTGATCAGTATGGTTGTGCCTATTGACAATTCTTTCATCGAGTTATTAGTTGGTAGAATATATTCAGCAAATGCTCCACCACCTGAGACAATTGATGGATTGTGCAAATCAGAATAATTCAATGCAAATGTTTCAGTCATTCGTAAACCTCCATTGTTTCGAGCATGTTTTCTGCCAATTTACTGGCGGTAATTTTCCTTAGAATTTCTACCTCAGATGATACCTGACATTGTCTATCTGCGAATTCTTGTACATGAGGGACTTTAGAGCCTATTTCATGTTGCCAGGCAACACAGGATATAGCCCATTCTAGATTATTAGATTGGAGATATTTCTTCGGGAATTCTAGTCTCACAATAGTGTTTGGATGTCTTTTTCTCATGTAGTAGCAACATATCGGTATTAAGTCGGAATTATGATTCAATATACTCTTTTGGTTATGTGGAAAAACTTCGATAAAGGGGGTGCGTTGGCCCGGTTTCAGTATTTTCCTTAATAGCAAATAATCGGCTGGAAGTTTGGATAATAGAGATTTAGAGATCATTTGTTCTGGGAAATAATATTCCATCATTTTCGCATTATCTGGATTCATTAAGAATTCTAAAAACAACGTTGATTCTGAGATTCTTTTTGAGGAGCAAATTAGGAGTTTGTTATTCCATGTGAGGACATGTTCCAACGATTTCTGAATGTCAACATTTGAAGCATAGATTGGGAATATTGGTCCATCTCTGATAACTACTCCGGGTTTATCAACTGGAACATCATATTGTGATAGCAACTCTAAAGTTTGCATGAATTTGTTGCACCACCCCATTGCATGCATACTGGGTTTTTTGTCCAATGTGTTTGAATCATAACTAACGATCAGTGGTTCAGTAGCCTTACGAATAATGTCTATCCATGAAGTGTTCTCTACTTTCTTCAGTTCAGCCGTTGATTGACTAAACATGTATACTTTGTCGGTGAAAATATTTCCATCGACAATACATAATCCGCTACAATCTCTGGTTGTAATGGAGTGATGTTGTGGGAGAGGGACAGTACTGTATTGATATTCAACTAATGCAGATCGTGATAACATCATATGGAATGCAGTGTAATCCAATGTTTTGTTACTGCCATCAATGCTCCACAACGATTTATTCGAAAGCTCATCAGGGGATGGTAGATTTACTGTAACTGGGGCTGGCTCTCCAACTAACTTCATGTAAGAATATGCAGATTTTCCACCGAAGATTGTCCCATAAACCGTCTGTTGTAATCTCTCAAGTTCATTATTGGATAATGAAGGATATTGTTCAGGAGGCCCAGATGGTGGTGCCGAATAGTATTCTGTCGAGGTTGACAATGCGCGTAGAATATTTGAGAACTCTTCAATCACTGCCATTCACCCCTGTGGAAACTTTCGGTTTCACTTTCGGAATATAGTCTTAGTGCATAAATAATATTTTGAACAAGTAGTTAATCTAGATGCCCAAATTGTTTCTGGGGCCGAATCCGGACGGGTCCATCCAAGCAACCAGCAGCCATAGCAGGTTGCTTGCACTGACTACTGGGACCTAGTACGGAAAGGCCTAACCAAGAATATTCGAGGGCGTTCGGGACTAAACTCAAGTAGAGAGCCATTTAGCAGAGTAATATGAAGGCCAAGATATTGGTGGTTGTGTTACTTCTATTTACATCAACCTTACCAATCATCGATTCTAGTTCTGCTCAATCTGCTGCACCGGAGGTCAATCTTGAATGCCACTCTCTCAAAAACAGCAGTAATGTGGAGATAGAGGTACACCCTGGTGCCACATTAGAAGGAATAGCGGTATGTATTGTTAGCAACCCAACAAGTCAATATCGAGAAAAAATTAGCATAGACATTCAATCAGGCGCAATTCAATCAGCAGGACCCAGTTCAATCACCTTAGACCCTAATTCAGAAGAAGAGTTTCAGATTACCCTTCGTGCTGAACCACAGATGTCTGAGGGCGCTCATGTACTCAGGGTTAATGCAACAGTGGAAGAAGTGAATGGAGCGGACTCCCCAGAGGATGCCGAAACCAGTTATTCGTTGATAATTAGTATTTTACAATTTGCTGCCCTTAATGTAGAGGCTGTTCAACCAGTAGCCATGATTGAAGCGGGTAGTACTTATGACCTCGAATACGACCTTTATAATCAGGGAAATCAGATCGATAATTTCCACCTCGAGATACAGACCAGAGGGGGTTTTGACGGCGAGAACGACTCCATACCCGAAGATATGGAATCGTGGAGATATCAGGCACTATTGGAGATGGAATTATCGCTACCAGCGGTAAGGATAGAAGTCAATGATGGAACTGCGTGGAAATTCAAGGTGTCAGTGCATGCTCCAGTATCGAACATCCATGATGAATGGCCAATTAATTCAGATGGCCAGCATTCTATCAGCGTCGAATTTACTGTAAGAGTCTCGAGTGAATTCAGTTGTCGAAATGGGGCTTGTGTGTTTATGGATGTATTGCAGGAAGTAGTTTTCTTCCAAAACCAAACTATTGAGTCAGAAGAAAAGAATGAACTTACAACTGAATCTATGAGTAAGGAAATGGTGCTATATGCAGGAGTTGGAGGAGGAGGGTTTATTCTCTTTATTTTGTGTTTTTCATTGATTCGTAAAAAGAAATAATCAATTCTTGGACAGAGTCCGGATGGGCCCACTTCGTGTGCTATCTCTCGTTCTGTGGACCCTAGGCATCGCACTTCATTCACTTCGTTCATTCCAGTGCTCAACCCAGACGCACCCATCCAAGCATTCAGCATCCGTAACAGGTTGCTTGCGCTGATAATATCAGTATAAGAAAGAATATCATTTTTTGTACTAAAAGACGGGATATCGGCGGAATAATATATTGCTTATCTCTCGCAAATAATGATTTGATGAAAAAGAGCCAACTCACTCTGTTGACATCGATGCTGTTTATTTTTTCATCTATGTCCCCAATGTTGTTGGATTTCAGCAGTGCTGAAGAAAACAATGTCTATGCAACTGACCAACTTAGCAACCAACCAAATTCAAACGATACAATGCCAGCAATAGTCATCGACTCTGATGGGAATCTACATTCAGTATGGGTTCGTAACAATCAGCATCTATTTTACAGCATGCAAAATCTTGCTGGCCAAACATTGATTCAGGACACTCAAATTACTAACCCCGGATCTCATCTCCTCACAAACCCTACGATGG
>JAOMAZ010000007.1 GCA_028344335.1 Deltaproteobacteria bacterium | reverse complement strand
GGAAAAATCCGCAAACTAATCGAAGGCTTGACAAATTGTGAAATCACTATTTATGGTTCTACCATCGTTATTGTTGGAGAGGAAGCTGGCTTAGATTTAGCCGTAGATGCAGTCGAGAGATTAGCAGGTGGTTCCGAACATGGCTCGGTCATCAAAGGATTAGAAAGAGGTAGCCGCCGCCAAAAGTTGGAATCTCGTTCACTTGGATATATCGAAACAAAGGATGAGGCTACTGAAGACTTCGACGCCCTAGTCCCAGGTTTGTCCGAATTGTCATCGCGACGCGCTTCTCGTCGCTTGAAAGCATCTCAAATTGACCCAGAGGACAGCGATGATGTTGCTTCTGCACTTTCATTGGCAGAAGATGAATCAATTTCTTGGGAAGAAGAGTAGTTTTTTCTGGATAACCATGCCACTACAAATCCTGCGACCATCAGCCAACCAAGAGTTGGCATGAATCCTGAAACAACATTAAGGAAGTTGGTGTTGACACCAGTTACTACGAAATAATGGGCATTATCACCTTCGTCTTTTTCATCGATTAAATCATTTGGATCGATGACCAACCTTAGATCCCATTGTCCAGCAGCTTCGATTGTATGGTTCCAATAAAGAATCTCTTCTGAATCAGAGAGGTCTCCTGCTAAGAGAATGCGGGTTTCGACTGTCGTCCATGAGACTTCGGCTGTGCGGTCAGCAGGTGCTGTTTCCAACCGGATTGTTAGTGAGCCACCATATGCTTCATTGGTGATTATTTGACTTGTTAGCATAACTGTTGAAACGTCAGAAGTCCCTGGTCTAACCATAATTCGGTTGATATTCATGGCACTTGAATTCCATGTAATATCGAGTCCAGGAAGGACTTGGAAGCCTGCGTTTTCTGTTAAGATACTGTTGCTTGCATTGTCGACGATAGTTGCTCTTAGCATCAGGTACTGGCGGCTTTTTGTTGACCAATCTGTTAGTCCAACCGTACCTTCAAGCCCAGCAGTCATAGATAACCAGCGACCGGTAATGTCAGGAGTTGAACCAACCCCGTCACTATCGAAGCCATATTGAATTAAGCAATCACTTTCAGAGATTCCTGATAATGGGTCGGCGGCGATATATGTAATTGAAACTGCACCGATGCGGCTGGTATTCAATTCTGGTACAATCCACCCACCAAGTAGTGGAATCGTCAGGTCGACTCCTACTTCGACGCTTTTGCTGCTACCAGCATTACCAACTCGGTCAACAGACCTAACATGAATAGTATGTTGGCCTTCGGATAAACTCAGCCCTACGGTGCCTGAACTTCCTGCTGTTGCCCACTCGCCAGAGCCAATCTTCACTTCATAGTAGTCAATACCACTGCCTCCTGAATCACTTGCACCGCTTGAAAGCCCTGTTAATTCCACAGAATTGCTATTCACCCAGCCATTTGTTGAGACACTAGGAGTTCCAACACTGGGTCCACTTCGGTCAATTCCAATGAACATGGTTTGACTTGCAGAAAGCCCTGATGAATCGTAGAGGCTAAGTTGAGGGCTCCATTTACCCTCTTCGAGGTTACCATTGGTCCAATTCCATGAATAATCAAATGAGCCCGGTCCATCATTGGCCGGAGATCCAGGGCCTGGAACATTAACCAAAGATGCGTATGAAAGGTCATCGTCTGAACCAGCCCAAGAAAAAAGTAGACTTCCATTGGTTGGAGTGGTGGTCCAAGCGCGATTACTTGGAGAAGAACCATCACCAACCACTACATCTGCTAGGCTGAAATCACTGATTACTGGGACTTGGTTAGTGATTGTGAAATTTCCGCTATATGCGTAAGAAGTATCTTCTCCAACTGAGGAATCATTCCCCCATGCCCGAAGTTGATATGTACCATTATCAACATCTGTTGAATCCCAAAAATAGACCCACGGGCTGCCGCTTAGTGTTGTTAATTCCACCCAGTTTGAGCCATCGTTTAGTTCGATAGTCATGTTTACTAAAGTGCCGCTTCCAGAAGTCGAAAATTGCAAAGTATGGGTCCCAGTAATAGAGTCATCTTCAGCTGGACCATTGGTGAATGAGATGACAATATCACTTGCATCACGCCCATTTGTCGCATAGGCTTGCATTGGCACGAAACCAACACAAAGCAGCAGCGCGAGGCTCAGCGAAATGATGCGACTATGCATAACGACGCTACGCACACGGCGCGCCTCGGCCTTGAATCCTTGCCAAACAGAAGCATCACCCACGGCAACCTCTGAACAGGGCTTGTAGCGGCAGGGTTCAAGTGCCATACCATAGGTGTAGGTATCGATGGGGAGGCTTTCACGACTTTGTTCAGGCAGCATCGCTATGCTGTTTTTACTATTACCATTAATGACAATCATTCCGGTTTCTGCCGGTAATAGCGGTGGTGTTGAAGCCTCTTCTTCCACTCTTGGATTAGTCCCAGATGAACCGATTAGAGGGGGTTCAGTGGAATTTAGATTATTACTTGAAAACACCAATTCATTTACCGCCACCGATGTACAATATCGGTTTTACAAAGATAGTATTAGTTCATCATCAAAATTTTTGGAAAACACGGTAACTATTGCCGCCTCCAGCAATGAAGAAGTCACTGCAACGTGGTTTGCATTAGAAGAAGGGGAGCGAAAAGTATGGGTGGAATTTGAGTACTCCGGTGATACAACTGTTTCATTTTACAAGTCATTCAGTGTAAGCGGCTTGGCAAATTTAGAAATCATTGGTAGCAGTATTTCACCAACCACAGGAAATAGGGTTGGGGACACAATTTCAGTAGCAGTCAATATCCAGAATACTGGCACAGTTGATGCAGCAGAGAGCGTTCTTTATCTTGGAGTTGAAAATCAACCATCATTCGATCAATACTTGAGTATTGAAGCCCTTGCAGTAGGTCAAACAACTTGGGTAAATCACACCCTAATTGCACCAGTAGGGGGGGAATACGGATTAATTCTTCTTCCGGACCCGAATGGTAGCATCACTGAAATCAGCGAATCTGGTAAAGAAGTAAAACTCTCATTAAGCATTGATTCAGAACCAGATTATTTACATGCTTCAGACCCAGTTGTGGAAACCCCTAGCAACTCCATTCGGGGAGATTGGGAAATATCAGGAACAATTCTCCGCAAGCACTTCAGCGGCGATAGCGATGTTAACGTGGGATTCAGTTTCCCTGGCCATACCGGATTACCTATTGTTATTGAACCAATTATTGTTTCAATGACTGGAACTTCTGATGAAGTTAGTACTGATTGGAGCACCAATTTAACTTGGGGTCAAATTCAAAATCTAGGTGAAGGGCAACATCAATTAAAAGTACAAATAGACCCATTTGAGGTCCTTGACCAAGCCACAACAAATAATGACGCAGCCAGTATCATTATCGAAATCCGTCCAACTCCAAACGTAGTTTTAGACCAATTTGCAAATCCTTCATCAACAAAAGTTGAGGCTGGAGACCCAGTTACATGGAGAGTTTCCATTTCAAATACAGGTGATATCCCTGTATCAGGACTCTTGAGAATTGAGTGGGAGGGAATATCTTCAGATCAGGTCATAGGACAAATTGATGCAGGTACCTCTTTCATTTGGTCAGGTGTTTTGGCAACTTCCTCTTCTGGTGCTCATACCGCTAATTTCACTGCAACTTGGATAGCAGATAGCAATTCATTTGATGCAAATTTGGCTGATAGTGTTGCCACAGGAAGTGTGGAAGCGACTACCACCTTATTGCTACAATTTGCAGTATCAACAGAAGCGATTGTCAGCAGCACTGGGATGGAAGCAGCTCCACCATTAAATCCAGGCACCTACACCTATAGTATTGAATTAACATCTTCAGGCTTAGGAGAATCAACCCTAATTTGTGAAGATGTGACTCAAGGAGTTATCAAAAAATTATCTACAACTGAAGTAAACATTACTACACGCGGAGAAAAAGTAAGTGTGGAGTGCGACTTTGATACCAATGACCGTTCAACCATTCTTCTCCATATCAGAAGCGAAGAAGATGGAACAATCTCCAAACCTCACCAAAAAGCATTTGCCGTTGATTTAGTACAGGGAATCAATGAAGATGCATCTGAAAGCATCTTTGGTTCAATGATGTTATTCGGTTTTGCGGCTTTTGTCATGATTGGAGTTCTCATAACTGCTGTCATCTTGACTAGAAACCGTGAAGAGGATATCGAGCGCGACATCTTCGATTATTGCCCTGCCTGTGATGGAGAATTAGAAGGTGGTGAAGACAAATGTCCTCATTGTGACTTTAATTTGAAGCGAGCAAGAAAGCGTTTCCATGATTGTACTACATGTGGAGAAAGTATGCCAAGCCTTTTGGAAAATTGTCCATATTGTGGAGCAGCTCATGACTTGCGTTCTCAATTCAAGGAGAGGGAGCGAAAAAAGCAAACTGTTCCCCTACCTGATAAGGATGCAGAAGAAGTTGTTGAAGATGAAAGCGCTATTGTTACTGGAGCAGAAAACTTTGATGAAACTGCAAAGGAATTCGGCTTTGAAGAAGACGGTCTTGAAAGTGAGTGGGACGAGAAATTAGAGGCTGCTGAGGCTCAAATGGAAGAACTTCTAGAACGCCAAAATGCTGAATTGGCATTGCTTGAAGAGGCCGAAGAAGGAGATGATGAGACTGCAGGTCCAGTTGTCGCAATTCCTAATATCATAACACCTGAAGAGGCAATGTCTGACCATGATATCGATGCTTTCCTATCGGATAAGAAAGGTCGCCGACATATGGTCGATGCAGGTGATGATGGTGGAGATCTAGATGCAAGTGACGCCTCAATTAGGGGTGAGATTTTCGAATTAACAGGCGAAGATGGAGTTTTGCCGGGTCAAGAAGTATTAGTTGGAATGGGTATCCAAGATCATCGTCTCGCAGGTAATGAATTGCCCGAAGAAGCGATGGATTTCTCCTTTGAAGATGATGATCTAGAACCTGCCGTAGAAAAGCGAAAGAAGGCGATTAGGAGAAAGAAGAAGGAATCAGAAGATGTCACAGAAGCCTCCGAAGTAGGAGAATGTGGAGCTTGTGGTGCAGATTTGACTATCGATGCCAATGAGTGTGCTACTTGTGGAGCAAAGTTCTCCTAGTTGACCTGCGTATGACAGAATCCTACCATGATTTCTCTGAGAGATGTGATTCCACCTGTTTAGGTGGGGTGCCCGTCAGCACTCACAGGGTTCGTCATCACCAAACGGCTCGGCTGACCCTCTTCGCTTCATTCAGGCATCCTTGGCTGAAGCATCTTACTCTTCAAGTCTGCGAGAAGGCTATCGCCACAGCGTGGCCTTGATACGGAATCAGCATATCGAAACGATTGATGGGCCAGCGCGGATTGATGGTAGCAGTGGTTTCACTGCTATTTCTCTCAACTACAGTTGCTGGCTGTATATCACTAATACCAGCCCGTGAGATGATGGAATCTTTGCGTGCTCCACCGAAGATTGAGATGACTGAAGATAAGGTCAATATCAGCCATACATTTGATTCTCTTGAAATTTCGGAATTAACGGCTCCAATAACTGGTCAAAAAACCATTACCATGGATGATAGCGCCGTACAAATGCAAATTTACTTTCGAGCAACTATGCCAACAAGCGGCTGGACTGGAGATATTTCAAATTCAATTCGTTATGTGGATGCGAAACTGCTCAGGCCTGATGGAAGTGTCTATTGGGAACAGCATGTAACTGCATCTAAATCCCCAGTAGATAACTTCGCTGAAGGGCCATTTGAAGCGGGTGAATGGAGATTAGAAATAGAAGCACGCGGAATCGGTATTGACATCGGTGGAGTTGCTGTTAAGGATGACTTCATTGTTATCGTGACTGTTCGCAGTCAATGTGTTATCCATCCTACTGAAGATGTTTGTGTGATAGAATAGTTTCACTTTAGTTCTTCTGGACAGGCTCTCCTACGAGAACAATTCCTGCATTTACCAGGCCTCTCGTGGTTCCTCTTAGCGCCACCTTCTGCCATTAGATGCTGAACTTCAGTGAGGTGCTGCATCAGTAAATCTTGATGGTCACTATTCCAATCTATTTTGTGGATGTCGTTGCCATATCGAAGAACTCCAAATGGGGGTTGATGGCCGGTCTGAATATTAACCAGATGAATGTAGGCTAGAAGTTGTAATTTATGGGAAAGGTGAGGGTGAGTAGGGATTTTCCCAGTTTTCTGTTCCATCGGGATGAATTCACCGTCGACGATGACTATCTGGTCAGGCCGCCCTCTAAGGCCGGTTTCTTTATCGACCAGTAAATCGGCACCAGAACTATCGCTATAAGCAACCTCTGTATCTTTGTCGAGCCCAGCATCATAGCGTGCTGCTTCAAGGTCATTATCTGCAATCAGAGCCCTTTGCAGTCGCCATGATGCCATCAATGTCCACACCATTGCAATCGCAAGGAGGATAAATCCTGCATGAGTCATTTCATCGACCGACCAAAGGGCTGCTGCATGTAGAATGAGGAGGATTGCACCTAGGCCGAAAGCAGCCTCAACTCGGCCTCCTGCAACCCAACCACCGATGAAGCCAGGTGCTTGGAAAAGGGCTTTCACATCTTCAGTATTTATTCCATCCTTTTGAACCGCAGCTTCTTCAGCTGTTGGCCAATTTAGCCATTTGCGCCAAGGCAATACTGTGCTAAATAACATCACTGCTACCCATACTACTGCCAAAGCAGCAAGGTATCTGGCAACATCTTTTGGCGGCATTTTATCTGAAATAAGATACCATGCTGCAGCATCTATCACCAAGGCAACAACAATTCCAAACCACCAACCCCAAACAGTCAATTCTCTGACCACAGTTTTCCTAGCCATTTCGTAACTAGCCATCTGCTCATGTATCTCCACATGTGCTAATGCACCCTGCTTTACTGCTTCACCATCACCACGAACCCCACTCCTTGCTAAATGCCAAGAGAGCGGGCAATAAGCATGACGTTCAAGGTCGGATGCTGAGACACGAAGTGCTTCGCCACCCGAGTCTCTCCAGATACCGTTGGAATCTGGTTTGGCATCAATTAATTCTAATTCTGCCAAAGTAAAGCCCCTCCGGATGTTGGCTTGGTAGGGGGTTGCCATTGAACCTTGTGGAGTAAACTTGTTGTTAGACAGTGGCGCAGGCAGTCGAAATCAGCCTACTGCGCGGGATACTTTCATGGTCGGGCTGGGCGAAGCGGTTATGAATGAAAGGCAAGTGGGGCGGACGCTTGAGGCATTATAATGACTGAGGGAGCAACACTAGTTTCTGAAGAGACATACGAATTGTATGCGGTTCATATTGGAACCCAGCAGAAGTCTGCCGACATGAAACAATTCATTTCACACGTCCGCAGTGATGGACTTTATCTTCTCGATTTAGAGACCACAGATGGCCGAATAAGAACTATTGCCACCTTCATCAACATGTATAATGCTGACAGATTGATGGTCGTTAGCGCCCGCCAATATGGTCAGCGCCCAGCCCGCAAGTTTGCAGAAGCAATTGGGGGAATCAGTGCCGTAGGTAGATTCATTCCAGGTAGCCTAACTAATCCAATTCTCCCATCATACCGAGAACCCGAGGTATTGTTTGTAACTGACCCAGCCGCTGACCAGCAAGCACTCTCTGAGGCAGTTAACAGTGGCCTTCCAATCATCGGTATTTGTGATGCAAATAACAACCTTCGAAATGTCGACCTAGCATTACCTGCTAACAACAAAGGTCGTCGCAGCCTTGCACTGATCTATTGGCTCATCGCCCGTGAAGTCCTCAAACAGAGAGGTACCATGGATGACGAGACTTGGGCAGAGATGCAACCTTTGGAAGATTGGGAATCAACTTTCTGATTCTTACAACTTTTGAGAAAGCCAATTTTTGATGGCTTCAGCCATTGTAGCAGCATCATTATTACGAGCCATTTCAGTTCTAGCTGCCTTACTCCCTGGTAATCCTTTGGTGAATGCCAAAGCATGCCGTTTCAACCACTTATGTTGTAGTCCAGTTGTTTCTTGAGATAATTCGATGTATCGATTCCAGCACCAAAGCCTCGATGCGAATATGTCATCCTCTTTCCAAGGAGATTCTTTCTTGCTCCATCCAAGTTGAGTTTTTATTTCATTAAAGATCATTGGACGTCCAATCGCTCCTCGCCCAATCATCAGGCCTGCGGCTCCAGTTTCATCAAGGCATGCCTGTGCAGATGCAGCATCGATGATATCCCCATTGGCGATTACTGGAATTTCCACTGCTTCGGCAACATCGGCAATGGTTTTCCAATCAGCCCCCCCAGTGTAACGTTGTTTCAGCGTTCTTCCATGAACACATAGTCTCATTACACCTAGTTCCTCAAGTTGCGGTGCAAGTTTTACGATATTATTCTCGATGTATCCTGTACCCATTCTCAGTTTTGCAGTTATTGGTACATTTGAGGCTTCGATACAAGCCGATACGATTTCTATAAGGTGATCAGGTTCCCCCATTAAGGCAGCTCCGGCACAATTTTTTGTTATTCCTGGAGCGGGACAACCGAAATTTAAGTCGATAATATCGGCTCGTTCTTGCAACATCTCAACAGAGGCAACCATCTCTGCTTTATTGCCCCCGAATATTTGCGGAATGAATGGCGTCTCGCGTGGATCAGATTCCAATTTCATCCAACTATTTGCTTGGTCTCTTGATAATCCAGCACTGGAAGTAAATTCAGTTATCGTTAAGTCGGCACCACATTCTCTTGCTAAAAGACGAAAGGGCAGGTCGGTAACTCCTGCCATTGGAGCCAAGAACAATGGAACTGGCATACGAGAACCTCCAGTTTATTCCATTGCTTTATCTAATAATTCTGCAACCCTTTTCATTCTGCGAAGAACTCTATCTAGGCGAGACATTAACTTGGCAGAATTAGAAACCGTATTTTTACCGACCATTCTATGACCAAGAGGTAACCTACCACCTAGTAGATTTAGTAACAACATTTGCTCAGCAGGAGCAACTTTAGACAATTCATTTTCAACCATCTCAGGAGTCAGTTTACCCTTAGAAAGAGCCTTTGTCAGGCTCTCTATTTGCCGTTCAGGGATAATCCTGTTGAATCCTCCTTTGAGTAGTATCCAATCTTCTCCACGTCGTTTGTACTGAGTCATCATTGCAGTCCATAGATTTGTAGATAGCCTATCTGTTCTTGCAACTCTTTCAACTAAGCCAGCAGCCCGAAAGCGTTCTAGAATACGTCCAATTCTTGCCTTTGCACCACCCAATTCTGCGGCTGCTTCGTCTAGGGATAATGGTGGACCACGTTGAAGCAATAATTGCATTAACCGAGGTGCTAGGGAATCTCCTGCCATCTGAGGTTTTGGCCGATCTCCGAGTAATCCTAAATCAGCCATCCAAAGGCTCAATTCGGTGACTCCTTCCACAGGAGGTAAGGGCCTTGGTTCTGATATCCACAACCTAAATGGCAATTCTCTGTCTGTTGATTCTAATTCCACATCTAGGGATGGGTCCTCTGGCCTCTTCCACCACTTTTCTAAAGTGGCCATTCGTAATTTCATCACCGCAGTTGCCTCAATTGCCAATAGCTCAACTGCAGCACTCATTGACCCTGCGCGGAGAAAGTGGCGTCTCCAACCATCGCCCTCACTAATACTCGAAAGAATTCTACAATTTGCAAGTCGAGAAATGTGGTGGTGTAGGGATGCTGCAGTCAATCCCATTTCATCGGCAAGACTTGCCGCATCAATTCCCTCTTTAGGGCGCCTCAGTAAGTGCTCCCGCAAAAGTCGAACAACTGGCTGCATTTTATCACCATCAGCATGCTCATCAGCTCTTCTTCGTACTAACCCTAAGGTTGCAACCAACCAATCGATGAGTTGGTCAACATCATCTCGAGAGGTGGGAAGAGGGTGTTCCTCTAATCGCATCGTGAACATTGAAGCGAGTGTGAATGCCGATGCTCCTTGAAGATGTTGACAGGAGAAGGCTAATCTTTGACGATTCGTGAATACATTCAACGATTCCGCTCATCTTCCCACTGGTAATTCAAATCTGCTTGAATCGGTTTTTCATCCTCAACCAAGTGAGGTGCTAAGCCAAGTTCATCTTGGCGAAGAATACCTCTTCTTCGCAATACTTTGATGGCGCTATGAACGGTTGCTCGAGTACGACCAAGATTTCTAGCAAGCGCGGCTTGAGATTTTGGCTTCTCACCGCTTTTTAATTTCTCAACAATGAGGCGTTGGACTAGAGAAAGACCGACTGGAAGTCGCTTTGCTGCCTCTTCAGAATCGACCGTGACTCCACCTAGAACTTCGACTTGAGCAGGACCTCCAGCAAAATAGCAAGTGCGACCATTAACCGATACTGCTGTAATCGTCATTTGAGACTGTAGAACATCGATATGGTGTCGAAGTGTTCCATTTGCCGCATTTAGGGACTTTTGTAATTCGCGATAACAAAGTCCAGGGTGTTCATCAAGAGTCAAAATAATACGTCGGCGCATTGGATGTTCATAGGCTAATACCTGAGACGAAATAACTCCACGACTACCCCATGTCCAAGGCATAGCAGCATTTGCCAAGCCAACAGCACCACCCACCAAGCCAGTCAGCCCAATCACCAACCACGGCCGTTGGCGAACCCATTGTTGGAGTAGTGCCATACAAAGGACTGAGGGCTCATCCCAATTCAAACTACCCCTTTCAGGAGTCTAGCCTAAACTCCATTGATAGAGCCGTTTTTAATCTTCAAATGAGCCACCAAAGGTGAAAGCAATTTTCCACAAATTTTTCCATGTGATGTGAGGTTGTATTCAACCATAATAGGAGGGCCATCATAGACATCCCGAACCACTAACCCTTCATCGACTAAGAACCGTAATTTATCAGATAAAGTACGACTTGAGATACCCGTTAGTAGATTCTTCAAGCGATTGAAACGCTTTCCTCCGGTGATGTATAAAGCAGCTAGAATTTCAGTTGTCCAACGGCTGCCAAAAACGTGTAATGCCTCGACTGCAGCCTTAACTTCCCATTCCTCACTCCATGGGTATTTACCCGAAAACCCAGCTAAAAGGCCACGAATATGCCCGCCATTTGCAATGGTTGCTGAGACGTGAGTCTCAATATCAACGAGGCTTTCCTTTGGGATATCAAGTGGAGGTTTAGGCATCAAATCACCTGCATGCAGTTGTCATGCGCATCCTTGGTGTAATGGTTGCACTAGATGAGTGCTTCGCTACAATCATTGATTTGTATAAGTAGGACGGCGATTTTCAATCAAAGCGCTCAACCCTTCAAGGGCATCAGCAGTTCCGAAAATCTGTTCTAACCCATCTAATTCTGCTTGTAGGCCATCTGCTAGTTCTAAGTCTGCTTTGTTGATTAAATCACTAGCCATTCTCAAGGCGATTGGAGCGGTACGTGATAGAGATTTCAATTGCCTGCTAACATTTTTGTCCTCTGAATCAAAGCCATCTGGGCAAACCCCATTGAGCAGTGATTCAAGATTTTCATCAGCATAGAATGAATTTGCGAATAAAGCAACAACGCTATCTGGGTTTGCTGGCACACCCGGGTATTTATTTTCTAGCTTTGATAGAGTTGGGATTAGTGCATCAACTTCGCTTATTTCAACTAAATGAGTTAGTAATCCCAAATCACTCGCAGTTCTTGCATCCATGAAGTTTCCAGCCATCACAGCCCAGCGAGCAGCCGGCACTCCACATATTCGGGCAGGTCTCTGGCTTCCGCCAAGACCAGGGAAGATTCCGATACTCGTTTCAGGGAAGCGGAATTGAGTTTTCTTGGTACCAATTCTGTGATCACAAGCAAGTGCTAATTCTAATCCACCTCCAAGGGCAAGCCCAGTAGTCAAGGCGATTGTGGTTTTGCTGCTTGATTCTAATTTATTGAGAACTTGATGTCCAAAGGCGGTGAAATCATAGATGTCTGAAAATGAATCGGCACGTATTTTGTCAACGAAGAACTTGACATCTGCACCTGCAACAAAAGCCTTACCCGCACCATCAAGGACGATTGTTGAAATATTGTCATTTGCATTTAATTCATCTAATGCTGCTCCTAACTGTTCTACGATTGTTTCATTGAGAGCATTCATTGCCTCTGGTCTATTCAATTGCATAGTAGCAATGCCTGCATCGATGCTGACATCCACAAACGAGAATCTAAAGTCCTCTCCTGTGGCTACTTGCTCTGCAAAGAAATTTGGTAATTTGAAACCTGCAAGTGAGGAATAAGATTCAGCCATTTCCAATGCTTTTTCGAGCCCTAACCTATTGGCTAATTCGAAGGGCCCCAAAGCCCAGCGGAGCCCTACCTTTGCACCGCGATCAACATCTTCCATCGAACAAACTTCTTCATCAACAATGTGAGCTGCTACTGCAAATACCTGCCCTAGTAAGCGCTCAGAAATGATATCAGCAGCCTGTGATGGGCAATCTGTATCTTCATCTAATTCCCACATACGGCCATCAGCGACTAAATCTCTTAGATTTTGAGCCCCATTCCAGCGAGGGCAATTTAATTGTTCAGCCAAGTAATCGGTGGAATGTAGAGCAATAGGGGGACCTGTTAGATTCATCAGGGCAAAAGGACCCATTGCAATTTTGAAGGCCTTGCAGGCGACAGCATCTATTTGGGCAGCACTCGCAATTCCCTCAGAGAGGAGTAGGCAGGCTTCGTTGAGCCATGGAACGAAGAAACGATTGACTACGAAACCAGGTTTATCTTTGCAGACTAAAACGACTTTACCTATTGCTTTGCAGTATTGAACTACTTTCGCAAGACTTTCTTCTGAGGTTGCTTCAGCTGGGATGACTTCAATGAGTCGGTTTTTTGCTGGGTGGTAAAAGAAATGCAGACCTACGAATCTGTCGGCTCTACCGCTTGCCTCGGCTAAGGAATTAACGTTCAGGGAAGAGGTGTTTGAGGCAAGAATAGTGCCCTCTCCACAGACTTCATTAAGAGTCTTGAAGACTACAGTTTTAATGTCGAAGTCTTCGAATACTGCTTCGATAACTAAGTCGGTATTTGCTGCTACATTTTCAGTACCAACCACTCCAGTAATCCTTGCTTGAATTTCCTCAACTTGCTGAGTAGTGAATATCCTTCTTTCTACAGCTTCAGAGAGGAAATCACTAATTATTTTCTCACCGCGCTCAACCCATTGTGCTTCGCGGTCTACCATCTGAACATCGAACTCTTCTTGTGCAGTTTTTTGGGCGATTCCTGAACCCATGTTTCCCGCACCGATGACTGCTACGCTTTGGATGGCTTGCATGATGGTTCCGAGGCGCCATCCATTCATCAAACAAACGGGGCGATTGACTGAAAACAAGACTTCAAATAACCGAGGTTATCCGACAAATTGGATTCCAGTACATAAGGTGATGCAGTTTGCTTAAAATCAATGGATTGGAAAGAGGGTTTGGCAGCGGCTCTAACCGTTTAGAAGTACTCAAAGGTATTGAAATGGAAGTTCGTCAAGGAGAATTAGTCGCTCTAATGGGGCCATCTGGTTGTGGAAAATCAACCCTTCTCAATATCATTGGAGGATTACTCAAAGGTGATAAAGGAAAAATCAAACTTGAAGAATTTGAGTACGGTAAAGATGTGCCTGCAAAATTAGTTGATTTGAGAAGAAAGGGAGTAGGCTGGATTTTCCAAGACTATCATCTACTTCCTCATCTCAGTGCTTTGGATAATGTGGCCCTTACTTTGGAGTTGGCTGGAAAAAATGAGATAGAGGCTGAAGAATTAGCAATAACTGCTCTCGATAGAGTTGGCCTATCTGACCGTATGGATCACATCCCTGACCAGTTATCAGGAGGACAGCAGCAAAGAGTTGCAATCGCCCGTGCTATCTCTGGAAATCGACGTTTACTTTTGGCAGATGAGCCAACAGGAAATCTCGATATTGCTTCAGGTGATGAAGTGTTGAACTTGTTCAAGGAATTATGTCACCGCGAAAAAGACCCACTATCCATTTTGTTGGTAACGCATGACCCACTTTTGGCTGCTCAAGCAGACCGAATGCTGTTGATGAAAGACGGTAAAGTTGCAGCTTCTGATATTCGTAGTGCCTGGGGAATTGGGGGTGAGGAAGAGTGAGTAAAATCAAATCTTTTTTCCAAAACCTTCGTGATACCCCAGATAGTATGCGCCTCGCAAGTCTTTCTGCATGGCGAGGAAAGGAGAGAGGCTTGGCAGTTTTTGCTGGTGTTTTCCTTGCTACTTTAGTCATGACAACGGTCTTTTCGTATGGTGTAGGGTTATCGCAAATCTTTTTCCAAGAAACTCTGAAAAACGACCCTTATGATGCAAAAATTGACCTTTATTCGGAGCCCGGAGAAAATGTTTCAGGTTGGACTAATGACTCCGTTCTATTCACGTCGATTTGCGATGATTTAACTGCGAGGAGTGAAATTGCTGATTGTTCAATCATTTATGGCCGTCAGGGGATGCGTCTCGACGGTTTCTTTGATGAAGAATTTGGACGTGCTCAACCGCTCAATCTAGAGGAAATTTCTAGCACTTCAGGTGATTGGACAAACGTATCTCTAGCTTACCCAGCTGCATTAGAAAATGGCCCACCTATCAATGGAGATAGAATTGTCAGAATTGCAGGTGATGGATTATTCGATGGTGAATTTGCAGAACGCCACGCCCAACAAATTCTCTACGGTGAGTGGCCGAGTCCAGAAGATGCAGTAGAAAAGAGGGCAATTGTTGTGCCAAGTCAATTGGCAAATATGGCTGGTGCAAAAATAAATGATACCATAGATAGCATGATACTCACATATGTGACTGAATCGATTAGATTACCTGGTGAAATTGAAGAGTGTGCAGGTACAATTCATGCTACTGCGATGGAATATCTGTACTGTAGAGAAAGTCTAACTATCTACAATATGACCGTTGTCGGAATTTACGAAGAATGGGACTTTGCTAACCCCACACTCTTGTTTAATCCTGTTTTCATTTCCGATGTTGTGCTTGATGATTCTCAGAAAACCCTTTTGATGGATAATGATCATGCCTATCTGGGATTGGCAGTAGATCGTAGCCAACTTCCTACTGCCTCAACTGCAGAAGCCGAAGACTGGTTAGATGACCTAAAATATTCAATAGAATCGCAAAATTATACCTCGGCAGGCCTTGAGTTATCATACACAGATATCGTCTCAAGTTCGATAACTTTCCTCAATATTTTCCTAGGTCTAATACAGACTTTTGATTATATCATTATGATTCCAATCGTAATTCTGTCGATTTCTGTATTGATTTACGGCTTGATACTATCGCTTGAACAGAGGCGCCGTGAAGTCTCAATTAATCGTGTAATGGGAGCAACAGCAGAAGGTTTGCAACGAATGGTTTTGTTGGAGATTTTAGTAATTTCTTCTGTGGCTTGGATTGCGGGTTATCTAGTAGCGATGTGGATGACTCCTCTTGTACTAGATTCAGTTGGATTCATGTCTTTCCGTTCCGGTGATTTTGAGGTAGACCCTACATTATCTGCTGTAACAGTGGGGACTGTGGCGATGCTGACAATTGGACTTGCCATACTGTTTGCCCGTTCTCGAACTAAGAGATTCTTGACAATGGAAATTGAAGAAGGAGTGCGAAAGGTTGCTGAAGTAAGAGAGCCAAGGCGGTGGCTTCACTGGTCGATGTTAGCAATTGGTTTACTCGCAATGGTAGAAAGCAGATTGGAAGATGAAACTGGTGGTGATGGGCTGCTAGAGAATTTCTTTATCGATAGCCTTGTTCTTCTTACTGGTCCATTTTTGTTATGGATCGGCGGAGCACTCGTTTTGGCAAGACTTGGTGCCTCAGGTCCAAAAATGATGAAAGT
Source organism: Deltaproteobacteria bacterium (assembly GCA_028344335.1). Taxonomy (GTDB): domain Archaea; phylum Thermoplasmatota; class Poseidoniia; order Poseidoniales; family Poseidoniaceae; genus UBA226. Next base: position 40,452 of record JAOMAZ010000007.1, on the reverse strand, counting down.
TATTCTTGGTAAGACTCCACTGCTAAAAGATGTCAAACGCGGTCTATCCACATCAGGTTCAAGCGAATCAATCGATAGGTTAGCCATCATCATGCTCCTTACATTATCAATTGTTACACTTGCTGCTGTACAAGGGTTCACTGGCACACTTGTTGATGAAAAGACTGCGAGTGTAGAAACAGGCTCTGATTTACAAGTTCAATTCAATTCAGCTGTATCCGAATCCGAAGCGAGGGATGCTCTAAAATCAGCCTTTGATTTAGCAGAAATAGATTACTCTCAGAACCCTTCATTGGCAACTTCAGTTCCCATTCTGATTACTACGGAAGTTGGACAAAGCACAACCTACCTTACTTGGGTACTTCTAGATGGGCATGATGATGTTTTACAGTGGGATTTACAAGCAATTCCAGGAGATGATGTAGGCCAATTTTCAACTGCGATTTCCAATGATTGGTTTACTGCCGGTTCTGATGTAGCAGGGCAATTGGATATTCCAGGAGAGCGTGCCCAACGCCGAAGAGATGGGAGCGGAGAATGGCTTGTAGATTCTGATGATATCTATTCAATAACTCTTCAATTCGATGAAATATTGATTTCAACTGGTAACAATACAGAGCCTGAAGAACCAAGCCTAGAACAGATATATTCCGTATTACAATCCGACGAAAATTGGGGTGCAATGAATTTCAGCGGTGCGGATTTAAGTGGCAGAGACTTAGGAATGTATAATTTAACTTTAGCAAATTTTAGTGGTGCAAATTTACGTGGTGCTAACCTTTCAGGTGCATTATTGGTTCAAACTGACCTAAGGGGGGCCGACTTGACTGGAGCAAACCTCAGCGATGCAGTGATACATTCTCAAGGCCCGAATGGAAACCTCCTACTGGGTGCAAATTTCACTTCAGCAAACTTGACAGGGGCTTGGGGATTCTATAGTATGGAAGCATCAGTAACAACGAATTCAACATGCCCGAATGGTATCACTGAAAACGGTAGTGGTTGTGTTTCCATAGATGAGTTACCTCCGGAGATAAGATTCTTACTTGCATCTGATATCGGTTTTGAAATCTCAAAGCTTAGTAGAAATGCTACAATTCAATATGCCGGAAAACATAGTTTTGTTCCGGGGCTATCACCTTCAGATGCGAATCAAGCTATTGTTATTGGTGAATCGACTTGGAGAACTTTGACCGGTGCAAATGATAGCGATGAAATTAATCAAACAAAGTGGTTTTTCGAACTTGGTGATTTAGCAGATGAGGAGGATGGGTTTTTCCTTCGCCAGATAAGGGTGGCAATCGAGGCTGATCCAAGAGTGTCCAGTGCCATCGATTGGTCGACAAAGCATCGAGACGTTGAACGCAATGGAGGGATGATTTTCGGGACCCCTGGTCTCTTAAGTCTTCAATTCGTAGTGGCCTCATTGGCAAGCATTGCATCTGCATTCGTCTTCCTCTCTTTGGTTCTAAGTCAGCGCCGAAAGGATTTAGCAATTCTTCAGGCAATCGGAGCAAGTCCAAATCAAGTCATTCGTTTGACTTTATTCGAAATTCTTTCAATTGTCTTGGTGAGTATGGTTCTTGGAGTCATCCTTGGAGTTGGAATCTCTCAGGCATTCAACGGATTCTTTTCGATTTTCGGATTCATATTCCAAATATTTGGTGGGGCAAGCACGCCGATAGAACGAGATTTAGTATGGCCTTGGTTTGAACTATTCTTAGTAAACGGGGCAGTCATGCTAGTAGTCATCTTTGCACTATTTTTCACTACGAAGAGAGCATTGAATGCGGACCTTGCAACGGTCTTGAAGGGGGAGTGAAGATGGTAGTAGAAACACCGATACTTGAGGCAAATTCCCTATATCATATCTATGAATCAAAGGCAGAGGACGGCAATGTTGTTGCTCTTCGAGGCTTGCATTGTACAGTACGGCAAGGCGAGGCGGTAGCAGTTGTGGGGCCATCCGGTTCAGGAAAATCAACACTTCTCAAATGCCTTGGTGGCTTAATGAAACCAAGTTCAGGTTTTGTTGCACTTTCTGGCCATAATATGACTCGCCTAACTGGTGGAGAACTAGTAAAGTTGAGACAAAAAACAGTTTCATTTATTTTCCAAGAAGGAAACCTACTACCAAATTTATCTGCTTTGGATAATGTTGCTCAACCACTTCGCCACCAAGGCGTGAACCGCCGCTTAGCAGTCAAAAAAGCTCAGGAGATGTTGGATGAACTAGCAGTCGGCCATCGTGCTAAGGCTCTGCCTGCGATGCTTAGTGGAGGAGAACAACAGAGGGTCGCAATTGCTCGTGCTTTGATTACTAATCCAGTCCTCATTTTAGCCGATGAACCAACAGGGGCTCTTGATCCAGTTACTTCAATACAAGTTTTGGAGTTATTTGAGGAACTTCATTCCAAGAAGAACGTCGCCTTTCTCATAGTAACACATAGCAGAGAGGTTGCGGAGTTCGCAGATAGAGTATTAGAATTAAGGGAAGGAAGGTTCGTTGCACAAAGAGGCTCGGATGTCAATCTCAGTGACCTAACGCAGGGTGAAAGAGAAATTTTCATGGATGAATTAGGGACACTAAATCTACCTCCTGACGTTGTTGTTAAGATGGGAGGGAGTGGCTCTTACCGAGTTGCGGACTTAGATGATGGAAAATTAATTTTGGAAAATGTGGTAGAATCCGTATCAAATTTTGGAGTCTTGAAATTAGTAGAAACTTGCCCGGCTTGTAAATTCCTCTACCAAAGTGACGAGGAATTAGAGTGTCCGGAGTGCGGGTCCAGCAGGCCAAAACTCAGCAATTGAGAGCCGCTTCAAGGCGGTTCATCGAAGCATGGACATCATCCAGTCCAACAGCGCCAACCGAGATACGGAACCAGCCGCTTTCATCTTCTAGGCCAAAGGCTTGGAATGGTACAACTGCGACTCCTGCTTCATTGAGCAGCCATTGGCGAATCTCTTCATTGCTTGTGGCTCCGATTTTCTCGAATAAGTTGAAGCGAACGGTTAGATAAATTCCACCTTGAGGTTGGATGATTTCGATCATTGGATGCATCTTTGAAAGTTTAGTTTTCAAGATTTCCATACGGGCTGCAATTTTTTCATCGAGTCCATCAAAGTAATTTTCAAGTAATTCAAAATCAGAGTAAACCCCCGCCGCCGCTTTTTGAATTGGACGTGCAGGCCAGGCTCCCATATGTCCGATTAAAGCAATAACAGGGGCTCCAATAGAAGGTGGTATAGCCATCCATCCAAGGCGCAGGCCAGTGCCAGTCAAGGATTTTGAAACGGCATCGAGAGTAACGGTATATTCGAACATCTCAGGCCTAACTTGCACTGGATGTACATGCTCGATTCCGGGGGCGGTCATGGTAGAATAGACTTGGTCATAAATCAACATGACAGGTTTTCCATTTCTTCTAGCATTCTCTTCCAAGATAACATCACAAATGGCTCCAAGCTCTTCAGAAGTGAAGCACGTACCGGTGGGGTTCAGTGGAGAATTTAAGACTAAAACTTTCGTTTCTGTAATCCTCTCTTTCAATTGAGCGGCAGTGGGCAAGAAACGAGATTCAACAGTGCCGACAAGGGGGATGTCAACCGCATCATTGAGGTGAACATAGTAGTGGTTATTCCACGCAGGAACCCCATGTGCTAGACCATCTCCAGCTTCCAAGAATAAACGGAATGCTGCGTATAATACTGGTCGAGCACCTGAGCCAACGATTATTCCATTTGCACTAACATCCAAATCAAAGCGATGTTTCATCCAATCTGCCAAGGCAGAACGAAGTTCAGGCAATCCTGCTGCGGGTGGATAATTGGTCTGTCCATCATCAAGGGCTTCATGCATCAATTCAATGAAACGAGGCGGAACTTCGAAATGTGCAGGGGAAAAATCCCCTACTGTATAGGGTGCTACTTGCTGGCCATCAGCAATCATCGTTTTAACTTCTGCAGCGATTGAAAGGATTCTACTTCTTTCCATGTTATTGGCCATCTGCGATAGCCGCTCGTCCATAAAAGGGCAGGAGGGGTTCAGGTTTTTGACCATAACCGACAATCTTCTAATAATTTTTCAAGCGCATCAGCCTGAACTTCCAAAGTGAATTTACCTTCCACATGAGGCCTTCCAGCCGCTGCCCAATTGCTTCGGTTATCATCATCTTGAGCGGCCTCGTATGCTGCCTTCCAATCTCCATCACGCTCTATCAGCATCCCAGAATCAACATCTTTCATTGTATAATGAAAACCACCTTCATCAACAAATAGTGCAGGGATGCCAATCGCCATCGCCTCGATAGGAGTCAAACCGAATGGCTCGCCATAGGCATGAGAGACCATGGCAATTGCACCTCGAACCAACTTGCGAAGTTGATTTTGTTCAAGTCGAGGCATGCAGACAAGACCAACCCCTAGCCTCTTTGCCTCTTTATTCAACAGCATTTTATCCGCTTCAGAACCGCCACCGACTTGAACCAAAGATAGTCCAGTGCCAGCAAGGCTGTGCAAAGTTTCCCATGTACCTTTGACGTGAGATATACGGCCAACGGTGATGACATACTTTCCATTTACTTCAGGGGTTTCAACATCCTCATCAAATGCTTTCGATGGCCAGTCTGAGATATCAACAACATGCATCAAGACTGAAGCGCCAGCACATAAGCCATCCTTACGTGGTGCAGGTTGGCCATTCTCCAATGAAGGGTCATGCGCAATAGAATAGAATTTAGATAACTGAGATTGAACCCAATGTGAGTTTCCACTAATCGCCGCACCTTTTCTTTTCAAAAATGATTTCACCAAGGCGATATCTGTCTTTTTCTGTTTTCGAAAAAGAAAATTTGTAATCCATGCCGGCCGCTTCAAAGAACCATCCAAATTCCGGTGCAATACATCTTCATGCAGCCATCGAGGAGGTTCGAGACAATGGTAGTGAATACCGAGACTTTCAGGTAGTAAGGGAAGAATTTCTAAGGTTCCGCGACAGACAGAGAGGTGAGCCACATCGGCGCTAGCGATGGCTTGACGCAATCCACTAATTCCCGCCCAGGCTTTTCTAGCAGCTTTGGATTCCTTGCCAAGAATTTCAGAAATTGCCCCGCTCGGTGCAACATATTCACTTTCTGGAGAAATAATTTTGATATCCAAACCTTCTGCTAATTTTTGAGCAGAGGGCGGAAATTGCAAGGTTGCTAAAGTGATATCCCAACGTTTTGACCATTCTCGCAGAACCGTTAGCAACTCTCGTTCGGCTCCACCAAGCGAATCAAAAGAGCCTCGAACAACAAGCAATTTCAGTCGCTCAGCCCCTCCCATGTGGCGTCGAGAATTGTCTTCCACCTATGGAATCTGCGTGGGCAGGTGTATCATTCCATTGAAAAGGAAGGAGGAGGTGGCGATGCCATGTCCGGAGGAAAAGTAGCACTTATCACCGGAGTGACAGGACAGGATGGCTCCTATCTATCAGAACTTCTTCTTTCCAAAGGCTATGCCGTGTATGGATTGGTAAGGAGAACTAGCCAGCCAACTCTTGGTCGTTCCTTAATCAACCATCTAAGTGAAAACCCCAACTTCCATCTAATCAATGGCGATATGACAGATCAAGCCAGCCTCGATAACGCGGTCAAGGAAGTTATGCCTGATGAGTTTTACAATTTAGCAGCCCAATCCTTCGTCCCAGAATCATGGCGTTCTCCATTAATGACTGCAGATGTTACGGGTATGGGCGCTCTACGCTGTCTTGAGGCAATTAAGAGAAATAAACCAGAATGCCGTTACTACCAAGCAGGCTCTTCAGAACAATTCGGCGAGGTTAAAGAAATTCCACAAACCGAAGATACTCCCTTTCACCCACGCTCTCCTTATGGTTGCGCCAAAGTTTTTGCATTCGAGATAACCAGAAATTACCGTGAATCATATGATCTCTTTGCCTGCACTGGAATCCTCTTTAATCACGAAAGTCCAAGAAGAGGATTGGAATTCGTTACCAGAAAAATAACCATGATGGCAGCAAGAATCGCCGCTGGCTTTGATGAAACAATGTCGATTGGAAATGTGGATGCCAAGCGCGACTGGGGCTATGCAGCAGATTATGTCGAAATGCAATGGCGAATGTTACAACAAGAAAAGCCAGATGATTTCGTCGTCGCAACAGGCGAAACCCACTCAGTCAAGGAATTCATCGACCTTGCATTCTCACATGTTGGGATGACATTATCATGGCATGGAGAAGGAGTAGACCGCATTGCTAAGGACCAGAATGGAATTACGAGAGTAGTTACCAATCCAAGATTCTTCAGACCGGCAGAGGTTGAATTACTAATCGGTAAATATGACAAGGCAGAAGCTGTTTTGGATTGGAAACCTGGCACAACCTTCACAGGATTAGTCAAAATGATGGTCGATTCAGACGTTGCATTGGTGGCTGAAGCCAAAGAACGCGGCTATGCGCCACCAAAGCCACCTGAATAGTCAAAATAAACTATCAAATGCTTTTGCCATATTTTGAGCAAACTTTTGCGATGAAAATTCCTCAGCCCTTTTCAGGGATTCTGGACAACGCCCAGTTGGTAATTCTTTGATTGCCCGATTCCAAGCCATCACATTATCCACAGGAAGCAAAGAAGCAGTTAATGGAATCTCATTTGCAGAACCAACATCAGCCACCAATACCCTACATCCACCTGCCATCGCTTCCAATGGCGGATAACCAAACCCTTCGGCAATGCTGGGGAATAACAAGCCATCAGCATGTTGCCAAGCGGCCTGTAATTCACCTTCCGATACTCGCCCCTGCCAACGCAGGTCAACACCATGGGCAGCAGCCAGCGCCTTCAGTTGCTTCTCAGCATCAGAATTTGATTCTGCACCAATCTTGTGTAGAATAACTCCAGAGAGCCCCCTACATGCACGAATTGCGAAATCAAGACGCTTGCGAGGCTCTTCTGAACCTACCAATAACAGATGTTTTCCTTCATCCTCCAACCAAGTTGGTTTTGAAAGTGGATTACTTTCGGGGCTTCTCTCTTCAAGAGCTAACCCGAGGGGAACGCAAACACTGTTGACATCGGGAAAGTGTTCCTTTACTTCCATCAAAGTGGTATTAGAATCGCAAATTAAAAGATCAGATCTTGCTAAGCCTGCACGCAACTTTTCGAGGTCCTTCATTCTGACTTTTCCAGGTTTTTGTTCTCCGACTTCAACCCCCTCAGCAACTCTAGGAAAGAGATGAAAGAGGTCGTGGACAGTTACTGAAACAGGGATTGGACAGTTTTCAGGAATAAGGTGAGCTTGTTCCTGATCAGTGATATGCAATAGGTCCATCATCGGCAAGGAGTTCCGAACACGCTTTGGATGACTGCGCCAACGTCGATTGATACGTGTTGCTGGATTTCCACCCAATTCATGCTCGATGACCCCGCCTACTGCATAACCTTCGATTTTATCCGAATCTAGTGCTTTAACGAGGTCATGATGAGCACGTCCCAAGCCCGAGGCAGCGCCAGAAGCACCGCCTCGAGCGAGGAGAACATCACGGACCATGATTTATCCGAAACGACTTATGGCATTAAACGGTCTCTTGTTTATCCATGTGCTTGCGAACTTTATGCTTCACTTTATTCATGCGCTTGTGCTTTCTTTCCTTGTGCTTCTCTTCACACTTATCGAGGTCTTGCGAACAACGCTCAAGTTTGTCAGACCTCTTCTCGAGTTTCTCCTCGATGCGATCCAAAGTTTCCTCGTCGATATCACAATCATCGACGTTTCGGCAGGCTTCTACCATCTGTAGGTTATCTGCGGTGCGTGAAGTTCTGTTTTCGATCTTCTCTTCAAAAGTCATGTTTGCTTTGTCAGCATCATGTTCTTTCTTCAAATCATCAAGGGTGCAGTTCACATAATCAGCCAGGCAAGAATTGATTCGCACTAATTTCTCGCTAATATGTGCTTCATAATCATCGAGAGTTGCATTATCTACAGTGCAGTTGTACCAATCTCGACAAGCATCAATGAGATCAAGTTTCACTTCTAGCTTCTCACTTTTTACGGTCAGTCTTTCTTCGATACTGGGCTTATCCTCTGGCATTGCATCGTCAATTGCGACGACTCCTGCTGAGCCTCCAAGCGCCAGTATCAGCGCCATTATTAGGTTTCCAATTCCGGTTGCCATCAAAGTCCAACTTCCGCTCGCTAGTATATGAGGAAGAGATGTTAGCATACCAAGTTGTCGTATACAATACCAAACAAAACTGTCGCATTATGCCATCGGCAGATGTTTGATTGGCTTAGCAATCCCCAAGTTTTCAGGGAAAAACATTGTTTGCTCAGGAATTGGTATAGGAATTATTTCTCTTCCAACCAAAGCAACCCGACTTGGAGGTGAATCATCTAACACTTTCCGGTCGACCATAGGCGCAAGGGTGCCCGCGAATTCCATTATTTCTTCATGTCTTGGCATATTCTCAATGGTCATCACTTCTCGACTATGTCCAACAAAGACATAACCCTTGCATTCAATGAAATCAGGGTCAGCACGATTATCGATTGAGGCATATTGAGCGATATGCTCTTTTGCCATGTTCTCACCTTTGACTAAAGTATGGCGACAAACAATTCTGGTATCGAGGCTTGGTAGTAAGTCAATTGTCTGCTCAACCTTTTCCCAGGCTGCTGCGCCCCACTTTGGTTTGCAAATCTTGTCGAAGACTTGTTTGTTGGGAGCATCGACACTGACGTAGAGTTGAGTAGGCAAGGTGTCGAGATTCTCAATTGCTTTGGGTAAGGTTCCATTTGTCACCAGCATTGTTGTCATGCCATGCTTATGGCATAATTCGATATATTCTCCTAATCTGCTGTAAAGAGTTGGCTCTCCATTTAACGAAATAGCAACATGCATTGGATTCTGGGCTTCTTGGAATTTAGCTGGGTTGACTTTGTCATTACCGCCATACCCAGTAAGTAACCTTCTTTGTGCCCTCACGCTTTCGTAGAGCATATCCAATGGGTCTTGGTCTGCCAACTCGAGGCTATCCATGTGTGGTTCGCGCCAACAATATGTGCAGGCAAGGTTGCATTGGTCGACAACAGGACTCATTTGTAAGCAACTATGGCTTGCGATACCGTAGAATTTACCTTTGTAACATTGTCTATCACGAAGTAGGCTTTCCTTGGTCCAATGGCAAGTTTTGACTCCGCCGTGTTCGCCGACGATGTGGTAACGTTGTTTCTGCAAAGTTGCTTTCAATAATGGATCCATTCCCATGTTTTCACGTCCTTGAGCCCAGATTCCTCAGGGGGGCTGGCTCGGGATAGATTGTGGATTTTAGATTTGGTTTTCAATGCGCCGATTCAATAATTAACAAGAATTAGATTAAATTTGAGTAAAAATATATAATTCATCCCCCGTATAATCATATAATTCATTCCCGTATAATCATATAATTCATTCCCGTATAATCATATAATTCATCCCCCGTATAATCATATACTAATTACTGTAGCCGCGAAACATGTGGGAACTGGTCCTCATCGCAGCCATGGTTATTGCTGCCTATATGGCATGGAATATCGGAGCGAATGATGTTGCTAATGCTATGGGCACCAGTGTTGGTTCTGGGGCTCTAACATTGAAGCGCGCAATTCTTGTTGCCGCTATCTTTGAATTCCTTGGCGCAGTTTTCTTTGGTAGCCACGTTACCGATACCATACGCAAGGGCGTATTGGATTTTGGTGGCGATGATTTCAGCAGGGACTTGAGTCAGAAATTGATGTATGGGTTCATGGCTGCATTATTAGCAGCAGCTATTTGGTTAACTTTAGCAACTAAGATGGGCCTTCCAGTTTCAACGACTCACAGTATTGTTGGAGGCGTAATTGGTGTTGGATTATTTATTCAGCCATCATCTGTTAACTGGGGTAAAGTTTCTGAAATAGTTCTTAGCTGGGTAATTTCACCAATGCTTGGTGGTTTTCTTGCTTTCCTTACATTCTATGCTATCAAGAAATTGATTATGGAGCATGAAGAACCACTTCAAAGAACTCGCACCCTAGCGCCTTTGCTTGCTTTCCCAACCTTTGCAGTTCTAGGTCTTGCACTTCAGTTCAAAGCACTGAAAGGTTTCTTTAAGAATTTAGATTCCAAAGGAATAATCGATTCTTCAAAGTGGCTACCTGAAAAAGAAAATGGTTCCTTCAACCCTCTTTCAGATTCAGCCTGGATTCCACTCAATAGTATACTCGTTGCAATAGCAATTGGTACCTTAGCCAGTCTTGTTATGGCTGCTGCTTTGCGTAAATATGAATTCAAAGAAAAAGGCTATGCGGGAATGGAGAGAGTCTTCATCTGGCTACAAATCATTACTGCTTGTTATGTTGCTTTTGCACACGGTGCAAACGATGTTGCTAACGCAATAGGGCCAATGGCTGCTATTTGGGATATCTCAACTTCAGCAGATGGTACATTGTCTAAAGATGGTGTCGAGGTTCCACTAGGTTTGCTGCTTTTGGGTGGTATTGGAATCACTATTGGTGTAGCAACTTGGGGCTACAAAGTAATGGATACCATTGGAAAGAAAATCACCCATATCACTCCTTCACGTGGATTCGCAGCGGAATTCGGTGCAGCAACAACAGTTCTCATTTTCTCGATGCCATTCTTGGCTGTACCAATCTCAACTACTCATACTCTTGTTGGCGCAGTCGTAGGAGTCGGTTTAGCTGGAGGTGCTTCAGCTGTTGATTTCAAGGTCTTTGCAAAAATTGCTGGAAGTTGGGTTGTCAGCCTTCCTTTCGCGGGAATTGGTGCAGTTATTCTATACGTCCTCTTCGCAGGTTCAGGAGTTAACGTTGTTATCGTTCTGATACTCTCAGCAGTTGGCGTCATTTACGTGATGCGTCGTGATGAGCCAGCAGTAGAACCAGTACCAATAGTGCAGGATGAGACTCCTGTTGGAGAGGATGGAGAAGGTGGAAGCATCCTTGACCTCTTCCACGAACACGCAGCAGCAGTTGAGGAAACAGTCAACCACATGCTGGCAGCAGTCTCTATGGCAGTAAAGGGAGAAGACCCATCAAAGGAAATCAAAGCTACGCAAGATGCTGAATTGAAGGCGGACAAATTGAAGACAAAGACCCGTGAATCGATGGCAGGTGTGCGTATGGCATTCAGTAAGGAGACTTTCTTACACATGATTTCCCGACAAGATAGAATTGCAGACTATGCTCAAAATGTTGCTGAACAACTTTCATTCCGGCCTCTTTATGATAATGATAGGGCCAGAGAACTGGTTCAAATCCATGCTGAAAAGGTCGCAGAAACCGTCAAGGTATACGAAGACACAGTTGAAATTCTCAAAGACTTAGCATACTCTGCTTTCTCAAAGAAAGAGCAACAAACTTTGATGGAGATGATCAAGGTAGTCAATGAGTTAGAACATGAAGCTGATGAAGCAGAGCGAGAAGCAGCCGCATTCGTATTCTCAGAAGGTGATGATGATCCACTCGGTGCAATGCATATGTATCGTGTATTACAAAGACTTGATGATGTCGCAAACGCCGCAGAAAAGGCCGCAAACGCCTTCCTTCCAATCGTGACTAGTTAGGTGTATTCAAAAACACTTAATGCAATTAAAACATCTGAGTGTGTGTGTTTTCACTCCTTCTTACATATAGGACCAGACGCACAATGGATAACGAGCGTAGCGGCTTAGGTGTTTAGATGCAAGAACAAGAAGCGACTGAAAAAAGCATGATTAACAAGGTGAAAGGATTCTGGATGGAGGGCATTACTTTGTGTAGAGGAAATATTAGCAGCAGTAGGTTTAGAGATAAAGTAAATCTCAACAGGAGGAGATTTTAATGGATGACTATCTCGATACTTACATAGTTGAGGTATTGGAATCTCAAAAATATCGAAACGGAATTTTTGCTAAGCGTTCTTTAAAGGATATTTTCCTATCTCTAAGTAGGCGACGCCTAAAGACTTGAACCCTTACAGGCCAGCATGAAGTCCGAGCATTGGTCAAAGTATCTGCTCGGTTTTGTCATTCCAATTTCAGTGTTGATTACACTTTATGTGGGAACTTGGTGGATGGGTCTAGGCCTTGTATTATTTCTTATTTTAGGGCCAATACTGGATTATCTTTTTGGTGAAGATGATGAGCCAAAACCTGCCCCCGAATCGGGGAGGGTAATGGAAGCAATTCTTGTTATACATGCTTTATTTATTCCCTTGGTCTTGATTGCATTATTGTGGAGAGCAGCGATAGATGGACCTACATGGCAAATTTTTCTGGCAACCTTTTCAACGGGAATTGTTGGTGGAGCATCAGGAATTATATCAGCTCATGAATTAGGACATAGAAAACTAGGCACATTCAAATGGAAATTAGGAAGAATAACTCTATTCCTTTGTAACTACACGCATTTTACTATCGAACATAATCATAATCATCACAAGGATGTCGCAACCCCAACTGATGCAGCAAGCGCTCCAGCCAGTAGGGGATTATACTTGCATTTTCTGATGACAGTTCCTTGGCAATTTATGTCTGCAGTAAAGACAGACTTGGGAGTTAGACAAAACCGAGCATTGCGCGGATTATTTCTTCAAATTGTAGCAATCATTAGCATGGGATTATTACTAAATTGGTGGTTGGTGTTCGTTTGGATAGGTTTCAGTGCGGTCTCAATTATAATGCTTGAATATGTTAATTACCTCCGTCATTATGGTTTGAGGAGAAGTGAAGGAGAAAGACAAACTCACATGCATTCTTGGCAGACAGAAGCGAGGTGGAGCCGATGGACACTGATGGAGTTGACGAGGCATCCTTCACACCATATGAAGGCTAGTTTACCGTTTTGGAAATTACAACCAATCGAAGGATCACCAACTTTGCCAAGTGGTTATTATGCCTGTTTTTGGCCTTGTGTAATACCACCAATTTGGAAACGTCTAATGAAGAATAGAATCCCAGAAGAAATGCTCAGGCTGCCTTAACGCCATCTGGCCATAAAACCAAAATCAAGGTCTGACCTTTGGTTTTTGGAGTATGAGTAGAGCCAGGATCCATCCAAACTATCGAGCCAGGCGGATATGTTCCATCCTCATCATAGACTTCCCCTTCGAGAACAAGATAGGTTTCTCCACCAGGATGACTATGTGGCATGAAGGCCTCGATATCAACATCTGAAACTACATCGTAGAGAACTAGGCTGGTATTGCCTTCTTTGGCCAACTTGCCAAGTCGAACTCCAGTTCCAAAATCTCGCCACTTAACATTCTCATCTATCCAGTCGCGGTCAACATTCCAACTCAACCAAGGGCTAAGGTCCTCACAGAAGGGCATGAATTCGCCAAGTGGTTACAGGTGATGATATCTTTGATTGACCAAATTCCTAAAGTATGCGGTCTATTCTCCCCCAATAATGGAGAAACTACGAAAGCGTCGAGATCTGTCGACCACCCTTTATCGAATTCTTCTATATCTCAGTAGAAAACAGAAAGCAGAATCATCTACAAGACGAATGATGCGCATAGAAAGAGCTGTTGGTGTTGAGCGTAAAGAATTGAAAATACATTTGGATTCTTTAGTGCAAAAGGAGTACTTAGAGCCTATAAGTAGTGGGGAAAAGGGGCGTGGCGGTCATCAAATAGTGCATTATGATATTACAGAAACTGGCAAATTATTGCGCGGTGATATTGGGAGATTTATACAGTTAGGAATTGATATGGGGTACTATCCTGAGCATTTTTTCTACTTACCTTCAGATTAAATTATAGCGGGTGTTTAAAACCGGTAAAAACAACATCATCTCCTAATATGCTCTAGCCCCATGCGATAATCATGTCCGGCAAAGAATCAGTTGACAAGGTGGCCAAGGGTCTTGGTTCACTGATTGATGATTTCACAGCCGCTGTCAAAGAACTGGTTAACGCTGGTGAAGAGACTGTTGTCCATTTGGCAGTTGGTTCTGGAAGAGCAATAACTGCGGTGATCGATGCCGCAGGAGAAGTCACCAAAGTAGGTGTCGAGACCGTTGGTAATGTGGCGGGTTCGGTAGCTGGTGGTGTCTCCAAGGCGATTGGGTTGGGCAAAGAAGAAGATGAAGAAAATAAGGAGGAATGAAAAATGCAAGCAATTAGTTGGATGAAAGGAAAGTACAATGATATTATTTGGCCCACTTTTGTAATTGGAGCAGGTATTGGAACGCTTTTGTATGGAGTAAAGAAATTTACAAATGTACTAGACCGTATTTACGAAATAGATGTTCATGATGATGGTGAAATAAAAATAGAGGGTGGTGAGTGAAGATGTTGAATAATTTCAAGGGAGGAGTCAAGAAATTATCACGGGGGATGTTGGATAGTGCTCTTTGGGGAATGGCCTTCGGAGCAGGATATAAATTTGGTAATTCGATGGCAAAGAGGATAGATTCTGGTATTTCAAATGGAATTCGTTCTGCAATAATCCCAAAGGATGAGTGAATTACATGATGATTGGCAAGGCGATATTACCATTCACCATCGGCTTCCTTCTAGGAGGCTTGGTGATTTCAATCGTCGATGATAAGCGGGCTCGCCTCGAGCGGGCCGCTCCAGGGCCATGGGTTGGCCATATCTATGACGTCGAGGCATCATTCATCGACGACCCTGAACTACAGTGAAAACCTATGAGCAATACCGCTCCTCGAGTGTTTCATGGAACTGATTCTACCCGACTTCCCGCCCGTCAGTCCTTGGCAGGCATATGTTTGGTACATTGCGTTTTTACCATTTATTTTCAGGGTCATATTGGTAAGCAGACCACTAACTAAAGTAATCAAGGTTTTTGCCCCACATAGTGGTTGGGCGATTAAACAGATCAAGGATTTACCCGTTAGGGGAGTTGGACTTTTATTATTCAATGAAGTGCTGGCATTCTGCCTACCACCTCTGCTAGCCATTCTCATACGCTTGATGGTTGACCCATTAGGGTGGCAGAATTGGTCTGATGTCAATACTACTGGCATGGCTTTGCTGTTGGCAGCATTCTTAATGTGGGTATATTTCGACTTGCTCAGGGTTTTCAGGGTTCGAAATATGTTGAATGGTGTTCTTGAAAAGGACATTGAAAAGTTACAGAAGCGAGCTAGTTTCGCTCTTGGATTGAGAAAGGGTTTGATGAAGTTCGGACGTGGTCCTGATGAGGAAGTGAAACCATTCACCGATGCTGCAAAAGAAGGAGAAGCGGCTGGAAAAATAGTCAATAAAGGGATAATTGGAGCAGTTGCTGGTATTGCGACAGAGGCTGTGCGTCGTGGAGCAACTGCTTTGGTAGATAAGGTGGATTCAACGATTGAGAGTAAATTTGAAACCGCTGTTGCAGAGTATAATCAAAGCTTGATTATGATTTTATTGAGGGACATTGCCATGTCTGCAGGTCCATTGTTGATTTTGACATTAATTCCAACTATTGCGACATAAGTTTAGATGAGCAAGTTGATGTGCCTTTGTCATTGCCGCAGGGATGAGAGATATGGTACACCTCATTCTAATGCGCCACGGCCAATCGATGTGGAATGCCGCTAAATTGTTCACTGGATGGGTCGATGTTCCACTTTCAAAAAAAGGAATTGAAGAGGCGATTTCAAGTGGTACTGAAATCAGTGAAATGCAAATTGATGAAATCCATACCTCAACCTTGATTCGTGCTCAAATGACTGCGATGATAGTCATGGCGCAGCATTCAAGTGCTGCTACACCCGTTTTCCAATATGATTCAGCAGGTGGCAATGAAAACCAACAGAAAATGAATGACTGGGCACAAATACGCGGCGATGATGCTAAAGAGGTTATACCGGTCTATGTTTCGTGGAAATTAAATGAACGCATGTATGGTAACCTGCAAGGCTTAAACCATGAGAAGACCCGAGCAAAATGGGGAGATGAGCAAATCCATATTTGGCGCCGCTCCTACGATACTCCGCCTCCTGAAGGAGAGAGTTTGGAGTTGACTGCAGCCCGTACAATCCCATATATTCAGGAAATCATCATACCAAGTTTAAATGAAGGAAATTGTATTTTTATTACTGCCCATGGCAATAGCCTTCGCAGTATTATCATGCATTTAGATGATTTATCGAGGAAAGAGGTCCTTTTATTGGAAGTGCCAACAGGCCAACCAATCATCTATGAAATGGTAGATGGAAAACTCCAGAGAGGGTGATGGAATGTCGGGAGACTCCATGTTAGCAAAATGGAAATCATCATCTCCTTATCTGAAATGGCCCACTGCTATTATGGCAGGGTGGATTGTTCTTATTTTACTAATTCAGTTGATGAATTCGATGAGTGCGACTTTGTCTATGCCCACTGAATGTGATGAGGATAGCATGAATTGTTTTCGACTTGCTCACGATGAGACATCATATGCTGCTGGAGACTTGGTCCCTCTAAAGTTCAATGAAACTTTAGACGAGGCTCAGAAAATTGTAGAAAGTTGGTTTAATGAGCGGTTTTTTGCTTCAGTTATTTCTTCTGAAGGGGAGGAGACGATTGTGATTCACGGTGTAGATCATACAGAATTTTGGTTTTTTGCTGATGATGTTTTTATTTCGCTGGAATGTAATGGGAATCAAGTGGAGTTGACTTTGCATAGTCAGTCGCGTCTTGGAAAGGGTGATATGGGTGAGAATTTGCGCAGGATGACTGATTTTCATGCAGATATGACGGCTGTTGAATGGTCGGGTTCCACTTGCGAAGGATGATGTGTTAGGCTTGGCTTGGCCATTCCATGTGGCGCTTTGATGGATACCCCGGGCGCTACCTCGATGTCTGCTTATCGAGTGGTAGTTTGAAGGAAATTCAACTCGATAAGCAGACTTTACTGAACAATATGGGTGGCAAGGGTCTTGCTACCCATTTGTTGACAACACGAGATACTACCGATGACGAAGCCTATGATTTGCTACATCCAATTACCGGCGATGCAGACCCATCGATGCATCCCTCAACACCACTTTTGTTGATGACTGGTCCATTTCAGGGTAGTAAAGTAGGCTCATCAGGACGGGCTGTTGTCTGCACTCGCTCGCCGTTAACGAATATCTTCATCGACACCTACATCGGTGGTGATTTTGGTCATGACCTGCGACTTGCTGGTTGGGATGGTTTGTTCATTCATGGTCGCAGCGATTCGATGGTAAGATTGCAAATTGAAGACATGCAGGTCTCACTGCAGGACGCAGAACCAATGCGAGGCATGACGACTTGGCAGTGTGAGAAAGCAATCGATGCTGATAATGTATTTTCGATAGGACCTGCTGGGGAATCATTAGTTCGTATTGCCAGTCCAATAACAGCAGGTCGTCGTGCCGCAGGTCGCGGGGGAACAGGTGCATCATTTGGTGCTAAGAATTTGAAAGCGATTTCAGTCTCCAACACGGGAACATCCCGTGTTGCTGATGATACTCAATATCTTGGAGCAGTCAAAAAGCAGCGACAAAAGATGGGAGAAAGTCGTCGAGTTGGCGACCCATTCTATCGTTTCGGTACAAGTAGAGGCCCGATATATGCTGCTCAAATGGCAAGAATGCCAACCATCAATTATACTTCAGCAACGGGTGCTATTTTTCAAAATGGGCAGAAAGTTAAGCAACTAGATACGGTAAAACTATCTGGAGAATATTGGCATAATTCCATGCCTGAAGCCAAACAATCCGGTTGTTGCCGCCCCTGCCCAATAGCCTGCGAAGCCAGTCACCGCCCATCTAAAGGAAAGCCACTACATATTCTAAGAACCGAAAGACCAGAGTACGAAACTTTGGCTATGTTAGGCTCAAATCTTGGTATTGATTCATCTCTAGATGTGATGGACGGCAATGATGCCTGCAATCAATTTGGAGTAGATACGATTTCGTCGGGAGCACTAATCTCATTAGTTTGTGAATTAGCACAACGAGGGTGGTTCCCTGAAGGATGGGCCGAAGGGGAAATAAATGGAGTTCCCGCTTTCATAAGCCTTGAAGGAGAATTGGTTGCATGGGAATTTGGTAATCCAAGACTTCCTCCCTTAGCATTGGAAAGATTGGCAAATCCAAGCGGTATGTTCACCATACTTGCAGGTGGTGCAGTTGCATGTTCAAGATGGGTAGAACAAGAAACGGGACACCGTGCAACCAGATTGACAGCTCACTGTAAAGGCCTAGATTTACCGGCTTGGGATCCAAGAGGAAAACGCGGTAATGCCATGGCATATATGACCTGTAATGTGGGGGCGAATCATATGCGCGCAGGCTACAAAAATCCAACTGGAATTCCTAATTCATCAGCTCTTGATTTGATGCCTGAATTAATTTATAGTCAGAATGAAAGCGTCATTCGAGATTCGATGATTCTTTGTGCTTTTGCAAGTGGTGCAACACCTGATGACATTCTGGTCAACGCCTTTAATGGAATAACAGGGGACAATGCAAGTATCGAAGATTTGCACCTTCGGGCAAACAAGCAATGGAATGCTGCCCGTCAATGGAATGTTGAACATTGGTTGAAAATTGGTGTAGAAGCAAGGCAACAGGATTTGCTGTCATACCGTCTCAGGAGAGATGCATTACCAGATGGTCCTGCTGCGGGTATGGTGTCATTTGTTGATGATGCAGATGAATCTGCTTGTCTTTCAGAATATTACAATTTACGAGGATGGGCTCATTCGTCATAAGGAAGCCAATCGTTTTCGCCTTCTGGTCTAAACCACCAGTAGCCATCATCATCCTGCCACCATTCTGTACCATCTTCATCAACGCTGTAGGCATTGTCAGCCAATGCTTGAGCAGCCGCAGCCGCTTCTTCATCTTCTTGACGTTGCATATCGTCGGTTTTCAAACCGCTTTCTTCAGAAATTAATCTCTTTACTGCAGCTAAGTCTTCATCGTCATCGCCAAAAGTTCGGTGAACAGTACGTATCTCTTTTTGATGATCTCCAGCAGCGACAGCCTCATCTGATTCAGCATAGAAATCTTGAGACATTTTTTGGCGGAATTCCTCAAATTCATCCCTGCCGTAACTGCTGGTGAATGAATCACCTTTGGAAGACAATAAATCATCTAAATCAATGGCTTTGGATGTTAACTTTGGAGCATCTGGCATATCGTTATCGAAGAAGTCATCATCATCCCCGCCAACCTTGGGAAGTTCTCTTTCTTCAGGGTCAATATCTTCCAATTCTTCCATTAACAAGTCATGTTCTTCGTCATCAATGTTCTCATCAGAATAGGTTTGCTGAATCTCTCTAACCATTTTTTTGACCAATCGAGACATTGAACGGTCATCGCCGTCAAACTCTTTTGCTCCCTTCTCAATTTGCTTGAGGAGTTTCTCATAGGGCGAGCCCGTTAAGGCACCCATGAATTTGCCGAAGCCCTTCTTCTTGGCCATCAATACTCCCCCTTCGGGTAACTAAGTGATGGTCAACCACTTATGAGTATGCTGCCGGCTTGGTCGCTACAGAGAGGGGCTGGAAGAGGTGGTAGAAGAGTGGTTAGAATCTGCAATGAAGCAGTATAATCAAGCCTCATATGATGCACGAGAAGCCTATCCCGCGATTTTACAGATGCCAGGAAAACTGCTTGGAAATCTGATCCAATGGTGTTTGGAAGCTTTACCTGATGAAATTTTAGTTGGCCTCGATATTTCTTCAGAACGCCAAGTGAGAAAAGAAGTATCACAGGCATTCGTTGGACCAGAATCGAGAGATGATTTATTCGCTGGCCAAGGATATACCATCTCCGAGGCTCAAGTTGTCAACCGTGGAAATTCGATGACTGTACATCACCTACCTGAGGAATGGACTGATGAGATTTTTGGAGCAGAACGCGGTCCAAGAGGTGGCCGTTTCACGCATTGGTTGCATACTCACCCAAATGCACCGGCAATTCCCTCCGGTCCTGATGCTGCTGCGGCGCAATGGACAGAAGGAGTTGACCTCATACTTGGAGTTGAATTCTCGCCTGCTTGGGGTGCCCCGTGGGTGGATGGAGTCGAAGGGGAAAGGCGAATGGTTGCAGGAAATAAACGGCCAGAAGGTGAGAAAGGTCAGAGTTGGTTTAGGCAAAGGATGGCAAGAGAAAAGAGGCCCGTTTTGGGGAAAGCGGCAACAGGCCATTCGATTCATGGGATCGAGTTAATCGCCTTTCATCGTAGTGGAGTTGGAGTAAATATTCTATTCGTTGATGAAAATAACTTACCCTATGGTTGGCCTTTTCCAGATGTCCAATGAGGCCAACTCCATTTTGATAATTCCCAAATCAGCACCGAACTGTAACATCCGCTGATTTGCCATGCTTGAAGAACTAATACCAATAATAGTGGTTGGCCTATTTAGGCGATGATGATGTACTTCTACATTCAATAATTGTAAGACTTCAAGACCCTTGGTTGGTGGAATAAAATGGTCTAACAATAATATATCGGGTTTAAATTCATCAATGTCATTTATCCATTCTGAAGTATTCCACTTTTGCAGAAACTCAATTCTTTCCATCTCCACATTACCTGAAATCAATAATGCTTCAATGTCAAAAGAATCCTCAAAAGCAAGGACCTTCATCTAATCACCTAATCATGAAGACGCATTAGCAGGGTCAGCAGGTTCGATTACTTTGAACCAACGAACATCTTCCTCTGCCCTGTCGATTAATGGTAAACTGAGAACTGAGGATGAAGTGGTTTCAACATTTATTCCAATAGCCGCACAATCTGGTGAAGGAAGATAATCTTCGCCGGTCTCAGTTAATTCGATGGCAAGGCTATGTCCAGCAGGTATTACTACATCCATTGGATTGAATTCCATTTTCATTGTATAAGAGAGGAATGGGACTGTAATCTTGGCATCATAACCGCCGTCTCGGTAGCGTAAATCCATCACCGCATGGCCGAGACGTAATCCGGTAGTTGCATCTTTCATGGTGGCAAATATTTGGCCGCCTTTGCAAAGGGCTTGTACATCTAAGTGCAAGGTTGGAAGGCCGGAAATATGAGTTTCATTTTCGAAAACTTCGCTCTCGAAGGTAAGGCTATTGGTTGTTGAAACCCGTTGTCCTCCAGTGGCTTGGAATTGGTCCAAGCCCATCTCAAGCCATTCTACATCTTTTGGTGGCCAAGTCTCTTCAAGATGCCATGCTCCATCATTTCGCTGCATCTGGACTAAACTGACAGGTTCTGCCCCGATATCTTTGAGATAATACTCAAACCAGCCGAATAATTCCACAGCCCAATCCATTCTCGTCATATTTGGAAAAGCCTCTGCACCATAGCCACTGCCAATGCCACTATGCACTACGATTTGGTCAGGATAATTATGCCCCCATTGACCAAAAATACCTCTAACATTTATGCCGCGGTCTCTCAACAGCTGGTAAGTGGGAGAGAAATGATAGGCATCGACATTCCAATCCTGCATCCCCCAAACGATGTAGACACTTCCTCGATAATTGGATAGGACATCGGGGAGGTGATACCTTTCTGCCCAGTAATCATTCCATCTATCTCCGCCTAATTCTGCTGCTGTATAAGTGGTGAATGGGCTGGCTGGTCCAATCAAGTCATCACTACACATTCGAAGGTCGCTAGAATCACCATCAACTGTTGCACCTTCATACAAGACGTCATAGAGAAGGGCTCTTGCTTCACTTGAGCCATTTCGATAAAACATCTGTTGCACCCCAATACTGCCACTGATTGGAACGATAGTTTTCAGATATGGATTGTCGAATTGAGCGGCCTCCCAATTTGTCGTGCCAGCATATGATTTACCCATGACCGCTACATTGCCATTAGACCAATCCTGCTTACCAAGCCAACGCACAGCTGCATCGATTCCGATTTGTTCACCACGCCCTTTGACATCTTGGCAATGAGTTGACTTTCCAGTGCCAAAAGTTGAGACTTGGGCAAGAGCGTAACCTTGTGGTACAAATTCCTCGTAGACCCACTTTCCGACTCCTCTGTCAGGGATTGTGTTTGGGTTGGATTTATCCCCAGGTGCCCCAAAGTCATAGTAGGGATGAATTGTTGAAATTACAGGTACTTTGACGCCATCTGGAACTTCAGGAAGCCAAAGTGAAAGGTGCATTTTTGCTTGTTCAGGGAAGCCTGCATCTTGCTCTTCAGGCGGCAATTCAACTTCGACATAATGTTCGGTCATTGGCAGGATTTTGAATTTATCCTCTATTGGTAATTGACTTCTCCATGAGTTGTTGACTAAGTCCATTTGCCAGCGGTCTTGAATTGGAACTTCCCACCAATTCACCGCAGGGGGAGCACCGCTGTTGAGGTCTGAGGTTGCAGGGCTTGTAAAAGCAGATGCAAGGATGATGAAGACGATTGAAATTGCAAAAGTCGAGGCTAAAGCAAAGTCCAATGGGTAGCGAGAAGTCGGCTCTGCGACCTCTACCAATTCTGCCATTAACGGCTCGGACATGGAACTTGCAGGCCCCCCTCATCCTTCAGGCTGACGCTTACGCAATAACTCCACAGTTACTCTGATAGACACAATTAACAGGTTCAAGGACGGGGAATTTTTCAAAGATAAGGGGGGTGAATTTACAGTGCCACTATACCTCATGGGTGCGAAGTAAACAATTCAGTTGAGCAATGAGCGATATTCGCTCATTAGGATGTTTCAGATGGCTTGAAATAATGAAGCAATCGGAAAAACCGTGAATAATTGCCTTGATTACTGAGGGCCGGCCCAGCAACACCATGGGAGGCGCGAAGTTAGTCGTACTTCTCTTATTATTCGCAGTTTGGGCTCCGGCCTCCAGTGCGCAAGGTCAAGTTCAGTCCTCAACAGATGACGAAGACTGGCGTAATCGGACAGTCGACCCTGATGATTGGACTGATGGTCCAGAATTAGAGGGCTCACCAATGGATGAGCCAAGAGTGGGAGATCCAGTTATTATCATCAACGTCACCTACCAACCTGGGCATTTACAATCCCAAAAAGATGGTTCAATAATAATTGAATTATTTGAGGAATGGGCTCCTATTACAGTTAACAATATGGTTGTTCATGTAGAGAATCACATCTATGATGGTACATTTTTCCATCGGGTGATAGATGATTTCGTTACTCAAGCAGGCGACCCAACTTGCAAAACTTCTGGAGTCTATCCTGCTACTAGCCTAAGTTGTGGAAGTGGCGGTACTGGGAATACAATTCCCTTAGAATTGAATGACAATCTAAGTCATGTCGATGGCGCTATTGGCATGGCTCGAGATACCGACCCAGATTCCGCTGATTCTCAATGGTATATCGCAGAAACTGAAGCCCACAACCTAGACCCTGAAAATCGACAGAACGATGAGGGATACGCAACTTTTGGGGTTGTTAGGGATGGCATGATGCATGTACGCGCTATCGCCTTGGTACCAACTTCTGATGATCCAACCGGCCTTGAATCCTTGCAGAACCCCGCATCATCTGCAGGTCGTCCAGTCTACGAAGTTAGAATAAATGAAATATCCATGCTTGGTGTCATCTTGAATAATACTACAATCGAAGAACCACCTCTCATAACAACTCAGAGTGAAGAAAGTAATTCCTTGGAGGCATTTACGCCTTGGGTAGTTTTGGGAATACTAGTTTTACTAACAGCTTTGGCTTTGAGGGCAGGGCGTATTATCGAGCCAGTGGAACTGGAGATAACCGAGAGTTCTGACTTAGGTGAGTAGATGGTACAGAGCAAAGGTACTGCAACTGCCGCTATTATTTTGGTTGGGTTGTTGACTGCCAGTGGAGCAGTCATCTATACCCAACAGATGAATCAACCTGATACAATTATCATCTGTGCTGATGATGAAACCAAAGTTGATGGTGAATGTATTATTGAAGAAATATCACCACCTATTCATGAGGACTGCACCCCCTTAGAGGTTGAAGTAGAGGAAGGATGTAGACCGCTTCAGCCACCCTCAAATCTTCAATACAACATCGATTCAAATATCTCTTTAGGAGATTCTATTCACTGGATTCCATCTTTCGATGGTGATGGACCGGATGCTTGGTCAGTCGTTCCTGAACTACCAACAGGAATTCACTTGAATCGCGATAGCGGTGAAATTAGTGGTTCAATTCTTGAAATTCCTGAAGTTTCAGAATTTGTTATCGTCGCCTCAAATCTTGCTGGAATGAATAGCAGTACACTGATTCTTGAAGTTCATGATAGGGCACCTGCCGGTTTGGATTATCCCAATCATTTCTTTTCCTTCGTCGTTGGAGTTTCGATATTACCATTGAATCCCACCTTGGATGGCGGGGGAGATGTAGTAACTTGGAGTCTTGAAAATGGCTTGCCTTTGGGATTGATTATCTCAACTGATGGCGTCATTTCTGGTACGCCTCAAAGCGTTGACCCTTGTTCAACATATACAATAAATGCTTCAAATAGCGGTGGTTGGACAAATCGCACTTTGACCATTTGCGTTGATGACCAATCTCCATTTGGCTTGTTTTATCCGGCTGCACCCCACACTTTCACTGTCAACACAAGTATTGGACCATTGGCTCCTTGGATAGATGGTGGAGAGCCTGTAGACTGGGAGATAAATCCAGATTTACCAATTGGAATGGAATTCGATAACTCAACAGGCTGGATTTCAGGTTCTTCGCCAACTTTGGTCGCTTCAAGTATACATCAAATCACTGCTTCAAATAGCGGTGGTTCATCTTCAACTTCAGTTGAAATAATAATCATTGATGAGCCGGTTGCAAATCTTTCATATGGATTAGAAGAAATTGATTTAGCTTGGTTAAGAGAAAGTATTGATATTTCACCTACACATACTGGGGGGGCAGTGGTTGACTGGACGATGGAACCCTCATTGCCGACTGGTTTAAGTTTTGATGAAGGCAGAATTTATGGTTCAGCAGATACTCTATACGAATGGACAAATCATACAATTTGGGCCAATAATACTGGTGGCTCATCTTCTGCAGAAATCCGTTTGAGAATTGCCGATATGACACCAATGAACATTTCTTGGGATAATTCATCAATCATTACTTTGGCTTCTAATGAAAGCATCATCATTGAAGTCCATAATGAAGGTCCAGAAATTGATTCTTGGGAGGTTGAACCAGCCTTACCATTAGGGTTAGAATTACTGAATAACGGTAGTATCAATGGCACCCCAATCGAACGAACTGCTTGGAGAACTTATCACCTCTGGGCCAACAATACTGGTGGCGCACTTGAGGTAAATATCAGCATAGCAGTACACGACCTAGATGCAGATTGGTTGGACTTGGTAGAGGGAGTTGGAACTCTAGATTATGGCTCATCATGGCCTTCTCTTATCGTTCCGGTGGGAAGGTGGACCTTCCCTGTTGGATTGGATTGGGATGATAGGCCAATTATCTCAGCAGGCCATTCTGGAAAAGGTAGAGTTGTTGGTTATGGACATGAAGGATTCGTTGCCAATCAAGGAGGTGGCAATGAAACTACAATGTCACTTAACGCAATAAAATGGGCCTGTGGAGGAACAAGCAAGACAATAGGAGTGCAATCTGATTACAGTCATTTTGAAGATGAATTGACTGTAGAAGGATACAATGTTATCAGCAATGCTTGGCCAGATGCTTTATCCTCCTTCGATTGTTTTATTGGCGACTTTTGGAATAGTTATTCCAACACGGAAAACAGCAATCTAGAATCTTTCATCTTGAATGGAAAAGGTGCTATTTTTGGCGGCCATTCTTGGTATTGGTCCTATTCAAATAGCGATGTTGCTCATAATTATCCAGGAAATAAAGTAATGAATACAACTGGATTATTCGTTTCATCCTCTTCAGGTTCTGTAAATCTTGACTTGACAGTAAATCCACCTTCTGCGAACTTCAGATTGCATACCGCTCTTATTTCAGTAGAATCACACCTTGCTGGACAGGGATTATCAGTCTATGAAAAGGGAATTGCAGCCTCCACAGTAGAACGAGCAGTCGATAACTTACCTTTGGACTTCGATTTCATTTGGGATCCAGTTCGTAAAATGACCAATGAATCCGGCTGGATCATGATTTCACCATCCAATACTTTCAGTTTAGTAAATGCAGACTCAATCGAGCGCTTGAATTTGAAAATTCAAGACCGATTGCTCCATTTATTACCGGTAGACCAAATCCCCTATCATCCAAGCACCAAGGATTTTCCAGGAGATGTGCCAGCCAACGCAAGTAGAGTTAGCAGAACAGTAGAAATTAACGGAACCTTTGCCGGCTTACCTAGTGGTTTTGGCTATTCAGGGGCACGTTCTGCAGGAAGAATGAGCACTGGATTATATGCCGCAGCAGGTGAAGTTTTGAACGTGTCATTCCCGAGCAATATCGTAGGGACGGGAGTCGATGTTCTAATCGGAGCCCATACCGATAACCTCTGGGGTAAGGATACTTTATCGCGTCATCCTATCATTTACCGAACATTTAGTGCAACTAGTACAACTATTCAGGTTAGTTGTGCATTCGGCGGAACCATCTACATTCGCATCCCAGCAGGTTCAACACTTGGGACATTCAATGTTAGTATTGATAATGCAGTATTAGCACCATATTGGGTTCAAGGAGAGACCGACCAAAACTTGTGGAATAGTACAATCAGAGATTACCCAGCACCGTGGGCAGAAGTTGAATCAGAGTTCTTTATTCTCAGCGTTCCATCTGCCGACCTGCGTACACTAGACACGCCTGATTTAACCATGGATTTCTGGGACCAAGCATTATCGATGGAACATAACCTCTCTGGATATACCCCATGGCCAAGGGTCGAGAGAGCCACCTTCGACGTACAAATCAGCGCCGGATGGATGCATAGTGGTTATCCATTCATGGCTCATACCGCCTCTTCTCAAGGAGTGCTAAACTCTTCACAAATGTGGAGTCAAGGTGACTGGGGAATGTTCCACGAATTAGGACATAACCATCAATGGATGGCATCAACATTACCTGGGAATACCGAGACTACCTGCAATCTCTATTCGGTTCGCCTGATGGAAGACCTAGTTGGCTTAGACATGGGGCAAGGTCATGGTGCAATGAGCGATAGTAGTCGTCAGAGCAGAACTGAAACCTATTTCCAAAATGGCGCTCAGATTTCTTCGTGGAGCGTTTGGACCGCTCTTGAGACATTTGTACAAATCAAGGAAGAATTTGGGTGGGAACCAATCACTGCAGCCCTAACAGAATATTACACTATGACTGATTCACCGAGTGGCGATGATGAAGAATTTAATCGGTGGGTCCTTGAATTATCACTTCAAACCGGCTATAACTTAGCACCATATCATGAGGCATGGGGATTTCCTCTAAATCAAGAAACTAAAGATGATTTATTGCATTTACCAGTTTGGGTGGACGACCCTTTGAGAACTTGGGTTTATGAGTATGACATTCAGTTTAGAAATAATAGTGCGGTTAATATCTCCTCAACTTCTGCTGATTTGGAGTGGGATGTTTATGACAACGGTAGTAACACAAACATAACAATTTGTTGGGGTCTTATTGATGCAGGAAATAACCGAAATATATGGGATAATTGTGCCTCATATGGGGCCTCAAATGTGGGTCATGACAAACATTCAATAAGTGGATTATTGATGCAAAACACCTATTATTTCAGGGCTTTTGGAGAAAATAGTAATGGTGAAACTTGGTCGGATGTGAGTAGTTTTACAACTTCCTAACTTTAACATCAAGAACCACATGCCTAACTCGCGGTGCATAGGATTTTACATCCTCAAGATGCAATAGTTTCACCTCACTCCCCATTTCCTCAAAAGATTTCAAAGTCTCTTTTACAAATGTTCCATCATCCAAATATTGTTGCTCCACATTCATGTGCACATGGATGATTCCTCCTTCTTCTTTCAAGCAATTGAAAGCTAATTTCCAAGCATAGGTTGAGGATGGTAATAATCCCAGCAATACCCTATCTGCAATGCCTTCAAGTTTTGGCGCAGTTTGGCGATTATCCCCTTGGTGAACATGGCATCTCGACATCACCATATTGGCAACAAGCCCTTTGGTTAGGCCATCGATACTGTCGGGATTCATCTCGCAGGCATGTACAACTAATGCTCCAGCATTGACTAGAATCGGCAAGGTGTAGTAGCCGACACCAGCGAATAGGTCAACCACTACGTCGCCTGCAGCATCAATATCACCCATTCTTCTTCGCTCGGTGATATTGCCGCTGCTGAACATGACTTTACTAGCATCGAAAACATAACGGATCCCATTTTCTTTATGATTTACCCAACCGTGACTTCCAAGCAGAATTTCAGCGCGACTTTGACGCATTGGACCTGAATCAACTTCTGCTTGACGCCCAACTCGTTCCACCTTCAGAGCCCTGCATACCGCTTTCCAAGTTTCTCCATCTCCATTTGGAAAGGAATTAGGAGGAAGTAAGGCTAAGTCGTCTAATAATTCCCATTTTGTTGGTAATTCTACATCCGGTAATTCCACCGCTAATCTTTGATGAGGGTTTAATTCTATCCGGGCTTCGAAGTTTGATTGAATGATTTCACCGAATAGCACATTTACTATTTCATTTAGTGGCCAAATCACCTTTCCTTGATGGTGAATTGGATGGAATCCGTCGTCCAGAACACCGGCATGAAGGGCTATTCTTCGCGCTCTTTCCGCCTCGTTGGAGGATACCTTCCAACCTGCTTTTCTTTCCATTCTCTGCCCCCCTACGGGGGGCCTGTCGTATATTCTGTTATATGTCAGCAGTGCATCCTCCCCCTCGGGGAAGGCCATGCGCAGTGCAGTTATCGGACGTCGTTCAACGCTATTTGTAGCAATTATTATGCTACTTTCAATTCAATTTGCGAGCCTGCCGCTGGCTTCTGAAGAGGAAAAATCGTTCACTAACCATGAATTCGACCTTTCTGGAATTTGTGATACTGCACTAACCCCTGGCGGTTCTTGCGATATGTTCAATTCAGCAACAGACTTGACAAAATCTTCAAAGGAATGGATTGAAGGTGATTATACATTTGATATGATTTCAACTTCTCAAATTGGTCTTTCAATGGAATGGGCAATGTATGAATTCAATGACTCAAAAGTTGGAGGGTTGGAAAGTTTATTCCCAACCATGCCCGCTGGAGTAGATTTATTCACTGAAAATGGCCTACCTGCTGACTATCTTCGAAATTTCTTTGGAGTTGATATGGGCCAAGCGATGACAGTGGATGAGATGATTCTGAATCAAACTGAATCCGCAGTTAGCGACATGCTGAACAGTGGTTTTGGAGAAATCGCTTCTCTAAATGTAGAGTATCTTGAAAGAGGTTCTAGAGGTACATCAGACCATTGTTCAAATAGCCCTGACCATGATGCATCAGGTGAGGACAATGGATTAGATCCAAATGACCCTGACTATATTCCTGGTGCATATGCAGACGACCCCTACAACCCCCCGATTTGCATTTCAATTTCGGCAGTTATCGACCTTTCAACAAGCAAATTCCAATTGGCTGACTCAGCAGAACTTGATCTTGAACGCTCCTATCAAGGATTATTGACGATGGGCTCCGAAATCTCCACCCCCTTCACTTTATTCGCTATGGTTGGACACCAGAATACCTTCGAGATAGAACCTCCATCCTATGCAACAATCAACGGAGTAACTGGTCAAGGAGGTTCAACCCCTTCTCGCTCAGATGGACAATATTCCTACAATGTTGGACGCTGGACTATCGATAATCGTGACGCTAGTAATGCCGAATCAACTCTTGAGCGCAATGTTACTCTAACCATTGGTCGTCGTACAACCTCAACCATTCCAGTGGTAATAGATACCGTGAATGATATTGCTGTTGATATTTCAGTAGTTCTTGATATGTCAAATGAAGCTGCTGCTAGTTTAGATGTTAATATTCAATTGAATTACATCGATTCTGATACTATGACAGAATGGGGAATAAGCATGGTTGACAATAGTTCAGGAGCGACTATTCCATGGGTAACGGCTGACGGAATCCGCATGGCTGAAGCCAATGGCCTTGTGGCAATGGATAATTTCACGGATAATTTTCCAGTTGATGCAATCGCTGAAGGAATCAGCGCAATCGTTGGTGAAGGAAAGGTAACAATGGACTCTCCGAGTTGGCGAAATATCAGCGGCGTAGGGGGTCTTGGATTCCATCATATTGCAGGTTCTACATGCGGTGAAGCCAATCCGCCGAGCGATGACCATGACCGTTATTGTATTACAGGGCAAAACGCCATGTCAGGCACATACCCTGTTCTACTTGAATCCAGTAGTAATACCTTCCAATTCTCATTACTTGATATGGCAAAGTCCTACATTGACCTCAATGAGACAGGCTTTGATTTGGATGTCATCACTAATTCTGATTTGCAGACCATATTAAATGCTGGATTATCTATTGAGACCGACATGGGAGATGGATTCGTCTCAGACATGATTCCAGATAATCTACCTCCAACAAATGTGGAAGTCAAATTAATTCTACCTGATTGGGTTAGTACTCCTGATGGAACAGGCGAAGTAATCTTCTCAAAGAGCAGTGCTGTGTTAGGAATAACCGGCACCAACCCATATGATTGGCGCAACCCAATCAAAGAAGGAGATACAACAGTTTGTGCAGCCAACCAACAGACTTGTGCATCTTTTGAAGTAGAACTAGACATTTCCAGTTTTGCCTTGCATGAATGGACTCAAAAAGCTGAGATGGAATTCAGTGGTGGAGCGACATTCAAACTGTATAGGTTAGGATTGCCAGATGTTGCGAGAGACATGTTGTCTACCGAAGATGCAACTTTGGATATGCCTGTTGTACCAGCCGACCTCGTTCGTTTAATGATCGATATCGGTGGTCGATTGGATGAGCCATATAACACGACAGTACCATTGATGGATGACGAACTTTACCTTGTTTTCACACGCCAAGGAATACAGAATTTTGCTACTGAACTAGGAACAACTCTCACTGACACGATTCACCAAGCCGGCAGAGATATGAAGAGCGAAACTGGACAGGATGTTGATTTTTCTCAAATAGAAATTGTTACTTCGGTCAGCAATTTAGAACCTCCATCGAGTACCAGTGTTGGTGATACAAAACCAATTGAAATCAGTATTGAAATTAAGAGTACAACTTTGACAGTTGCTTGGGAAGGAGAGTCAGATTTTTCCTTGACTACAACCAGCATTGATTCTCCATTAATGCCCTTCTTCAACACATTTGCAGACCTCCTCAGAGGAAATAACCTAAGGAATGCAGCAGAAAGTGCTGGTAGTGGATATGTGGTCACTGACCCTGAAACGGGTGGACCATTTGAATTAGAAATGGAAGGAGCAGATTTTGGTGAAGATATGGGAGATATTATGCCCGCAATTACCTTGATTCTTGGCTTACCAGCTGGTCTATCATTCGGTACTTTTGAATCTGCAAATGGTGGCAGTTCCACCACCGAAGTAGATGGTCGCCAACAAGTCACCTATACAATGCCAAAAGCCGGTGAAACAGATACCCTCTCCATAACTTTCGTTATCGGTTGGGCTTTCCTTTTGCAGGAAGCATGGGGCTATGGTGCGGTCAGTCTTTTGGGAATCGGCTTACTTTGGAGACGCCGTAAGCGCAAGCGTAGTCTAAAGTTAGATAAATTGGAAAATGAATTCACCAGTAAGAACAAGACAAGAATTTCCGAACGCCAATTCGCGGCAATGGGAGGTTGGGGAGATGATGCAGCAAGTGGTGCACCACCTGCTCCCGGCTCTGGCTTTGGTGGAAACGCTGGTGGCGATGATTTCTTCGAAGATGCTTCTTGGAATTCCTAATTATCCCTCAGGCAGTGCAACAATTTGTTGGTTGGGTTTCAACGTAACAATGAATGCATCCTCAGTGTCAAAGCCTTGGCAGCCGCAGGACATTCCGCAGCAGTATAGAGATGAATCGCTTCTCGCCAACATATCAATCTATTAGCAGACTGGTGGATTCCTCTCAACGTCCACAAGTCCGCTGCAAGTCGGCGACCAAGACGTGTGCTGATTATCTCATCAAGTGCAACTTCCTGAAGAGCATCTATTCTTTGTTCTTCATTCATATTATTTATTGAGAGTAATTTGAGGGAAAGTGCTCTCAATAGATTTGAAGATTCAACACAAACCAATCCTGAAAATTTGATATCTTCTCGATTTTTCATATCTACTATCAACGGGTCTTCACTTGAAGTTGTAGATTCTAAACTCTTTCTAATAGCAGCCGCAGCCTTTGAGTCATTCATTTTCAGTTTGATGGCATGTTTTAGAGAAGCAAGGGCAACGAGAACTTTCTTTCTTTGGTCGCTTTGCAATTCTTTCACGGCTATATCTTGAATCATTTCTTCTACACTTTCAAGGCCCTGCATTTCTTCGTCGTCCGGAAGGCGGTCATCTATCATTCTCGTTGCTTCTGAAATTTGTAATTTTACCTTTTCAAGACCGCTAATACTGGCCATTGCCTGTTCAACCAATGTGAGTGCCTCTTCCACTTTTCCTTGTTGGCGAGACAGCCTTGCCTGCAATTCCAAAGGCGGATTTTTCATATTTTTTATTTCCGATTCTGCATGACTTGTCTCGCCTCGGTCTAAAGCGATAGATACAGAAATGTGGCGCAAAGCATCAGCTTCTGGCCACCGTCTACAAGCATCGTCTATTAGAGTCGCCATCGCCGCACTATCATGAAGAATAAGCCCTTCACCATGCAATTCAAGGTGTTCATGTAAGTTTTCATCCGCTCCGTTTATTCTCATGTGCAATTCCAATAGTCTTGCTTGTTGACCTGAAACTTCAGCCCAACGTTGGGCTGCTATTGCATGTACCCTTTCTGATTCTTTTTGGCTCCAACTTTCTCTTCGAACATTTCTAACCAGATGCTGTAATTCAACCAGATCGCCTTCAGACCATCGCATTAAGGCATGTTCATCAAGGGTTTTCATGCCATCATCTTCTCCAAGAATTTCCGTTTGAACTGGAACAGGAAGAACGGCGATTCCATCAAGCATTGGAAGCAATTCATCGGGAAGTTGAGTCAGAACAGTATCTTCAACGAATCTACGAATATGAGCTCCTGCAAGAGGTTGTTCTGGGTTCCACATGTGTAAGGCTAATGGGTGACCACCAAGGTGTTCGACTGCACTAAGGCGTTGTTGTTCATCGATATCATCTCCAAGGATTTCCATTGCAGCATCATCCGAGACTTCCTCGATACTGATAACTTCAGAGATTTCAATTGGTGAAGGTGCTCTTGAGATGAGGATTAACTGCTGCCCTTTCTTATCTAAATCGCGAATCATTTTGATGATACCCTTGAGGTGTCTATCGTGGATATCTTGTAAGTCATCTATTATTATGACCTCTCCATTACATTTCTCGCTAAGCCAATTCGCTACTGCTCTTGGCTCTTCGGGGGCTTCTTGACCATCCAGCGCTCTTGCTGCAAGTGATGATGAGTCATCGTAGATATTTGCTCTAACCCACCTGCAATTTTTTTTGTTTTTGAGAAGGCCTTCAACTAATTTCCTAACTAAAGAGGTCTTCCCAATTCCTGCAATTCCAACAATTGTCATCGATATAGGTTTTATTTGAGATAATCGTTCAAGAATTTCTTCTCTTCCCTTCAATTCGCCTAGGCCAGGAGGCTCACCCTTAAGTGAGGCTTTTCGAGTAGGTGCTTCTTCTTCTTGCTCTGGTAAGTTTGCAAGTTCTCTCCTCCCTGCTTCTGTTAGATGGTAGACGTTCCTCCGGCGGGAACCTCCCCCTATTACATGAGCCAAACGAAATTCCACCAAACCCTCTTCCATCAGTGCATTTAGGGGCGAATGCAAGGCTGACCTGACCACTCCAAGTGCTTCGGATAGCCCCGGTAAAGAGAGATCTCTTGGAACATCCCAAGAATCGACTAATTCTTTAGAAAATTTGCCCAACCAACGCAACAGACGAGTCTGCGAGGGAGTGAGCATAGTAGTCCTGAGGTGCGCATGGTTCTTTGTGCCTACCCTTAGTCGTGCAGATGTGCCTGTTTCATCCAGCAGTCTTGATTTACCCGATTCACCGGGAGTTTATTTGTTCAAGAATAAGGCTGGAAGGGTACTTTATGTTGGTAAAGCCACCAGTCTTCGAAGCCGGACTCGCTCTTATTTTGCCAAAAACCCCGACAGAGCAATGATACCAGAGTTAGTTGAAAAGTCAGATGAGATTTCATTTATAGTTACCAACAATCCAAGTGAAGCCTTGGTCTTAGAACGGCAATTAATTAGGGAGCATAAACCACGCTACAATTCTATGTTAAAAGATGACAAATCTTACCCTTATCTTGCCTTTACAAATCATCGATTTCCTCAAATCCTTTACACCAGACATCCTCCTTCTGATTCACAGCACTGGGGGCCATTTCCTGATGCTGGAGCAGCCAAAAGAATGGTTCAGTTATTGCGTCGACAATTTGGTATCCGTGATTGCAAGGAATTGTTACCTCAAGGTTGTTTGTCAATGCATATTGGTCTATGTTCTGCACCTTGTATTGAAGCCGGCAATTATCAGGATAATGTAGATGCAGCAGCTGATGTTTTGAGTGGAGATGCTAAGGCTTTGTTGAGTGAATTAGTATCAGAAATGCAACAGCATTCAGATGGAAAACGCTTTGAGCAGGCTGCAAAGGTAAGGGATTTAATCGCCTCTGTACAACGAACTCTTAGCCAACAGGTAATCAGCAGTCGGTTTTATCGGGACTGTGATGCGATTGGTTTCGCCAGCCGAGGTGACTTAGCAATGGTTGTTGTCATGCATGCCAAGGAGGGCATAGTTCAATCACAAGAAAAATGGCTTTTGATTCATAGAGGTGACATTGGTGAAAGCATTGCCCGTTTTATCTCGGACCATTATGCAGCTAGAATACCACCCCGCCTGATTCTTCTTCCCACACCGCTGCCTGTGTCGGTATCTGCTTGGCTAGATGAGCGACGCGGAAGCCAAGTTGAAGTACGCATACCACATAGAGGAGACCTTGCTACTTTGAGAAAATTGGCTGACCAGAATGCCGACTTACAGGTTGAAAGACAGTTACGGAAGCATTCAGGAAGCCTTGAACAGAGGGCAGCGGATGATGGCGCCCTGTTATTAAAACAAGAATCACTAGACCATATCGTATGTTTTGACATGGCTCAATTACAAGGTGCAGAAAGGGTTGGAGCAAGTGTGGTTTTAAGAAATGGTAGACCTTCAAAGAAGGAATATCGTACCTACATTATCAAACAAGATGCAATGGATGATTTGAGAATGATGAGTGAGGTGGTAGAACGCTGGCTGAAAAGGCAAGATGAATGGCCTGAGTTAATGCTTCTCGATGGTGGAGAAACTCACCTCTCGACAATCAACAAGATGTTGTCAAAACACGGTTTGTCAGATAGATTTCCTGTAGCAGCATTGGCAAAGCGGGAAGAAACCCTTCATCGCTTAGAACAAGAACCGCTTATACTCGATAGAATGGGTAGAGTA
The DNA here is from genome assembly GCA_028344335.1 of Deltaproteobacteria bacterium. Lineage (GTDB taxonomy): Archaea > Thermoplasmatota > Poseidoniia > Poseidoniales > Poseidoniaceae > UBA226. Next base: position 4,905 of record JAOMAZ010000007.1, on the reverse strand, counting down.
ATCGTGCATGCACGAGATGAAGCCCACCGTTTCGTAAACTCTTATCATCGCAAAAGGCGCGCCCGTAGAACCCTCCGTGACCCCCTAGAGAAAGTGGAAGGCATGGGTGCAAAAAAGTTGCAAGCATTACTACGCCATTTTGGAGGTCGTAAAGAAATCAAGCACGCAAGTAGAGAACAATTACTACAAGTTCCAGGAATCGGACCAGCCCTTGCGATCAGGATTTTAGAATCATTCAAATCCTAGATTCTTCATACAACTTTTCAAAATCAGCAGCATTTTTAGCATAAGTGAAGAGGTCCAAGACCTTATCTCGGCCGGTTAACCCTTTTACTCTACGTTGTTGAGGTTCAGCCAGTTCAGCATTGACCTTGGCTGCTAAATCCTCTGCATCACCGAGTTTAAACAAAGAACCAACCTGTGAATCAACCATCTCAGGAAGCGGCCCATGGTCTACAGTAACCACTGCTGTACCACTTGACATAGCTTCCAAGGGAATTAACCCCTGCCCCTCGTAATAGGAAGGATAGACTACCAAATCAGAACTTCTGTATAGTTGTGCTAATTCCTCGAATGATAGACTGGATTCAATCGAGACCGCCCCTTCAATACCAAGCCTTTTTGCTTGTTTCAACAATGATTTCCGCATATGTCCTCGGCCCACAATGACTAGTTTAGCCTGCGGATTTTCATCAAGAATATGAGGCATGGAATGCAATAGTAAGCGATTTCCTTTTCGGGCGACTAAACGTCCTACTGCTAACAATAAAGGAGTCTTGGTATCAGGTTCTCCAGAAAGTGCAGCCTCATCATCAGCCCCATACTTTATGCGAACCTTTTCATGATTTAATTGACTATCTTCGTCATCCCTATTTAGGGGATGAAATACCGCTTCGTCAACTCCCCAATGGATGACTTCACAGCGCCAGTCTTTCTCCGGCTTATATCGACTTAGAAAGTCTTCTTTTGTGGCATTTGAATTTGCGACACAAATCTTACTTGATAAAACACCAGCTCTTTCAAAGCGAGCGAACCACCTCCCACTGAGGAGAATAGCAAGGTCATTGGGATTTTTCCAAGTTGCAGCCTCTTTGTGTTTGGCAGCAAGGCGCATACCATCTCTCTCACCCAACCAAGAACCATGTAGGCTGGAAACTATCGGTGCAACATTTTTCTGAGCCCTCACATATTGCTTCTTTGTCCAACTAATAAGTGGCAAATGAAGGTGGATGACATCAACCGTACTCCTTCTGTGAAGTTTTTCCAGTGCTCGTAAGGCAGTACGTCCGTATGAACGAGTAAATTGCATGGGAATGGGCGCCCACCCGACCTCAATTATCTCCACTCCAGATTGAGTTGGAATCGTCTTTCCACCATTGCTACGGGTGATTACACTGACTCTGTGGCCATTTTTTGCCAAGTGTCCAGCCAAATGGTAAACCACAGACCCCATCCCCCCCCAACGAGGCGGATATTCCCCTGAAAGCATGGCGATATGCACGTTTCTCGTTATTCCGATGGTGAATAGACCTTCAACGATTCTCTAAGCGGTTAAGCAAAATTCATTATTCAACCTTAATTACATCTATCAATAGAATTGAAAGGAGAAGGCCACGTGCGTGGCACGTTGTCTATGACTGACCCACTCCCAATCTCAGTTTCTGTTATCCTCCCAACCTACAATGAGGAGGCCGCAGTTGGCTTGACAATCGACTCTATTCCCACTGGTTGGTGCGATGAGATGGAAATTCTAATCGTGGATGGGAACTCAACCGACAAAACACGTGAAATAGCTCTTGAAAAGGGAGCACGAGTCCATATAGAGCCCCGTAAAGGATACGGTAGAGCGTACCGAACAGCATTTGATATTGCTAAAGGTGATTACATTATTACAATGGATGCGGATTGCACCTACCCAGCAGAAGTTGTTCCAGACCTCGTAAGGAAACTTCTCGATGAAGATTTAGACTTCATTACATGCGATCGTCTAACCAAGGCCGAAGACGGCTCGATGTCAGGTTTACACGGCTTTGGAAATTGGGTTTTATCCTTCACCGCAAGGATGCTTTATTGGTATGGCATTAAAGATTCCCAATCTGGAATGTGGGTATTTCGTAAATCAATCATGGAGAACCCGAAAATGAGGCCTACAAATGATGGTATGCCGCTGTCTCAAGAAATGAAAATTTTAGCAAGAAAAGTACTCGGTAAAAAGAAGGCAATCGAGATTGCAGTACCCTATCGAGAGAGAGTTGGAGAAGCGGTCATACATACCTGGGGAGATGGCTGGAAGAATCTGAGGTTCCTATATTTCAAGCGAATAGGATTGAATCGAACAAGAACCCCATGGGGTCACCTTGAGGATAGCAAGGATTCCATGAAAGGTGACGACATCAAGTGAAGCCTACTGATTTCTGTAGTGTTTGCACTGCAATAAGTATTTGATTGACTGTGCATACCCCTTCTTATGAGCCGAGTGAGAGCCACGTCCCTGAGCCTAATTTTGACCGCCATGATGCTGATTGGGAGTGCAGTTGCCCCTATTGCCCAAGCACAATCCACAGAAGCCCCTGATTCAGTGCTTTTTGGAGTTGGATATGAATGGTCAAATTATGATAATGACATCAATGCATTAACTGGAATATCTCTTGAAAATATTTTGGTTGATGTTATGAAAGCAGCCGATGACTCGGGAATTGAACTAGTTTTGGCTGAAGTCACAAGTGGTTCCTCCTCAGTAATAATCGATCAATATGATGGTGATAACACCACATGGTATGATGCTAATCTTGATGAAAGCCTTGAATTAACCAAAGTCCATACCGATGTCTTTGTACGTCATGGAGTCCTTGTTGATACTGCCGTCATTACCTCGTGGGCAGATCTTTCGATGGAATCTGATGCAAGCTGGGATGTTATTTACTCAATCGATTCTCAACAATTGTTCACACTTGATGCAGAATACATAGAGTATATCGATGCTGATGGCCTTCTCCATGGAATGGATTTGCAATTATCGATGAATAGCCAACAAACTTTGGAAATCGATTTCATGGGAGAAATAAGTGGGAATGATGAAACCCTACCTTTCAATGTCCAGTTAGATGCTATGGTAAATTACGCAATCAACGATTTGAATAGTGAAGTCAGACTTGCATGGGCAAGTCCAATTCACAATTATGTATCTTCAGACTATGAGGAAGTCTCATGGGAATGCGAAAATGATGCAAATCAAGGTGGATTTCTTCAATTCGATGAGGAACGGGTATCAGTCTATGATGAGTGTGATACGTTTACTGGTGATTACAACACCAGCAGTCATTATTCCCTTGCTCTAAGTGGAATCCCTGCAGAAGATATAGGTTTGGAAGTGGATGAACTTGATGTTTCCATCGCTGACCAATTTGATAGTACTGGTCATTTTGATGAAGATGAAATAGAGTTAGGAGGTTATATTGAATTTGGCGACTTCCTGCAAGAAGTAACCATCGATGAGGCCGGAACAGAAGTTCTGGCAGTCGAGATGCTTGGCGCCCCATTCTCCATTACTATGCCTTCTGTTGTTGCCATGAGTGCCGAGAAGGCAGTGATGGGAGATGGAACTTCACCAACCATGTGGGATGCGATTGCAGAAGAGGTCCAAGACCTTGTGGGAGGAGTCGAAGGAGACGACGGAGACGGCGGAGACGGCGAAGACGATACATACACTTGTGATAATGGTGAAGAAATCCCGAGACACTGGGTCAATGATGGCTTTGAGGATTGTGATGATGGTTCAGACGAAGGCGTAGAAGAAGAAGGACAAGGAGAAGATGATGATACATACACTTGTGATAATGGTGAAGAAATCCCAAGAGCCTATGTAAATAACGGCTATGAAGACTGTGAAGATGGTTCGGATGAGAACGTAGACGATGGCGAAGGAGGAGATGACGACCGTGAAGATGGCGACTGCTACGATGAAGAAGGTTATATGGTACCTTGCGAGGATGATGAGGGACCTGAGCTCAGCGAGCGCCTTGAAGCGATCATCAATGCTTTTAGTGAATCAACAATCGAATCAACAATGGAAGCATTCGGTGAAAACTTAGAAGACCGCCTCGGAAACTATGAGGAAGATTTAGCCTATGTTAATGCAGATGCTCGTATGTTGTGGTCAGAAGAACTAGGTAAGTGTGTTGGGTTCCAAATCCTCGTTGAGGATGAAGATGGGGAGTGGTACACACTTGTAGGGCCAGAATCAGATGCCCTTCCTGCAGCTCCAATATCAACTTCAATAGAATATATAATTGGTGGTTCAAGTGCTAAGGATGAAATTGTGCAGATGGGCTCACAGGATAGTTTGGATGATTTGGTAGATGAGAGCGGTCATGATGTTACTGATGTTGATGATGCAATAAGAGGAGATACTCCAGCAGATAATAATACCAACACTGAGAATAATACCAACACTGATACAAACAATGTAGAAGATAATTCAGATGAAAAGGATGATGCTAATGAGTCAGTAGATGATGCAGAAAAGTTAGCATCTGAAGGTGGTTTTGTTCCATTCGTCTCACCTCTAGCAACAATAGGAATAATCGCCTTGGCAGGCTTCGCTATTACCCGTAAGCGCGACAAGCCATTTGCATGAAGAAATTATTTGCGTAGTATTGAACCACAGAAGACGGTGGCTGGCAGCATGCTACCTCGTCCTGCTGCTACCAATTCAGGTCAGTTAGTTCGTTTCTCATTGATACTTATTCTGATAACGGCGAGTACTGCATCAACTTGGTTTCTCCTCGACTTTGATATGATATATACAGATGGACCTCCGTCAGGACCTCCTAATGCCGCAACTATTGAGGCAGATTATATTGTGGATGATGAAATTGAGGAAGTAACAATTCACATGGATGGTTT
>JAOMAZ010000006.1 GCA_028344335.1 Deltaproteobacteria bacterium | reverse complement strand
TTGCTTTGCAGCAGCAGCAGCTATTGGGTCTGGAGGGGCACTAGGGCCTGCTTGTGTTTCATCAATTTCTTTGGTTGTTTCTTCACTTCCAAGTAATACTTCAATTGCAGCAGATTTTTCCTCCGCTTCAAGCGGGACAGTGACTTCGCTTTTAGTCCATTTTTTCTTGACTTTTTGAACTGCGGCTTCGTATTCCTCCGCTTCTTGCCAAACTTTTTTTTCCTGTTGTTCAACCTCTAATTCAGCAATAAATTCTCTAGATTCTTTACTAGGTGCATCCCAATATTTCCAAAACCATCTAACTAGAGGTATCAAGAGTATCGAGCCAACCAAAGCCCAAAGTAATACTTTGACGATGAATAACATCCGTCAACCTCATCAAATTGCTTCAGCCTCTAGAATATCACCACTAGTTAGGTGCTCCCATCCAGGAGCAGCTTCGCCAACTTCTACGATTAATTCATCATCGCCACCAGGCAAAGTTGAGATATCACAATCTGCACCTTCTGGGAGGTTTCGATAGAGAGGTCTTGCAATCAAGTATTTGTTAACGGCAAGGAATAACGTTGCAACAATTACCCAAAAGAGCAAGATGATTGTTATGCCATGTGGATTGGCTGGATTCCAAGGGTCATGAACATTAGCCGCCATATCAAAGAAGTAGGAACCCATCAAGACTGTGAACAATACTGGGAAGAAGATGTACATGACAACATCCCACCAACGACCTACCCACATATCATTGTCTCCGGTATTGATGAAATCATCACGGAAAGCCGAAACTCCTTGTCTCAAATAACCTGAAAATCCAGGCTCTCCTTCACCTGATTCAACCAATGAGCGCCAGCGCATATATCCATATTTCCAGATTGAAAAGGCGATGAATAATCCACTGAACATTAATCCATAGCCCCAAATGTGGTCTTGGACTTCCAAAAACTGTGGGAATGCAATTCCATCTGCATCGAATTTAATCCATAATACAGCGCTTGGAAGTCCAAGGATGAAAATCATGACGCTGGTGATTGCAACTGCACGGTTACGTTCATAGCCGTGGTCAACGAAGTTTCGCACACATAACTCAACCGTAGAAATCATACTTGTCAATGCCGCGAATGTTAGGGCTAGGAAGAATACCCACATCATGAACCAAGCACCAACTGCTCCCCCTGGGGCTTGTGCGAATACTGATGGAAGGGCAAGGAAGGTAATTGCTGAAGAGCCTTGAGAAACTGTTGCTATTGGATCAGCCTCGACAGCGAAGATTGCTGAGAGAACTGTTAATCCGGCGATAATTGAGATGCTATTATTCGCCAATCCCATGGTGAATGCATTGAGAACGGTATCCTCATCTTTACGCATGTAGACCGCATAAGTGATGGCCATGCCCATTCCTGCAGAACAAGACCATGCAGATTGGGATAAACCGTTTATCCAAATTTCAGGGTCGCTTAATTTTGCAGGGTCCACTGTGAACATGAAAAGGAATCCATCAAGGCTACCATCTTGAAGATCCATCCAAAGCGACAGTCCAAGTGCTAAGAATAGTAAGCAAAAGAGACTTATCATCATTATGACGTTAACTTTCTCGATTGCTTTTGCACCTTTCCATATTGCCAGCATAGTGATGGCAATGACCAAGAATTGGAAAAATATGACTTGTGTTCCAGATTGCAAGAATCCATTCCATACTTCAGCAGTATCGACATCAGTTAATCCACCGGTGAAACCAAGGCGGAAATAGTTCATGCACCAACCTGCAACGATTGCATAGTAAAATCCAATAGCGGTGGAAATCCATGCTGTCCACAACCCCATCCAAGCGAATTTCTTGCCAGCAAATATTCGGAATGTTCCAATAGTTCCAGTACGGCTACGCTTACCAAGAGCGAATTCGGCAATTACCAGTGGAATCGACCACGCAAAGAGGAAAATTAACCATGGGATAAGGAATGTTCCCCCCCCATTTGCCCCTACCATACGTGGGAATCTCCAAATATTTCCAGTTCCAATTGCTGCACCAATAGATGCGAAAATTAAACCTATGCGGCCACTAAATTGATCTGATTGAGACACGTTATTCACCTTAGGGCTCTATTTCCTCTAGAGTTGAGTCCTCTGGACCCTTCATCATTAATTGTAAAGCTAAACCAAGTCCTCCCCATACCGCTGCTGCGACAACTAAGAAGAGCATAATACTCGAACTAAGAGAGCCAAATGGTGCTCTATACGGGAATTCCAATACGTGATATTTACTATCGGCAGGATAGGTGTATGGGAAAGCGCCCGAAAGTGTACCAAGCGTTGACTTGTAATGTAATTGTCCAGTTAAATAATCATCCACCGGAACCTCTGCCCTGAGTGTTGTTCCATTGCTTCCGTCGAGTAATTTGCAGGTTTCTCCGGTAGTATCCAAACCAATACTCTGCCATGATTCTGCACTCCACTCCCGTGGCCCATACTCAGACTGCTGACGATTTGGAGTAACTGTTCTGTAAATCACATTACTTACTTCGCTTCGGTTTGACCAAGGGAAATAACGGTCGATACAAACGTCGATTGGAATTGCACCAGATTCTGGGATTGTTACGTTATCTGGAATCATTATGTGTTGTTTCTGTGGCATACCAGCAATTTCCAAATCTGCCCTCTCTCTTGGGTTATCAGCGATTTCTAGCATGTAAAATGCTGCTCCAACGTTAAGCGAAGCGATATGGTCGATATCATCAGGGTGCTCGTGGAAGTTGTTTCCAATCTCAATGGTGTAGCAATAGGAGTTGTGAACACCATAATGCCAATCACAGAAATCACCACTTGTTGGGTAAAGGTCGGAAGATTGCATATTCTCATATCCAGTCATTTCAGCCATTACATTTCCATGGTAAATCAATTGGTCATGATCTGGGGATTGGCAATCAGTACAGTGCCCCCACGGGTATAGGACTAATTCCGAAAAGGAGTGCCAAGTCAAAGTTGCAGCAAATTCTGATGCCCCATCTTGATTATCATCATTCATTTCTGTAAGGTCTTGTATGAATTTAGTCTCTGGTTCAGAGTTTCCACCCAGCCAATCCTCATCCAGTAATCCATCAGCATCGTCATCTTTTCCATCGACATGGTCTTCATTCAATTTCAAATCTCCATCTTGGTCAACGGTATCGACTGGCCCATTGTAAACATCATTGTTAGCACCAGCAGGCCCGGCATAACACATTCCAGGAACAAGTGGTCCTGTAGCCCCTAATGGCGCCCCCCATTCAAATTGATAATTTCTATTGAGGTCGACTCCATCACAACTTGGGTCAACTTCTTCATCAAGGTCTGGAATGGGAGTAATGCCGGTAACGGTATTGTCTCTGAGATTCTTTCTCCAACCGCTACGTGGACTATCTTCCCAAGCATTCTCGCCACTATACACCTCACGGTCGTAGATGTTACCATCAACATTCAACATTGGTATTAAGTAAATTTCACGGCTATTAATCAAATCCGTAATCCAAACTTCTGAGAAATCCTCGTCAACCCCGAGGTCGCCTGGCCCACAACTTTGGCCGTCTCCGTTGCTGTCCTGATATGAGGTATTCAAAGAAAGACAATCGCCGTCATCATCGAGTTCTCCATCTCCGTTGCTATCTCCCCATGGGTCTTCGTCTGAACGGCCATCGCCGTCATTGTCGACTGCGACTGCGCCGTAATAATAAGCGATTGTTTCAAGGAAAAACATTGGGACTTCGTAGGACATCCATTCTCGAGCATGATGGTTTCCAACCAGCATTATGTCTGGTCGGTCTTCGTAATTTCCATGGTCATCATTGAATGCATTCCACTCTCCACCTTGCACATTACCAGTTATTTTAACCCAAGGACTTGGATTATTGTAATACCATCCCATGTAGGAATTACTGTCGGTTTGCTCTCCGCGAGCATTCTCGCCACCATTCAATCCTTCATGGAATTCAATAAAACCAGGGTTTCGAGAAGCGAGGTACTGCATTCTTGTTCGCATCGATTCATAATCATGATAGGCCTTGAATTGAAGAGTATCTTCATCAGACTCGGCCCAAGGATATATTTCATTGGCATAATCATTTGACCAAATATCAGTCGGAACAAGTTCAGTAGGCTCTCCTTGGGCATTTTCTGTAGTTACATTTGTCGCTGCTACTGCTATCCCACCTGACATCATCAATGGAACCAAAAACAGCATTACTAGCATGGCTCTTGCATTGTTCTGTCGCATCGGAACGGAATGTTGTGACATGGTGAACGTGTCCTCGACCCCCGTTTCGCATTTGAAGGCGTCGCGCCGGCGCTGTTACCAATAAGTCGGTGCTTGATTTCTATACATCCGTTTAAACCACCAACCGCCAAGCAAAAAAGCAGGAAATAATAACAGATTACTAGGGCTAAGATAATCCCATAAATAAGCACCCAAAACAATGCCGCCGCTAGCATAGCAAAGCAGGGAAAGAGCCGACCAACTACGAGCACGAAACATACCTGCTTGGAGGTGTGAAACTTCGCCAAGATATTTCCTGACAAAGAGCGGTTCTTCATCACCCATCGCCCTTGCCATCAACATTCGGTTTAACATGGCTTCGTATACCCAAATATGTAAGCCTCCACGATGAGCATCAACTGCTCTTTTATTGTGTAATGAAGTAGGTGCATGACTGCGCCATGATGCAAGCAAAGCATGCAATGCATCATCAAATGAGTCTTGGCAATGTTCGTACAATAAGGCGATTGCAGCCCCGAGGTCGGATATTGCGGGGCGGTAATCTGTCATCTCCAAAATAACTGATTCAATCCCTCCCCAAACTCCTTCAAAGATAATTTCTCCATTTTCAATACGAATATGTTCAGGCCTCAAATGTCGATATGTTATCGTGCCTCGAGTTTCAGGAGCGTGTGAAGCGCGCCACAAAGTCTCAGTTTTCAAGCGGTCTTCAATGACCTTCAAACGGGCATTCCAGTTTTCCTGATCATTATTCATTGAAACTTTCTGCATCATCAATGCTGCGGATTTCCCCAAGTATGTACCCAATGCTGAAGCAGTTTCAACCGGTGATTCTTGGAAACCTGAAAGGAGTGAGTATCCTCTTGATTCACCTTCAAAAAATAATAGTAAATCCCTATCTTGATATTTGATTCCACCACAAGGCTTCTCTTGAGGAAGTTGCTGTGAGTTCTCTATCTTTGAAGTGAATGGTAAATGGATGATTCGCCGTTTTTCTGGTAAATTACCCCATATTTCCCCTTTTAATGCAGCTTCTAAATCCTCAAGGTGAAGGGCATCAAAGGAACCCCAAGAAGTAGAAATTCTCCAAGTGCTGAAGCCATTCGGTGCACCATCCAAAGATGATACTTCTGTTGCAATTCCCGAAGGGAACCACTCAGCCGACCTGACCTCCTTTTCACTCATCATTCTCACCCCCTCGAAATGCTACTTCAATGTCAACTCATCGCATGCCTCAAGTAGGGACGCCGCCACAGGTATTGCATGGCAGTCGAGAGTAAACGTGAACTCGGCCAATACTTCACCAAACAATCCATTTGGTTAAGACCGCACATCAAAGAACACATCCAATCTCTTGCAAATTCATACACTCATTGCGTTGACCCATTTGCTGGGGATGGGCACTTACTTTCAGTTGCAGAGGAATTAGGGTTTGAAAAAATCGGACTAGATATTGACAAAGAAATATGTCAGAAAAATGGCTGGAAAAAAAACGATTCAATAATGTCGGTAAAAAGATATGAAAATGCATTTGTATTAACTAATCCTCCTTACTTAGCAAAGAACTCTGCAAAACGGATGAAATCAAAAATGGTCTCATATTTTGAACCGGGAGCAATTCCTGGAATTGATATTGGGCAATTAGGAGTACTTGATGACCTTTTCAAATTCGCAATTGACAAAGTACTGCAGACATATTCAGAATCCATTTGGATTGTTCCTGAATCAGGGATCCAAGACCTTGATGACCTTCCAAAGTGGAAAGACAAACTTCACTCGATTACAATTCTTGAAGAAAATCCTTTCGATGATACCGAACATCCGGTCTGCGTTATGGTTTTTTCAAAGTCCAATCCTAAACAACAAGTCTGGAAGAATGATGAATTATTAGGAACATACTCAGAGATGAAAAAAGAACATGATGAATTTAGTCGTGGTCCAAATAAATTAACACCGATGAAATTCAATGATAAAAATGGTACTCTTGGTTTTAGAGCAGTTGATGGAACTCGTGAAGATGGTTCGATGCGAATCAAGTTTTGTCGAGGTGAAGAATTAGGTTATGATAGATCCAATATTAAAGTCAGCAGCAGACATTTGACCTATATCGAAATTGAACTTGAGGGGGAGGTTTTGGATGAAACTATTGCTGGAGCCAATCGTATTATCGATGATTATCGCGGCAAGACCAAGGACGTTTTTCTGACTGCTTTCATGGGTAATACCAAAGATGGTAAAAGAAGAAGAAGGCTTGACTACAAATTGGCGAGAAAAATTTTTAATCGCGCCTACAACAATACAATTAAAACAAAAAAGTCCTTGTTCTTATTTACATGACTGCAGATTTAGGAGATATTGTCTCTGGTTCAGAGATGACAAAAGATTGGAGACACAAAACCTTATCAAAAGGTAAATTCATGGGTGGAGCAAGTTCAATGACAAATGAAAATTGGCAACGCCTTTGTGTTGAACAAATTACAGGGAAAAAATGTGAAAAAACAAATCTGCGTTTAAATCTTGATAACGCAACCATGATGGAATTAACGCGGCCGTCAACAAGAGATGATGAATTAGATTGGTCTGAAGATTTTGATGGTCGGATTGTCAATAAAAAAGAATACTTATACAATTTTAAAATGGTAATTGGAACAGGAGGGGGGCAAACTAGGACTATTAGAGAACTGTATCATTTCATTAAATGTCAATTTGTATTTCTAAAAGATAATCCTGATACTGAAATTATTTTTATCAACATTCTAGACGGGGACTCTATGTCAGCCAAGCTTCACAGATTTATTGAATTAAAAACTAAATTCAATGAACATGACCGAATTTTTATTGGTGATACTAAAACTTACCAAAAGAATTGGAAGAAATACTGAGAAAAACCTTCCCAGAAACTGCCGGTTGCATCGGGGATGCCCTCAAGTGGACATCCCACCTCCAGCAGACCCGGTGCAACCTAAATGGGCCTGAGTGAGAAGGTTGGTGAAGTCCTCGGGGCGCGCATTGAAGCCCGCCTTGAAGAGGATGTTCGCAAACTAACTCTACCCCAACATATCGCCTTCATCATGGACGGAAACCGCCGCTTCGCTTGGAGCAAGGCGATGAATACTCAAACCGGCCACCGCAAAGGAAAACAAGTTTTGAAGAATGTCATGGACTGGGTTTTAGAACTTGGAATCGAATATATGACGGTCTATGCATTGTCTACTGAGAACCTTTCAAGTAGAACAAAAAAAGAATTGAAGGGCCTATATGATTTGTATGTTGAAGGGCTAAACGAAATAGCCGAAGATTCTAAAATTCACGAAAACGGAGTTAAAGTCCAGATTATTGGACGCCGTGAATTACTTCCAAAAAGAGTTAACGATGCTATTGACAATGCCGAAAGAGCCACTGAAGATTATGATAATTTCACCTTCACAGTATGCCTTGCATATGGGGGTAGAGAGGAAATTGTTCGAGCTATTCGCCAATTAGCAAAGGATCATGCAGATGGAGATATCTCATTGGAAGATATCGATGAAACCGCGGTCAGCAAACGCTTGTGGACTAGTCATATGCCTGACCCCGACTTAGTTATTCGAACAAGTGGGGAAGAAAGAATTTCAAATTTCTTACTTTGGCAAAGTGCCTATTCTGAATTATATTTCAGCGATGTGTTCTGGCCTTCATTTTCACGCCGTGATTTCCTCAAGGCTGTTAATGATTATCAACTTAGGAGACGTAGGTTCGGTGAGTAATTAGTGGATGAATTTGGACGACCTTTACCAAGTCCTGCTGCTGATGGTTATCGCAACCCTTCACTGGCTGCTGATTCTGCTTGCACAAGAGTAGTAAATGGGAAATTGCAAGTTTTACTGATAACTAGAGGGATGGAACCATCAAAAGGGAAATTAGCACTACCTGGTGGTTTTGTTGATTATAATGAGGACCCTGAAGATGCTGCTATTCGTGAATTAAAGGAAGAATGCGGCATTGTTGGCGAGGTAGTTGAAGTTCTATGTGTACGCGGAGACCCTGCTAGAGACCCTCGTAAACATGTGGTAACAATCGTCTACTTAGTCAGTGCAAATGCCGAACCCATTGCAGGAGATGATGCTGTAGATGCTGCTTGGTTTGACCTCGATGAATGTCTTGGATTACCAGCAGAATGTTGGGCCTTTGACCATCATGAAGTTGTTAGTATGTTAACCTGATTTGGGCTCTTCAAAGTTGGAAATAATCGCCGAATATCTTTGACCATTGATGACGAGTTTTTGGCCATTTTTTGGAGTCGATAGTATCTGTTAAATGCAGTCCTGTCAGCCATTCAAGATGTGATTCCTCAATAGTTTCACCATTTTCGATATGTAATGGTAAGCCCATTTTTTGTAATTCGTTCAAGAATCCGCGCTTTGCTTTAGTCAGCAACAATGTCGGCACGCCTTGGATGGCCGCTTCGCTTGCAAGGGTTACACTTTGGGTGATGACACCATCATATGATTTCAGGGAAGATGGTAGGTTCCACGGTGATCCTACTTCATTTTCATCTGCAGTGGTCACCTCGACTCCTTCCAATAAAGAATCTGGGATTGCTAAGATTTCGTCATCATCATGAATTCCTCCTCCTTGTAAGCGTCTGAGCAAAATCCTTGGTGGGTTTGATACTTGGGTTGGACGAAGTCCTGGCTGGAGGTGGATGTGCCCATGTAGGCCATCATATCTGCTAACTTTGCCTTTGAACTTTGAAAGAAAGTGGTTATCTAAATCCTGATCCCAATGTTGGGGTAAGAGCGCCTGTGTTGCATGCCTCAAAGCCAATGAGTGTGCAAGGTGGTTGACTTCAGTATCACTAATGTACCAGCGCTCAGTTATGCCAACTTTCTTTGCTGCCCATAATTCCACTGCTGCGCCAATGACAACTATACGTTGGATTTTACATCCTTTCAATTCCTTGACAACTTTCAACAATCTCTTACCCGCCTTGATTTCTTTTACTCGACCAACCGGCCTAGGGACCCAAATCATTCTTCGACGCGGTATGATTCCTTCGGAGGCATCCAAAAGTTGGGCTACTTCTTGGCGTTCACAAGCGATGATGATGTCTGAAGTACTTCCTCCACGGATGAATCCTGCAAGGATTTGAACATGGGCTGGATGGTCAAGGACCCAACATGTTGGTACTTTCACATATTGCCGACAAAAGGCCTGACATTAAACAGCAACCTTGCTTCGCAGTGTCATGGCGGACAAGGAAAGAGTCGAAGTTGAAGGCGCAACGGTCTATGGACCATATAGTCCAGCAGTGAAATCAAATGGGGTTTTGTGGTTATCTGGTCAAATTGCTCCCGAGGCTGGTGATGACATTAAATCGCAAACAAAAGCTAGCCTCAAGAAGGTCGATGCGCTGCTGGCTGCTGCTGGTTTGAGCAAAGGTGATGCTTGCTTTGTTCAAGTTCTTCTCGATGATATCAATGATTTCGCAGCCATGAACGATGTCTATGCTACATGGCTAGAGGGTGTTGCAATCGCTCCAGCAAGAGCTGCCTTTGAGGCCGCAGCATTACCCGCTGCTGCAAAGGTGGAAATTGTAGTCCAAGCCGTTGATTCAAATTGTTGTGAGTGAATATGCCAGGCTCTCCCTATATCGATGAAGTTCCAAAGGGCTTGTTGACTTGGCCAAAATTACTTCTCTACACTGTACCAACTTTTACTGCAATAACAGCAGTGTCAGTTTGGCAAGACTTACTTCTTGAGTGGTTTGTATTCTTGAGTATTGGATTGTTTGTAGTTGCTTGGTTGAGAAAATAATTCTAGCAAATGATTTGTTCAAAGTCCAACAGAGAGTCGAAAAGTGAAAACCACTTGACAGTGTCCTTGAAACAGAATGACGGGTGGCGCAGAACATGACGAGTGATTGGCCGCTTCATTGTTTCAAGGCTTATGACATCCGTGGTCTTTCAGGAACTGACTTGAGCGAAGAGTTTGCAGAACGCCTTGGTCGTGCTCTTGCAACCTATCTTGAATTGGAGGCTTTTGCAGTTGCACGCGATATTCGTGATACCTCACCTGGATATGCAGCTGCCTTGATGAAGGGATTGAGCGAATCAGGAGTGAAGGTATTCGATTTGGGAATCCTCCCTACTGGTGGCCTTTATCATTCAGTGTGGAATTTACCTGTTGGTGGCGGTTGCATGGTCACTGCTAGCCATTTACCGATGCCCACTCATAATGGATTCAAAATCTGTAGAGGCAACCTGCCCTTGGCAGGAGAAGGAATTCAAGAATTGAAGGAAGTATTCCTAGCTGGTGAATTCAATAATGGTGAAGGCTCGATTGTCGAGACTCTTCATGAAGAAAACTGGATATCTAACATTTTAGAATCCGCAGGAAAGCCGTCTCGCCCAGTCAAAGTAGTAGTCGATTGTGGCAATGCAGTAGCGGGCCCATTCATGGAAAGGTTGCTTTCAAGACTTGATGTAGAGGCAACAACTCTGTACACAAATTGGGATGCTGCGGAACCTAATCACCCTGCAGACCCTACGCGCCCAGCCAATATGGTTGACCTTGCTGCAAAAGTACTAGAAGTCGGTGCTGAACTTGGAATTGGTATTGATGGAGATGGAGATAGAATCGGAGTTGTTGATGAGACTGGCCGCTTCATCCATCCAGACCGCTTAATCCCCTTTATCGCAGAATCGATTCTTGCTAAGCGCAGTGAAGAAAGTGAAGAAGCACGTTCAGTTGTTTATGATGTGAAGTGCTCAATGTCGGTTGAGAATGCAATAATCGCTCTTGGTGGCATTCCCGTGATGGCAAGAACCGGACACTCATTCATGAAGGCACACTTGGCACAACATCCTGAGACAGTCATTGCTGCTGAGATGAGTGGGCACATTTTCCTTGCCGATGCCGGTTGGTATGGCTTTGATGATTCATTATACAATACAGCAAGGCTTCTTTGTGAAGTTGCAAATATCGGCAATGGTACTTTTGGTCAAGTACTCGATAGAATGGTCCCCGGTCTTCCTACTACAGGTGAAGTCAAAGTTCCATGTGCAGAAGAAGACAAGGAAGGAGTAGTTTCAGCAGTTGAAGAATCTTTGAGGGGCGATGGATTGGAGTGCATCACAGTAGATGGGGTTAGAGCCCGATTCCTCAATGATGATGGGCATTACATCGGCTGGTATCTCTGTCGCCGGTCCAATACGGAAGAGGTATTGGTGATGCGAGCGGAAGCCATCGATGAAGAATCACTGGTTATCATTATGCAAAAGGTGGAAGAGTTAGCAGGGTCGCATATCGACCTGACTAAGTTGCTATCAGAAGCCTAAGTTTATGACTCTTCATGCGACATTATCACGAGTTTAAAAGTTGTGATTTTCCATGTTATTGTGACTTCCTCGCTATCATCCACAGCTCCACCAATTGGTCCTGGTCCGGGCGAGTTTATCTCCATTTCAACTGTTGTTGACCAATCTCCACGGCCGCTCCCATTATCGGACCATTGAGCGCGGATATCGTTCATAGAAAGGTCTTCTGCCACATATTCTAATCCATCATAATTATCTACAAAATTCCAAACAAAATTGATGGCTACACCGCCTCCGCCTCCGCCCCCTCCACCACAGGCGCTTTGGTCTGATTGGTCATCAGGCATTCCAGTAATCGAAGATAAGTCGGTAGAGGCACTAACTCGGTCAGTAAATCCAGGACCAGGGTCATCGTTATCTTGGCAAGCAAGGCTTATTTCCACTTTTGCTATATTATGAAATTCCTCTACTTCAACAAGGTACAGAGTTTCTTCTGAATCTCCATCTCCAAGAATCATATCTTCTGAGTATTCGGTTTCACTTTCTGCGAATGAAACCATCCAACTTCCTGATTCAGAAAGTGGATCAACTAACTTTGAACCATCCCCGCCAGCCGTATAGGCGAAATATCCTGGGAATACTAGCATGAAAACTACAATAAAGGCTGCATTAGTCATGAACAGCGGATTTGAAGTATACTTTTGGAAATCCATTAGCCTCGGGGAGTCGAAGGGAGTATGAGTGCCTTTCGCTTAAGTGACGGTGTTATTCTTCTTCAAAAAAAGTAGGCTTTGTATGCATTTCTTCAGGTGGCCAATTGCCTAATTCTTTCCCAGATTCAGGCCAATCACCCTTATTCGTTGGGATCCCCAAAGATGTGAAAGAACGTTTTGAACGACGATATGTGGGCAAAAGATAGCCAAGTCTAGAGCGTTCTCTAAAGGTCCATTTCCATGGCGCACGTGGTAATTTGACTACCCAATGTCTGACAATAATGTGAAAATCTCTTGGGTCCATTTGTTTTGGAACTCTCCATTCTACTTTATGGATAGCTCCTGAACTACCCTCTATGTGTGACCATGCTGTGAATTGAAGTCCTTTGTAAGGGCCGGATAGGATATTGACGCCAATGCTCCTTGCAGAAGTGGTCAATGGCATGATAATAGCAAAACGGTCAACCATCCGGCTGCCTTCCTTTCTTTCAAATTTCCAAGCGGCTTCTTGGACCAACTCTCGCAGTGCTCTAACAAGCCCTGCCGGTGGAATACAAGTGGCGATTTCTAATACACCACGGACTTTCTTTCGAGCCACTGTTTTCCTTGCACACTGAATGTGCTTCTAAGCAGTGTGGAAACAAACTGTGTTCTGGTGCGAACCTATGGTGAGGTTGCCCAACTAGCTTACAGCATAACGCGCGCACCTGCTTTCGCTGAACCCACATCGTGGGAATCAACCAGGCAGTTGCCTGTGCGTTTGATGTTGCGTTCAGCCAAACAGGGATCCGAGTCCCTCGAAGCCTGCGCCAGCGTCCTCTTCCTCTTCCTCTTCTTCTGCCTCAACTGGGGCAGAAGCAGCGGCAGCGGGGGCAGCAGCGGCAGGGGCAGCAACAGCAGTTGCCATCGCATCAGCGATGTCAACGCCATCAAGCGAAGCGACAAGTGCCTTTACACGGCCATTGTCAGCTTCGACACCAGCAGCGCCAAGTATGGCACTAACAGCGTCCTCATCGATGTTTTTCTCAGCAGAGTGCAACAACATTGCAGCATATACGTACTCCATTCATATTCACCTCATTTTTTATTTATTTAGCCGAATAGGTTACCAAGTCCTTCGAACTCGGCATCCTCCTCTTCCTCCTCTTCTTCGTCAGCCTCGGCAGGGGCTTCCTCAGTTGTCTCGGCGACGGCCGCAGCAGCGCTTGCTGCTTCGACAGCTGCACCCAATAATGAGCGCAGGTCGTCATCCATAGCATCGGAGTCGAGTAGTCCAGCAACGCCCAAGGCATGGGCGTTTGCACGGGATATCAACAAGGGCAGGGTCTTGCTGGTTGCAATTCCTGCTTCGAGAGCGACGCTTAGTGCCTCGCTGCTCGCCTTGGAGATTAGTGTTGGTGTAGTTTGAGTTGTGAACCACCTGATGTTGCAGGCGAGGTTGAAAGCACCAGCCATTGTTCCGATGAGATCGCTCTCGAACTGTTCGATATCGATATCCAAAACCTTTGGATTGAAGACTGTACCATCTTCAAGGGTACCGCATAAACGTAGGCCAGTAACAATTGGGTTAATACCAATCTTAGAAAGAAGCATTCCAAGGTCTCCCTCGAATTCTTCGCCTTCTTTTAGAACAGTCAATTTCTTTTGGATGTGGACGCTACCGCCCATGATTTTTGCAGGTATTCCGACAGAGTTCAATTCTCCAACTATCGGTCCTGGAGGCATGCCTGTATCCTGCTTCTCGACGACAATGTCGTGAGGTGCAAAGTCTCCTGGTTTAGCAGCACGGCCGGCTTCGGTCTTCTTTAATTCCCTGAATAAATCAAAACTGTTCATATCAGCCGCACTGATGATTGCAGGTTGGACTGCGCCATCGAAGAGAGCTTCAAGGTCTTCTTCAATAAATCCAGACTCTGTCCAAGCGCGACGCATCAAGCGCTTCTTTGCGACTTGAATACCCATGGTCTGGCGAAGATCCTTACGCATTCCCAACATTGCTCCAGCAGGAACTCCGTGAATATCGATGACTCCTAGTGTGCTGCCACCCTGAATTAGTTCCTTCAGGTCTGCAACAGTATCTTTCTTCCATGGTGATACCTTTGGAATCAGAAAATCACCTCCACCTTGTGCGATGGACCCATTGTGGTCTTGATATGGAGCGAACGAATGTTTCCTGCACCACGTTCTAACTTAGTGATAACACGAGTCCAGACGGTCATAGCGTTCTCAATCAACTCATCTTCAGTCTGGCTGAGAGTGCCAATTGAAGTGTGGAAGGTTATTCTATCACGGCTACGAACCATAACGGTGCTCTCAAGACCCTTTGCAATCATTGCTGGATCTAAATTTGGAGGGACTGGTCGTGGCATCTTACCACGAGGTCCTAAAACTACACCGAGGTAGCGTCCGATGAGTCCCATGTGAGGAACTTCTGAAAGAAAGTAATCATACTTCTTTGCCATTTTCTTGGCCTTGGTCTTGTCGCTTCCCAATTCTTCGATGCTAGATGGATCTATGACCACGATTCCGGCTGCTTTGGCTTTGACTGCTGCATCAGCAGATGCAAACATAGCGATTGAGATTTGTTTGCCTCGACCTGAAGGAAGACGAACTTCCTCTTGAATACGGTTGGCTGGGTTCTTCAAGTCGACATCACGAATTGTGAATGCCATGTCGATACTCTCGACGAAAGAACGCTTAGGTGCCGCTTCAACAGCGTCTTTTATTGCTTGACTAATTTTTGTTTGCATGATATTTCACCCCTGCGGTCGGCGAAGTGGCTTTCACCACCTCTCCCGCGGTCCGTGATGGCTTCAGAAGCGGTCATTCCAATCTCCGTTGGAAATTACCTCCAATGCTTCTTTTGGCCACAGTCCATCCACCTTAACACGCATCGAAACACAAGTTCCGATGACCTCTCTGGTCTGAGCCTTGAGGTCAGCACCTGTTAGGTGTCCTTCTCCCGCCTTTTGTTTGGCTACCTCGATAGCCTTCTCCAGTGGGAGGTTTTCGGTAGCTGCATCCATGCTTCCATTGCACTTCTCAACACCAAGAGCCTTGATGATGAGTTTTGAAGTCCAGGGTTGTGGCATGTCATTCACTTCCTTTGCCTACGGACGTGGGCATTCGGCCGACTTGACTACCCTATTTAATCGCGCCGCGCGGCATAATTGGGTTTTCACTCCACCCTCTCAATGACTCTAACGTGGTCTCCACGCATGTTTAGGGTCATTGGGATGTCGGCTTCATATAATTCCATGGACACTTCTTCCTTGGATTCTGCGACACTAACAACACGGGCTTTCTCTCCCTTGAAGGCGCCAGTGATGATCTCGACGATACAGCCGACTTCGATTCCAGAAGTCACTGCCTTTGGTTCCAAGTAAGGTAGAATATCTAACAATGGTGCTTCAGCAGAGTTTTGTCCGCCAAGTACCGCCTTGGCGTTCTTGATTGGAGTGGAGAGCATGACTCCTCTTGTCTTGCGGTCTCTACCTCCGGTGCGACCAATTAGACGCTCAACGTGGTGTCGAGCACTTGACTCAACCATCACATATCCACGCATAGTAGGGGGGTGGAGAATTGCAAAAATCTCATTTTGAATCATTGCTAGTGAACCTGAACCACTCAAGCGCGCTTGCATCTCAACAGCTACTCTCTGTTCTGATCCAATTCCAGTTTTAACGACATAAAGGTAAGAAGAAACATCGCCATACATATCGCGAAGAAGGCGGTCAACGTGTCCACCTTCACGGTCTTCTGTATAACAGAGGTTGCGTGTAGTGCTGTGTTCTCTGTCGTCGATGACAATATCTCCAGGATCGATCCATTGGTACTCAACATAAAGACCGCCAGGAATAACATCATCAGTATCTGAAACTACTAACCAAGGAGTCATGTCAGTCAACCTATTTCCCATGGATACTCCTCTAGCAGGAGCGTACCTAACTGCAGTCAGACTTTCTGCTGGAATACCAGTACATTCGACTACTCTGCCGATGACTTCCTCTTCATCTATCCCAACACCATAAACCCCATCCCAATGGTCTGCGAAGTCAGGATCTGAATCTGACCTGCAAAGTAACAATAATTTCTCGCCATGCCTAACAAAGGCAACATATGAATCACTCATTTAATTCACCTCAGTAACCGATTCCCATCCATTCGAAGAATCCAGGAACTGCATTGTCCATAATAACTAGAATAACGAAGCCGATGAAGCCAAGAATAAACAAACCTATTCCACAGATAATGTTTGTCTGCTTGAATTCCTGTTTTGTTGGCTTGCGAGCCATCCTTAGGATACGGGCCCAGGACCCTCTTCCAAGGCGGCGAAAACCCGCCTCAATACGGTCTTGTGTAGCCTGTACTTTATCCTCGAAAGTTCGCTCTGAACCTTCTTCTAAATGATTATTATCCGACATGGTAGAACCTCGGGCTTGCCATGCGACCTGCCCTCTCCATTTAACCGCGACGGAAGGCTAACGCAGTCTGTAGAATAAACGTCGGGTTCATCATGGTCGACCCTCAGCCGTGTTCTGAAGCGCATGGCAAACATCGACCCATATTCTACTCTTGGAGTTGGAAAAGACTCCAGTGATGCTGAGATCAAACGTGCTTGGCGCAAGTTAGCCCGCCAATACCATCCCGATAGAAACCCCGGTGATTCGGCCGCAGAAGAGCGTTTCAAGCGGATTCAAGAAGCAGGAGATATGATCGGTTCAACTGAGACACGGAAAAAATACGACGAAGAAAGTCAGATGAGAAATATGTTCGGGGGGGGTGGAAATCCCTTTGCTGGAAACAACCCATTTGGCGGAGGAAATCCATTCGGAGGCGGTGGTGGCATCGAAGATATGATTGGACAGATGTTTGGTGGCGGAGGGGCTAGACCCCGCCATGCCCAACAAGCTCCTCGTGAACCACAAAAAGGCAAGGACCTAACAATTCATCTCGATTTAACTATGGATGAAGCGTTGGAAGGGGGAAAGAGACCAGTTTCCTTTACTCGGTTAACTCGTGGACATATCGGTAACATGACACGCGAAAGTAAGAAAGTGAATGTTAATATTCCAGCCAAAGCAAAGAATGGTTTGTCTATTCGCTTGCGAAAAATGGGCCATGAACATCCTGAAGGTGGGCAGGTTGGTGATGCTCATCTGATTATTCGAATCGATCCAGGTGAAGGGCGACGTTGGGAAAATGATTCATTGATTCAAACTGTTGAAGTTCCTTACAGTATGTTGTTACTAGGTGGAAAGGTAAAAATTAGTACTCCATCAGGTAAATCTGGTAATTTAACGATAAAGACTGATTCCCGAATTGGTGATCGCCGCCGAATGGCCGGAATGGGTTATGATAGTGGCCACCTCGACCTTGAATTGGTATTGTTAGAAAATGAGGATTTATCAAAGGCACAAATCAAGGCTTTGAAATCTTTGAAGGATTCTGGTTTGTGAATCATTTCAAAACACTTACCCTTGAGGAGGGTACATGGGGGATTCTGCCAAAAGTGATTGGTCTAGCCTAGCGCGCTGGGTAATCCCACGAAAGCGCAAGGTCCACTTCGTTGTTATTGCCATTACATTACTGATGATTCCCGGTGTATTATCGGCCTTGGAACCCATTGATATGGAATCCTATGAAATGGATTCACCTGAAATATTAGCCCAAGAAGTAATTGACGAAGAATTTCAATCCACTGAACAGGTTATTGGTTATGTTCTTGGAATAAGAGACCCTTCATTGATAGAACAAGGCTTCACACCTGCTTCTTTACTAGAAGATGGTTCACCTGATGTAACAAACCGGCCAGAAGCATCAGAAATGGCTGATTTTTCAAAGACCTATGAAAATGGAGGGATCCTAAATCTTACCGCACTAAGAGAAATCGATCTGAAAGGTGAAACTGCTAGGAGCCATACTCTCGGTTCATATCTCAAACCTTTAGTTGATGATGTAACTGGTGGAAATACTGATGGGGTACTCAGCCTAGTCGATATTTTGCGTAGTTTCATGAGTAATGATTCAATTCTTACTAGAGGGGGAAATTCGCCATGGGGTCCAATTCCTCCGGCGACAAATTGGTCTGATTGCGGAAGTCTCGAATGTCTTTCATTTGATGATGCCAATCTTACTCAAAGCCATATCGATATGGCGGCGGTAAGGATGGCGGCAAATTCAGATGGCGCTTTTTTGCGTTGGCTATCTCTCGATAGAAAGTGGGTTGAAGATTCATCTTCACCTGCGGTTAATTCCGAGGGTAGCCATGGCAGATGGAGTTCAACTTCTTCTTGGTTATTGATTCAACTAGATAAGAAACAAATGGAAGAAGCTGGTTGGACTTTTGTTTGGAAAGATTCTACTCAATTAACTGAGCCTCGTTTCGTGGATGGGGAATTGAACATTGGGGGGTACCGCCTTGTTGACGGGGAGTTTGAACTACGTCCACCTCATTATAACGGGAGTATTTGTTCTCAGATGTCTCAGCCTTGTGCTGCAGAATGGTCGATGCTCCACCTTGAGGGGGTCATTCGTACAACCGATAATCATGTCATCAGCCTATCGATTGGTGATGGAGTTAATATCGAAGTAAATCGTGAAATACAATCTTCATTATGGTTGATAATTTTGATGGGTATTGCAATTACTGTGCTGCTTTGGGCTAGTCTACGTCGGTTTTCTGATGTGGCGATTGTTGGCGGCGCATTGATACTTTCACTTCTCTGGATGCAAGGGGCAATCGGTCATGTTTCGAATTTTGGTAATTGGAGTGGCATCCAGTTGATTCACCGCAGTCAATTTTCTAACTTACTGCCGATTCTAATTCTCGCTCTAGGAATCGATGATAGCCTACACGCATTGCATCGTTACAAAGAAGAGAGAGGTTTGGGTAAAAGCCCACACAAAGCAGCCGAGGTAACTGTTGCCAAAGTTGGCCGAGCGATAATGCTGACATCTATGACGACAATCGCGGCTTTTAGCGCGAATCTGTTCTCTGATATTGCTGCTCTTCGTTCATTTGGTTTAGAGGCTGGACTTGGGGTTGCTTGTGCTTTTATGCTGACTGGAATTTGGGCTCCACTGGTTCGTTTATCATTTGATGAATGGTTAGAAAAGCGTGAGAAGTTGAAAGAAGAGCGCGATGACCAATTGCATTTAATTCCAAAGAGTTGGTTGGAATGGACTGCTGTAAATTCGGCAGCCAAACCAAATCGATTCATCATAGCAGTTCTAGCACTATTAGTTACTATTCCTGCAGCATTTGGAATGGCTTCCCTCGAGGGTGATTTCAAAGTCGAGGATTTCTTGGATGAAAGTTCTGATTTTGCCATTGGCGTTAACCTAATTCAACAGAGATTCACGGAAGAAGGAGAGCCAGCAGCAATTCTAGTCGAAGGTGATGTTGCTGACCCGCGGGTATTCGCAGCCATTGAAGAGGCTCGTATCAACATGAATGCAACCGAAGATGGCTTCGATGCTAAATTGACAAGAACTCCAAGTGGTAAAGTCGACATCAATGCAATCGACGAGATAATCTGGTTCACCATCGCCTCTATGGCTGAAAATTCAACACCATTCGAAGCAGCTGGATGGAATTCTTCTGAAGTTGATAATGGAGTCAACTGCCCCTCGACTACTGGAGTTATTCCAACTCCTGATTTATCCAAAAAGGGCTGCTTACTTTTCTTCTATGGTTTTGTCAGTGTTTACGGGGTTCCGGCTAGTAATACCGTCCCAGAAATTCCCCCTTCAGTAGTAGCATTGTACATATATCCCGAACAGCAACTCAACGCTTCAAGACCTTGGCTGACAATTGATAATAAAACTCCAATTTACGAACGTATGTTGTTGAGGTTTGGAATAACTCAACCAGAGGATTTCCCTTCGATGGGACCGGCACTAAAAGAGTTAGAAAAAGATCTGAGTCCATTCGCCAATCTATCTGCTGCTGATTCAATACGAGAAAGATTGTCATCTTTTAGCGAGGATGAGCCTGTTTCATGGGTAATGTGGACCGAACGTCCGATAACTCGCTATGTTGCTTCAAGTTCAATGCAAGAAGAGATGCAATCCAGTTTGCTATTGGGAATTATTTTCATTATTTTGATGTTATGGTGGGGATTCCGTTCCTTAACTCATGCATTGTTAACTACAGTTCCAATTTTGCTAGTGGTGGTTTGGCTTTACGGGCTGATTTATATCCTCGGTTATTCGCTTAATTTGGTGACTGTTGCTATCGCTGCGATTTCGCTAGGCGTTGGTATCGATTATTGTATTCACGTAACAGAACGCTACCGAGAGGAAAGAAGTTCTGGGGCCAATCGGCAGGCTGCTTTGTATGCTATCGGTGGGGCTAGTGGCCTTGCTCTGGTGGGAAGTGCTGCAAGCGATGCAACGGGGTTCCTTCTCATCGCTTCTTCACCGATGGGCTTGTTCGCATCCTTTGGTTTATTCAGCGCTCTAATGATTATCCTGTCTTTATTCGCGAGCATGGTTCTTACTACCGCAGCCATTGGTTTGATACCAGAAAAACCGATTCCTGAAGAAGAGTAGTTTCTTCAACTGATGGCCTACCCGCTATTTTGTCTTCTGCAGGGTTCTACCCCGAGAAGATGGTATGCGGTGATGTAGAATGGCTGACAAGAATGACACTGATGAGGAAGAATGGGAAACTCTCGCTGATTCCGGATTCGGCAATACTGACTTGGACTTATGGAACGATTTAGAAATCGAAGAAAGTAATACAGAAGAAGAGGAATGGGAATCACCAGACCAATTAGACACCCACTTGCAAGAAATACCCCCTGCACCAGCCCCTGGTGGACTGAAACATTTAGTCAGAATCGGAGCCTGTAATTATTGCCTTGGTCGCTTAGGTGGGCGCTCACTCATCGGTCAAGAAATGGTAAAGGTCGGTGCTGAATTGAGAACCCAAGTTGAAGAGCGAGACAGCAATATGGTCGGAGCACGGAGCCGAGAGGAATGGTGCCCATTTTGCGAAAATCTTTTCGAAGAATCAGTTTTACTTGCAAAAGTCATCATGAGTGGACTGGAAGGATATGAATTCAGCCGCTTACAATTGGGTGCACAATTTCCAAAGGACCAAACTGAAAGTGAAGACCAATTGAGAAAGCGTTTCGGTGCTGCAGGTTCAGCACCTCTGAAGGCCTCACTAATGGATCAAGTTGCAAAATGCCTCCGTGAATTAGATTCTGGTATTGGTTTAGTCAACGAAAAACCCGAGATATTAGCCTTAATTGACCTTCTAACGATGAATGTTAACCTCGATATTAGAAGCCATCATATCTATGGTCGTTATCGAAAATTGGAGCGTGGTGTGCCACAAACACGCTGGCCTTGTAGGTCTTGTAAGGGTAGAGGTTGCAAGAAATGTGACGGTACTGGACAACAATATCAGCATTCAGTTCAATCCTTGGTTGGAGACCCATTATTGCCACTATTCGAGGCTGATGACCATGCCTTCCATGGCATGGGAAGAGAAGATATTGATGTCCGATGCTTAGGCCGAGGACGGCCATTTGTCATCGAAATGAAAAACCCAAAGAAACGAAATATCAACATGGATATAGCAATGGCAGCAATCAACGATGGGTCTGATGGAGCAATCGAAGTAGATAACATGAGAAGTTCACAAAGAACTGAGGTAGTAAGAATCAAGGATACGCCGGCTGAGAAATCTTACCGGATTCGTTTTCGAATGCATTCCCTAGATGAGAATGAAGATAGAGATTACAAGGCGATGAAGAAAGCTGAATTGGAATCTCTATGTATTGAGAAAGGTTTGAAGAAAAGTGGAAAGAAGGCTGATCTTATTGAAAGATTGGAAGGAAAAACAACTGAATTCCCGGATGTAAAAACCATTACAGAAATTCTTGAAGGGATGGAAGGTTGCGTGCTTGACCAACGCACACCAAAGCGTGTTGCTCATAGAAGAGCAGATAAAGTCCGCAAAAGAAGCGTTATTTCAGTTTCAGAAATCACTGTTGAAATCATCGATGGAGTACCGGAAGTGGAAGTAAATCTGCGCTGTGAATCTGGAACTTATGTCAAGGAAACCGTGCACGGAGACGGGGGAAGAACAAACCCAAGCGTGTCCGGGCTTCTTGAGGCTCGCTGTGAAGTGATGTGGTTAGATGTTGCAGATATTCATGCAGATTGAGGAGGCAGCCCGAGATGGCGCGTCGGCGCGCTTAAATGGGCCGGGCAGGTCGGCGGCTTGCTCCAAGTGAGCATCGAGGTGTTAAGCATGAGGAGAAGCAAGGGCCAAAGACAAGGCACACGCAGTATTCTACGCCGTAGTAAAAGCCAGCGCGGCCGACTAAATATTACCCGTGTTATGCACCAATACGAAGTCGGAGACATCGTAGCAATCGTTCTAGATGGTGGCCAACAAATGGGTATGCCACATCGCAGATTCCAAGGTCGTACCGGTAGAATTTCAGGCAAACAAGGTGTTGCTTGGGTTGTAGAATTCAAAGATGGAAACATGGCCAAAACCGTAGTAGCTCGCCCAGAGCACCTACGACCAATTTACTGAGGCGATTTGATGAGTGATGAGACATTCCTAGACTTTGCAAGCGTACGCGACACCTTAGTAGATACTCAAGAACGTCGTGGTTTCCTAACTTACGAACAAAAACTTGCACTTCAGCATGCTGAGTGGGCTGCGAGTACCAACCGTAATGGTTTCAAGACCGAAACAAAAATTTTCGAAGAGATGTTTAAGGCTTTTTCAGAAATTGAGAAGATTTCTAAATACCCCGAAATTTCTGCTAAGTTAGCAGAAATGATGCCAATTCATGCGGATGACGTTAGAGCAGTTCTAGCCAGCAAGAGAATCGCCGTTGATGCTGGAGAAATTGAGCAGATGATTGATATCGTCCGCCAACATATCGGTGTAGAATGATTTGATTCAATCCCCAATGGAGGGGAATAACATGCAACCAAGAAGAACAGGTGCCGGGCGTGAAGACGTTGACCCCCTCGAAGGAGAGGAATGGGCAAGAGTGCTTGAGCATTCTGGAAGTGGTGTAATCTTCGCTGTTAGCGAGAATAAACTTCACTTAATTCGTCTTCGTGAAAGACCCGGTGCAGAAAAGCAGATTATTGGTTCAAGAGTTTATTTCGGTAGTGATGTGAACCAAAGAGGAGGCATTGCAGAGCCACTAGGAATGACTCGATACCGTGATTTGTCAAATATGTCAAAAAGCAACCTGTCAGTGGTTATTACTGAAATTATCGCTGATCTTCCTGATGCATTCCTTTCATTCTTCAACAGGGCAGGAAACTTGTCCTTGAAGATGCACGCCTTTGAATTGCTTTCTGGAATCGGTCCAAGTAAAGCAAGAGAAATGGTTGACACTCGTGGACGAAAGGGGTGGAAAGACATTGCATCCCTTGACTCATCTTGCAGCATAGACAGTGCTACATTGCTGGCTGAAAGAATGGCTGAAGAAATCTCAGACAGCAAAATTGAACCTCGCTTAGTTGACTTACTTCTCCGTCAGGAGGTGTGATTGGTGTCGTCTCAGACGACCTCTGAATTGGTTGAATCTCTTCTTGCTCTTCGCCAAGCAGATAAGGACCTCGGTCAGCATTTCCTGTTGGACGATTCAGTTCTCGATAGAGCAGTTGGACTTGGCAATCTTGGACCTGATGACCACGTATTGGAAGTAGGCCCAGGGTCTGGTAGCCTGACTGCAAAACTTCTAGAAAGTGGAGCAAAAGTAACTGCGGTGGAGTTTGATGAAGTAGCCTTTGAGCATCTACAGAATATATTCTCTCATGAAAAACTCAACCTCGTAAATGCTGATGCTCTGAAATTTAAAATCCCTCTAGATTTAACAGCAGTAGTAGCAAATATTCCTTACCAAATTTCAAGTCCCCTACTTGACAAATTGGCCCAACACCAACGCCAATACGCCAATATTCATACCATGGTTTTACTCTTGCAAGAAGAATTTGCTATCAGATTATGTATGAGTGAGGGGCAAAGTAGCCGTGGTTCTCTGGGCATGGTTACTGCAATGGAATGGAAAACAGAAATGGACCTCAAAGTTTCACCTCATGCATTCAAACCCCAACCAAAGGTTCAGAGTAGACTTGTAAGGTTGACTCCCGATAATCCAATTAATAGGATGGAAAATGGGATTCCAAGACCTAATCCAAGACTGGCAAGGTTGATTGTTTCAACTTCTTTTGAAGAACGCCGCAAAAAAATGCGCAACAGATTACTGCAGTCTCCACAGAGAATTTCTAGAGTAAAGGGATGGCACTCAAGTGGATACCGTACTACTGCAAAGCAATTATTGCTAAAGCCAGAAAAAGAAGGTCTGCCTTTAGGTTGGGAAGAGGCACGTCCAGAACAACTCGATTTGGAAGCATGGTTAGCAATAGCGGGTTGGATGTACGCACTTCACGACTAAATCATATATCGCGGGGTTCACATAGGGTCCCCCCCTCGGCTTGACCCGCATCGGTGGGACTCATGGCAAAGAAGGACACCTATTTGGCTCTGCTTCGCAGAGGAATTGATGATACTACGGCTATGCATTTAGCCGACGCCGGTTTGAAAATTGGAGATTTAAAGAAAATTGACAAATCACAACTTGTTGATAATTACGGTCTCAAAGCCGATATCGCAGAAGGTGTGCTCACCATAATCAAGGCTGGTCCTCAATCTCACGGTAAAGAACGCTACCTAGCAAAAGTTCTAGCCCCAGAACGAAAGAAGAGCAGCAAAATTGAGGAGCAAAAGTTCCGCCGTGAACAAAAAGACATCTTAGCAGACCTCGCCGAGCAAAAGGACCGCTTGAAGTTGGCAAGGGTAGATGCTTTCAGAAACCAAAAAATTGTCATGAATAGACTCGGTAAAACTGTTGAATTAATCGTTAAACTGGAAAACAACCTCTACGATGAGTCTAAGGATGACCAGAAATCAAAGATTCGAGACCAATTAGAAACTCGTGGATTAGAAGCAGCAAGAGACCATGAGATGCTGGACCTAGTAGGAACTCCTCAAGATATTGTTGATTTCAGAAGATTGATGGTTCCAAAACTAGTTCTCCATGCTTGCCCTGAATGTGGTGATGAATTAGACCCACGTTCCTGTAGAAACCCGGATGATGTAGATAATTGGTCTTTCATTTGCTGGGATTGTGAAACTCCATTCACTGCTGCACTGGGAGATGTTGTAGATGGTGTTTTCGAAAATGGTTCAAGAATAGTAATCGATGAAAATAAGCCTCCACGAGAATCTGTTCCAGCTAAACCTGCGAGCAAGGACTTCACAACTGTTAGCCAATTAATTATCAAAGACATGGAAAAGACTGGAGCAACTGCCGATCAGATGGCAGCAGCTACAGAGGCAAGCAGTCTTGCTGGTGGACTGATGTCAATCAACGACTGGATTGACCAGACTTTAGCAGCCAAGGGCTACATCCAAGCCCAAGAAGACCGTGAAGATTTCATCCTAAGGACAGGGGCTGGAGCAACTAAATTCAACAAGTGGATGAAGAAGGCTGGGCTATACTTCAACAAACAAACAGGTCGTTGGACCCGCTACGAAGATAGATGAGGCGATTGTTTGCCAGACGTGATCCGCTTCTTCAGAGGCAGCATCCTTCTTGGAACGGCACAAGTCGATAGGGTTTCCACGGTTGTGGAATTAGCTGAAGATGCTGGAATTGAAATTCCTACCAATTGTACTTCTGGAACTTGCGGAACATGCATGGTTCGCCTCATCGAAGGTATCATCCCATTGGATGACCCACTGCCACCTGGTTTAGATGAATATCTTGTCGGAGAAGGAGCACGCCTAACCTGTATTGGAATTCCCGAAGGTAATGTATCAATCGACCTAACAGCACCGCTCTAACAGAGGTTGGAAGATGGCGATATCAACTTGGGGGAGCACCGAATGGGGTTTATTCACCTTTAACTTCATTGCCATTGCAATCATTATCTGGGCATTGAGAAAGAAAATCCTTAGTAAGTTAGCAGAAGTTGAAGAACGCCAAACTAACAACGCAAAACGCCGTAGAAGAAACTTACCTGTCATAGAAGATGAATAGAAGCCTTTGAATGAGGAAGGCCCATTGTATTGCATAAGAAATGCAGTGGGGTTTCGGATACACCCTTTGCTTGCCCAAAGTCGATAATCTGATGAAATTACAATACATATCTCCATACATACGCAACCATGCTTAATTATCATCCGCTAATGGGCAATCATGAGCAATAAAGTGAACAAGACGATTTCTATTGATGCAGGGCTGAATGGTATCACCAAAGAGATGCCTAATTTTTCTGGTTTCGTTCAACATTGTATCGTCACTTATACAGAAGGAAATATTGAAATTAATTGGGAGGAAATCAACACTCAATCAAAGAATGGCGATGGTGAAAGCAAAAAAAAGAAAACAATTTCTATTGATGAAAAACTCAATGAAGTCACCAAAGAGATGCCTAATTTTTCTGGTTTCGTTCAACATTGTATAGTCGCTTATACAGAAGGAAATATTGAAATTGATTGGGAGGAAATCAACACTCAATCAAATGAAGAAAAGAAAAGGACGCAATTTGGTGTTAATGAATTTGGATATCCAAATAAAATGGTCTACAAGGGAGTGGGGGGTTCTCGAGAAGAGAGAGGGCGTTTTGCAGGATTTATACCACGAACCTGTGCTCTTTTGATCGATTTGTTGCTGATTAGTATCCCAAGTATGCTCTTGAACCTTGAAATGGTTGGAATTTCTTCCGGCGAATTGTTCCTAATTATTGGCCTGTTTTACCCTGTTCTCTTCAATGCCTCATCATGGCAAGCAACACCAGGAAAACGCCTCTTTGGGTTGGTTGTTACAGACTATGACGGGAACAGAATTTCAAAGAAGAAGGCACTCAAACGACATGCTTTGATTTTTCTGATAATCATTACGTTTGGATTCGGATACTTAGCACAACTTTGGACTGACCACAAGCAAACGAATCAAGATCTCATCGCTCGAACCTTAGTTGTAAAGAAAGGCATGGACAATTGGGCTCAATGATTTTCCAAATTGAACCGATACAAAGGAGATTCAGTGGGTCGCTGCTAACGCTAGCCTTCATACATAGCTAGTTACCAGTCTTCATCATCCACAACTATACGTTTTCTCGGCCCCATCAATAACACGTTTAGCAGGATTAAACCTGTTCCAGCACAAGCCATCCAAAATCCTTCAGCAATTTCCATATCTAGGAATAATGTCCTTCCATCTCCTAAGGGGTCAACCTCTGGATATTCTTGCATGAAAGGAAATGAAGTATACCACCAAATGAGAATGGCAATTGCTCCTAATGCGACAATGAATCGGCTTGTCCGAATTGCTCGACGCCCTCCAATATACCCCAAAAATGATGAGCCAAATGAAAACATCAGCACTCCCCAAATGCCGTATCCAGAAATCCTACCTCCAGAACCAACTGCCTCGCAGTCTCCTTCTCCCAAGTTATATCTTGCTGTACCGAAGTCATCATTAGATGCAACATCTATTTGCATACTTGGGTGTTCACAAGCACGAGCAGAACGAATCAAAGTCTCTCGTTCACCGTTCTCCCAATTCTGTGTTGTTGACCATTGCCAAGGGTCTTGGCTGATTCCAAGTGTACCATTTCCTTTGACTGGGTCTTCACCTGTTGGCGCCACTTCTGTATCCTCAACCCAAGGAAAATTCAACTGGCAGAGAACTAGTAACATGATACCCCCGCTAAAGCAAATGCGCCGAATAAGTCGCTTGCTCATATCAACTGCGTGTTTGTCACCTATTTTCATCTCATCGCTTAGCATAAATTTTGAATGTGAGTACCTTTAGTGGGTACCATGGCTTGGCTTGGTCTGATTGGAAAAGGTGTTTTTAGTGGCGCAATCATTGTTGCTGCGAGTGAATTGGCGAAATCAAAATCCCTCTTTGGGGCGCTCCTAATATCGCTACCTCTAACCTCTATTATGGCAATTATTTGGTTGTGGAGAGACTCTGGTGATGTAGATAAAGTGGCTGAGTTTTCGCATTCCATTCTTTGGTTGGTATTGCCGTCATTGGCATTATTTGCGGTTCTTCCCTGGTTATTGGGGCGGGGTTGGGAATTTATTCCAGCTCTTTCTGTTGGGATTCTATGTACTATTCTTGCCTATGGTATTGGGATATGGGCAGCCGGTGCAATTCCAACATCTGCTTAACGCGCAGTTGATGAACCCCTGACAACGGTGGCAGTGTGATGAGCGATACATGGAGGGTAGGAAAACTGGCCCATGCCTTGCGCGACCTGCTTCGTAACTCACAATTCAGGAATGTAGCGGTAAAAGGTGAATTAACGCAATACCGAGTTGCAGCCAGCGGCCACGCTTACTTTTCTCTGAAAGACGAGGATGGAAAAATGGATTGTGTGGCCTGGCGCGGCAAAGCAATGCATTTCCCAGATGGACTAGAGGATGGAATGGAAGTTTTGATCATCGCCTCAGTAGACCTCTATCCACCTCAAGGACGAGTTCAACTTCAAGTTGAACAACTAAGGGCCTCGACAAATATTGGCTTGCTTGAAGAAATGAAGAGAAAATTAATTGATAAATTACAAGTAAATGGCTCTCTGGACCTGCTTCAACGACCTTTGCCTACAGTTCCTAAACATGTTGTCATTGTTACTGGAGCGGGTTCAGCCGCTCTCTCGGACATGTTGCGAATACGTGACGAAAGATGGACTGATATTCGTTGTACTGTCATAGAAACTGTCGTACAGGGTAAAGAATCTCATTCACTTCTGCCAAGAGCGCTGAGGGCTGCATATACTCTTTCTCCTTCAGTTGTAGTGGTTGGTCGAGGTGGTGGCAGTCCTGAGGACCTATGGTCGTTCAATCTGGAACCGGTAATCGAGGCTATTCTTGAATCACCAGTACCCATCGTTTCAGCAGTTGGACACGAATCCGACCACCTAGTTTCTGACTTAGTGGCAGACCATCGTGCTGCAACTCCTACCCATGCTATGGAGATGGTCATCCCAATACGTGGTGACCATGATATCATGCTTGATGAGTTCAGTAGCAGGTTGGAAGGCGGTTTGAATCGCTGGTTATCTCGGCGAAAAGAGAGATTATACAACCTCAAACTGCGTCTTGCTTCTGCCCCTCTCATCGGCATGGGGAAGGCTCGAGAATCATTGTTAATGCTGAATAATATCTTGACCCGCCTGACTACTTCTCGGTTTAATGCTGAGCGCCAAAGGCTACAACGCTATTCCACAGTGCTTGAATTCACCAATCCACATGCCGTTTTGAAACGCGGTTATAGCATGGTTAAGGGTGAGGATGGCATGGTCATTCGCACTGCTGCTGCTGCTGCAAGTCAATCAACAATGAAATTACAATTCCACGACGGAGAATTATCCGTTGCACCTTTGGAGGATGATTGATATGAAATATAACGAAAGAATACAGAGATTAGAAGAAATCGTGCAAATGCTCGATACTGGAGAAAGTGAATTAGAGGAAACTCTTGCCTTATTTGAAGAAGGTAAGAAATTACTTGCCGAATGTAGTAAGGAATTGGAGAAGGCTGAAGGAAGCCTTCGGAAATTGACGGTCGAGGAAGCGGAGCAATCAAACGACGATTGATGAGTGGTGAGGCTATGAGCGAGAAGAAGCGGCGGGCTAGTCTACTCCAAGTTGCTTCTCTACTGAAGGCATGGCCTGATCCACATGGTCAGAATGAATTGAATATTAAGGCTGTAGACTTGAATGATGGTTTGCTACGTGTGGCAATAGAACCAAGTCGCTCACAATGTCCCTGTTGCCTTCTTGACTTGGTCTCCTTGCGAACAAAATTAGCCAAGAAAAAAGGTATTGACAATGTTCACATCGAAGTTATGGGTGTGCCAGCAGCAAATCGCTGGACTAAAGCTCTCAACCAATAATTCTGGCTAATCTGTTCTCGAGTCGGCTGGTGCCGCTACCAGCCCACTGCTTGCTGATTTCACCATCGATAAATAGGACATTCCATGGTAGCATGTCGACTTCAGCTACCCAAGGATGGGCAATTTTGAATCTACCAAGTCCGGGTTGGTCAAGTAAAATCTTGGCAACCTTCAATTGTGGGTGGGTTGATTCCCAACCATCCAATTCACTTGTCCACTCATTGCAAGCAACACAAGTAGTCTTGCCGAGCATCAGCAATGCTGTTCCTGTTGAGAGGAAATCCTCCCAACTCTTGCCATCGAGAATTTCGATGGGTATTCCTCCTTATTCAGGCTGCGAAGCCATCGCCCTTCTTCCAATCAGCGCCACAAAGTCCGCCGGACTGGGTTGCTTGGCAAGTGCGTAAGATCTCATTTGGACTGCGGCCTGCATCCATGCCGTTGATGCTGTACATCTGCACCTTGCCTTCTGGGTCAACTAGAACAGTTCCACGGAAACCAACGCCCATGGCCTTGTTCATCATGTCGAATTTCTTTGTTACACTGTGAGTTGTGTCTGCTAGTACTGGGTGAGTAACTCCTCCGGGGAAGATGTTTTCATCAGCGAACCAAGCATTGTGGCTGAACCAAGAATCAGTTGAGCATCCGATAACAGTGATGTCGTCATCTGCGAAATCATCTTTGAGTGCTTCAAAACCAACAATCTCAGTTGGGCAGATGAATGTGAAATCAAGTGGGTACCAGTAAATTAAGTACCATTTCCCTGCCATATCTTCACTACTCATTAGTGTTTTCTCGCCGTCTACGTATGCGGTGGTTGCCCACTCTGGTGCGTCTTTTCCAATCATGTTACCCATGGATATCTCTCCCTGCTCCGGCGATTTGATTATCACCTATGAAGGCTTGTATTAGAAGCAGAGGCTTTAGATTTGGAAAGCATCGAGGTGGACAACCTGCTCAATATCGATACGTTTGTAACCGCGCTCTCTTGCATACTCTCCACTTCTCTTTAGCATTCTTTTCATCCAACCAAGCATCATCAATGATTTCATTTCTGATAATCTTTGAATGAAACCTTCTGCACTATTTCCTAGCATTATTGATTCTCTTATTCCCGCTTCAGTTTGCTCAACCACATCGTAATATAGCGCTAGTAATTCTTCTATGGCTGCATCTGTAACTGGCATTTCAGCGAATTGTTTGGCCATCCTTCTCAGACTAGTTGGCGTCAATACATTGGCTCTGCTATCCATTGCTTCTGATAAGGAATCATCTTCTGGAGATGGCATTGCTTTTGCAATATCGACTCCATCATCTTGTAGTTTGACGACTTTCTGGAGGTGCCGGGGTTTGATAGTCCCAACACGATCAACCGCTGCTGCTTCTGAGGCTGCTCGGATAGTATTGGACAGAAATGTCTCAAGGTCGTCAATTCCGCGTTGTACTGCTGCTGAGCCTACCGATTCCAGTTTTGAAATGCGTTCAATCATCAACTCGCGGGTCCGGTTGTAATTGAGACGAGTTCTTTGTGGGTCGTCTAGGGTTTTTCGTTCTGGATGGTTTTCAATAGTTTCATCTTCCATGGTTGGAACTAGCCGGTCTAATTCTGCCAACATCAATTTGACAAGTTGTTCTTTAACATCAGCAGAAATGCGCAGTTCTGTAAATTCACCAGCAAGAAAGCCGATATGGCTGGTCGACCATGGTTTCGCCATAGACGGCTGCGGAACTTCCACCTCCATGAAGGTGGCTGAAGAAGTGGCTCACCATTGATGCAGCCAAGGGAAGGCCCCATCGGCTGACAAAGGTTCCATCCCCATCTCTGTCATTACCCAGGTATCCTCACTGCCAATGCTGCCTTCTGGATGAACTACCTTGGGTTCAATTGCCATGGTCATCCCCGGTTTCATAGGCCTATCAAAGCCTGCTGCTACAACTGGGCTTTCATCCAATTCAAGACCAAGTGAATGGCCAAGGAAGTTGCTCTGATCGGGCTTCATTCCCATCAAATGTTCTTCATGTCCAAGTTCAACTGCTAAAGTATGGCCTTGATTCCAAGCCTCTGAACAACTTTCTCCGTTACTTAGCACATCGACTACTGTGTCCTTGACCGCTAACATATCATCCAACCTATCTTGCCATTGTTGAGACAGTGAGCCTGCAACAAACATTCTAGTCATGTCAATAAGGTAGCCTCTATGACTATGAAGAAGGTCTACTAAGACTGGTTCATCAGCCTTGATTTTGCTGAACCCTGCCCCCATTCCAGCCCCTGGATATGGTCCTGTTCCACCAACTGCTGCGTCAAAAAATGAAGGGATTCCTCCGGCTCTTCCCGAAACTATGACGCCTCTATCACATTGCATTGGAAATCTACGCAAGTTGATATTGCCGCCAAAACCTGCTTCTCTGGATATTGTTTCTGCCTTGGCAACCAATTCCAATTCACTCATTCCTTCTTTGCCATACTCTGCCAAAGCATTGAACATCTCAAGTTGGGTTTCTGCTGCACAGCGCATCATTTCTAGTTCCCATTCTGACTTCACTTCTCGTTGCTGATGAACAAGGTTGGTACAGTCGCCACCGACTCCAAGGGCACTGCTGAACCTATCGGCAAATGAGGAGGGGATACTACCAGATTGAAGAGCCGGAGTGCAGCTAATTGCGCTGGAAAATTCCTTCATACGAGGAAATGCTTCAACTTGATGCGGCGCATCATCTCCCCCTGCCTCATATTTTGCTCTTCTCAATGAGCGGCGCACAAATTGAGTTGATGTTTTGTCTTCATCGGCTGGGATGAGCAATGAAGCATTCTGTCTGCCCCCTGCAAAATAGTACAAATCTACTGGATTTTGGATTAGAGCTGCTTCGATTTCTGCTTCCCTTAGAAGGGTTGCAAAGTTGTTTTGGCGTTCCTCCAATTCGGAGACAGGAACTCTCCAGTCCTCGCCTTCAGGACCTGATAAGGTATCTTCAGACCACGACATCAAACCTTGCCAAGGGCTGCTATCTGATGAAGACTACGTGAGTCAATGCTTGAGAATTACTAATTCTTCTGCGATTCGTTGTTGAGCAATTTGACAATATTCCTCAGATATATCTACGCCAATATATTTTCGTCCTGTTCTGATGGCTGCAATGGCAGTACTTCCAGAACCAAGGAATGGATCTAGGATGATGTCACCAGTGAAAGAATACATCTCGATACAGCGACGTGGTAATTCTACTGGAAAAGGAGCTGGATGTTTGACTCTCTTTGCAGATTCGGTAGCAAATGACCAGATGGATTTTGTTTGCGCGATGAAATCCTCCTTACTGATGCTATCATCTCTACCTTCAGCACGCTCTTTTTTAGTCCGAGGTAACTTGTACTCACCCTTTGAATATACCAAAATGTACTCATGAATATCTCGTAGACATGGGTTGCTTGCGCTCTTGTAGGAGCCCCAAGCGCAACTACTGCCCGCCGATGCTGCTTTATTCCAGATAATTTCTCCACGCATCAAAAAACCAAGATCTTGCATGATATTGTTAATATGACTAGAAAGTGGGATGTATGGCTTACGTCCCAAGTTTGCCACATTGACAATCGCCCTACCGCCTGGAACGAGGACTCGATGACATTCTGTGAAAACATCTCTAAGCAAGGTTAGGTATTCTTGTAAAGAGAGATCTTCATCATAATCCTTACTCGCATTATAGGGTGGAGATGTGACCATCAGGTGTACCGTATTGTCGGGAATATCGATGTTTCGACTATCGGCGCAAAGTATGACATTCTCTCTATCTGCAGGCAGCGGATTGGCTTTTCCTGTATCATGTTCACAGTTCAATCCCTGATACATCCGCCCAGCATAATACTGCGTTGAATCATGCCCTTCTCGTTTTGAAACACCAAACGAACTGGTGGCGGTATTTGCACGTTTACGGGCGCCTTCAATTCCGCCAGAATCAACTTCGCGCCCCATAGTTTTGCCATGCGTTCGACTCATCAGGTAAAACATCGCAGGGTTGAAAGCGATTTGGACGCGATTTGGTCCCCTGCAAAGCCTCGCGAATCAAAATATTGATTCAACAAGGGGTTCTGTCGGCGAAAGACCTGATAACCATCAGCGATGCGCAAGGCCCAGATGGCACGGGTCATCACCATGGACGAGGTTCACCTCGAGGGTAAGACTGTGCTCTTGAGAGTAGACATCAATTCTCCCCTTCATCCTCACACCAAGGCCTTCTTGGACGATACTAGAATTAAGGGGATTTTGCCCACGATGAGAAAGTTGTCAAAATCAAAAACGGTCATCATGACACACCAAAGTCGCCCTGGAAAGGATGACTTTACTGGGACCCTCGGCCATGCCCGTGAATTAGGGCGACTCCTTGGAAAAACAGTCAAGTGGGTTGATGATATCCATGGCGACAAAGCATTAGCAGCCATAGAAGAAATGGAAATAGGAGATGTTCTGATGCTCAACAATATCAGAATGGATGCCCAAGAGTTATCGATGAAAAATAATACTTTTGAAAGTCTTCTTGATAGTCAAATAGTCACTCGACTCTCTAGTGTTGCTGATGTTTTCATTAACGATGCATTTGCATGTGCTCATCGAAACAGTCCCTCAATCACTGGTTTTACTCACGCCATTCCTTGTGTCGCGGGAGAATTGTTGAATAAAGAAATCCGCGCTTTACAAAAGGCTTCAGAACAACCTGAGCGCCCTTGTATCGCCATCCTTGGAGGTATCAAAGTGGATGATTCGGTTGGTGTTGCTAGTAACATGCTGAGGACTGAAATCACTGACCAAATTTGGGTTATCGGAGGAGTTGCAAACTTATTCCTCATGTGTAATGGAATCGATATTGGAGGTCCAAGTGAGACCTTCCTACGCAATGAACTAGGTGAAGCATGGGATGAAACTGTTGAAAATATTGGAGCCCTACTTCGGGACTATCCTAAACAGATTATCATGCCAGAAGATTTGGCTGCAAATATAGGTGGAAACCGAGTTGATACTCCTATCTCTGCATTGCCAGTTGAAGCCTCATTGATTGACTTAGGAGTTATGTCAACTCTGAAAATGTCAAAAGCCATCAAGGAGGCTGGAACAGTCATTCTCAACGGCCCAGCGGGAGTTTTCGAGATGGATGACTTTGCATTTGGTACAATTGAAATGTTGAATGCTTGTTCAGAATCCTCTGCTTATACTGTAATGGGGGGAGGCCATACTGCTACTTTGGTTGCCCGAATGGGTATTGCAGACAAAATGGGGCATGTCTCGACTGGGGGTGGGGCTTGTTTGAATTTCTTGGCTGGAAGAAGTATGCCGGCATTGGCTGGTTTGGCTCAAAGTGCCATGCAGTTTGAAGTTGAAATTATTATGCATGAAGTGCAAGAATCTTAGAAAAATCCCTAGATTTTCAACCGCAATCAACATCCCTTGAAACCCTGCCCGCAAGCCATGCAGGATGACCACGCGGTGCGCTACCGCAACAGCATTCTCATCGATGATGAGCAGGTAATTCATCATGGTGACTTTCTATTACACGCCGATGGAAATTGGTCAATTTCCAATGGTGATGAAGATGTATCGGCGGATCTTGATGGTTCATCGCGTCTCCTGACTCGGACTTTTCAAAATTGGCATACTCACTTGGCAATGCAATTGAATGCCCGCGACTTTAGTGATGGTTTCACCTTAACCGATTGGTTAGAGAAAGCCATTTTCCCTACCGAAAAAAGAATCTCACTCGATATGGTAAGGGCTGGCTCTACGGCAGGGGCTGCCGAGATGATTCGCACCGGCTCTTCCTTCTGTGCTGACATGTACTTCTACCCTGCTACTACCGCTGAAGTTCTCGACAATGCTGGATTACGCGGCCTAATTGGCGGTCCGGTTTCAGATTGGGCCCTACCTTCACATCCGAGTGCTGGTTCGGCTTTACAGGAATTAGATGGCTTATTAGCGGGAAATGGAAAGCATCCAAGAATAGATTATGCAATTGCTACTCATTCCGTTTATTTATGCAAACAAGAAACTTTGGAGCAGGCCCGTGACCTTGCTGTAAAGCATGATGCGGTGTGTCATATACATGTTTCAGAAACTCGCAAGGAAGTTGCTGACTGTAAGAAAAAAACTGGAATGTATCCATTTGAATATCTCGATTCCATCGACTTCCTCAGGTCAGGCACAATTTGTGCCCATTCATCTTGGGTCAAGAAAAGCGAATATTCGATGATGGCAGAGCGCGATGTAACTGCTGTTCACTGTCCTTCATCAAATATGAAATTAGCCTGTGGTGGCACTATGTCATGGTCGGCAGTAAAAGATGCTGGAATTGACCTTCGAATCGGTACCGATGGTGGTGGCAGCAGCGGCAATGGTTTGGACATGCGAGCTGAGGCGAAACTTTCCAGTTTAGTTCAGCGACATGACCACTGGGATCCAACTATGATGCCGGCAAAAGAGGTGTTTTCCATTGCCACAAAAGGAAGTAAAGATTGGGCCGCCTGGAATCTCGATGATATCCGAATGCGGCCATTTGGTGCTTCATCTAATCGTCATCTATCAAACCTTATTTTCTCTAATGCTGAATGCTTGGACATGTTGGTTGATGGTCAATTAATACGTAAAGACGGAGAAACCTTGAGTGTTGATGAGACCAAGGCAATCGAAGGTCTTGATGCTGCAGTTTCAGTTTACTATGAAGGCTTAGAATGATGCTTTGCTCACATGTATAAGAAAGCCATCGCTATTATCAGATAAGTAGCGAGTAGCATAACACCCTCAAACCAATTAGATTCTCCATCTTGAATGATGAAATTGGTTATCATCACCGATACCAAACAGGTTACCGTCTCAAACAGCCCGAATTGTAAACTCATCCCAACTCCCATGGCCCAGCCAAATAGAACCATAAATGGTGCCACTAACAAGGCGATTTGGATACTCGAACCAACTGCAATTGAGATAGACATGTCCATCTTATCTTTACGTGCTACAGAAACAGCTGTCATGTGCTCAGCTGCGTTACCAAATAATGGCAATAGAATAACTCCAATGAACAAGTATGGAAGGTTGAATTGCTCAGCGGCATGCTCGATAGAGGCAACGAGGATATGGGCCATCCAAGCAACTAATAGAGTGGCAATAAGAAGCAAGAATATGGCTTGTTTTTGATTCAATTCTGATTCTTCATCATGGTGTCCATCAGTGGCGTAAAGTGTTGCATGAGTCTTCAATTGGAATAACATATTTAGACAATATATTAGTAACA
This sequence comes from Deltaproteobacteria bacterium, assembly GCA_028344335.1. Taxonomy (GTDB): domain Archaea; phylum Thermoplasmatota; class Poseidoniia; order Poseidoniales; family Poseidoniaceae; genus UBA226. Next base: position 19,889 of record JAOMAZ010000006.1, on the reverse strand, counting down.
ATACAATGGCAGTCCAGCGTGAAAGAGATACTATCGAGTCATTGCTAACTCCTTTATTGGCGGCTGCGAAAGCTGCTGGAATAACTAAACCGATTAGAGCCAACAAGAGTAATGAGCCATTTGTTTGAGATACTTGAGAATTAAATTGCTGCTTCTTATGCTTGAGCCCGCCCCATAGGAAAGCAAGACCAAGAACTAATAGCAGATTTCCAAGTATTGAGCCAATTAGTGATGCTTGAACAACTATAATCATATTTTCAGCTAATTCAGGGTTACTAAATGCCGCAAATAATGCAAGACTAGCGATGATGACTTCGACTGCATTGCCAAAGGTTGCGTTCAATAAACCACCAAGTGATTCACTCGTGCGAAGTGCGATTTCCTCTGTACCCTTTCCCATCAACCAAGCCAAGGGCATTATTGCTAACATCGAGGCGAGGAATGCATAGCCGTGCTGTTCTGAAAATTCAAAATAAACTGCGAGTGGTATTGCAAAGAGCATCCACATTAATTTATTTTCAAGAGGGCTAACAATCGGTTTGTAACTAAACGGTCCTTCTTCAATAGATTCTACGGTTTCACTCATGAGGCAATCCCCATTTACTTCTTGCGGCGAATTGAGCGGCGCTTCTTCTTACCGCCATCATCATCATCATCATCGTCGTCATGCTCAAAGATGCTTACATCACCACCACTAACTTCGTTCAATTTGGTTCCTTTCTTTTTACGGCGTTCTTTACGAACTAATTCATTAACTGCAAATGGGTCTTCCTCATCATCGTCATCATCAACAATTTGCTTCTCTTCCTTTTTACCACCAGTAGTAATTGAATCCATATCTGGTTCGCTTGATGTACCGATGAATTCAGACATCCATTCATCACCTTCATCATCATCGCCTTTCTTCTTGCGGGGTGCTGAAAGTACTGATATAATTGTCATGATAACAACAATGAGTGCGAAAACGTTGATGCCTGCAAGGATGAAAACGAACAAAAATGGGCCACTGCCCATTGAAACATTTTCCAAAATTACTTCAGGGGGGTCTTTTTGACCTTCTTTCCCATCACAGATACTTATCCCTTCAATTGACTGGTGGCAATCGTCAGTAGCAAAAGAAACTTGGGCTGTGTTTTGATTACCTGCGGCATCTTTTGCTCTAACTTCTGCCCTAACTGTTCCTAGTGGGAAGTCACCAACTGCTACTGGATAAGCAAAAGCCCAACCTTCTTCGGATTGGGTAGATGATGCTGTAATGTTTATCCACCTACCTGCAGATGTAGCTGTAATGAATCTGATTTCAATCGAGATAACTCCTACATCATCACTGACGCCACCACTGATTAGAATAGGGTCTCCCTGCATGTAAGTAGTGTGTTCTGGAGAAGCGGGGGTATAGAAATCGATATTTGGTAACTTTGCATCAATATTCCATTCTGTAACTGAAATATTTCCGGAGTTTCCTACTGAATCGACCAATGTGATATTGACTGACACAAATGAGTTTTGATCAGTGTTGGCAATTTCAAAGTCCAAATAATATGTATCTCCAATGCTATCATCAAGGGGTGTGTCAAATAGTAAATTTGCTTCCTCTCCCAATCCAATATTGAAGAATCTTTGTTCAGAAGAGATGTTTACTATCGGCACTGATTCTAGGTCCTCACTTACATTGATAATCAACCGGTATGAGCCTTCTTGGAGAGTTCCACTTTGGACGGTTGCTCCTGTTGAATCTTCGATATGTAGAATGGCTGTTGCAATGGTTGCATCTTCCCTAACCAAGGCTCCATTCTTACCAGGGGTGCTCCACATATCATTATTCAAATTATCAAATTCGTCTCTGACGATAACAGAGTACCAAGCGTTTCTCTGAATACCTTCATCAACCTGGATAGACCTAATGATGGTGGTTTGGGTTGATGAATCTGTAGCAATGTTATCACGCATTAACTCCCAGCCATTTTCTTCTGATACATTGGCTCTAAAAGTAGAGTTCTCATTTAGGAATGGGTCCCCAAGGTGCCTCCAAATGCTGTAGACCTCATTGTTTTCCTGATCGTCGTTAACCCAAGTAATGATGATTTCATTGGTCATTCCATACATCCTAGCTTCACTGACAATAGGTACGAGAGGGGATAGAGTATCCTCAGTTACTGGGCCATCATAATTTTGAATTAATCCACGGTATTCATAGGTATCATTGAGGTGACCGTATCGGGCATCGGAAGTTACGAAATAATAAGACTGGGTTCTGAATATCCCTTCTGGGACATCGACGATGACTTCACCAAAACCATCCGAAACTGTTGCCAATAAGAACATGTTTTGGAGGTCTCCACTATCTCTAAACTCGACTGGATTATCTGGGTTTGTTACAACTACTGGATAACTTGACCACCAAACATTGTAAGTTTCTCCTTCTGCACCTATTTGGTCAGTCCATGAAACCTTGGTCTTTGACGCACCAAGATATTCTGCCTTGACATTTGTTGGCTCTTTTACCCAACTTCCAAACGTGTCCTCGAAAACAACTGATGAACAAGAAGATGTGACTAATTCCGAACTTGTAATGCTATAGGAGTCAATGATACTTACACAGTAAAAACTTGGCCCAAGGTTTCCTCGTGGAATTGTATAGTTATACGAACTGGTACCTTCTGATACTGTCGCTATCAATTCTACGCCATCTGAAAACGTATTGTTAAACCCAGAACCTGCTCTCCAAATGCGGTAACTTTCGCCTTCTTCTCCAAAAACATTAGCCCATGTGATGGTTGTCCACCCCTCGCCATCTAAACCTTCAACTGATTCAAAAGAAGCTGATACACCTTGAACTGCATTTGGTGGAACGTTATCTTCATCGACTGGAACTTCTAAGGTGTTGCCTGAAAGGAAACGCACATCCTCATATGTTGTATTTGGGGCCATCCAGTTATTCAAAACATATGTAACCGAGTAATACATCTGACGGTTTGTAGAAGTAGGAATAGGAACTTGATATGAGCTAGTTCCTGCAATTAAAGTAGCAATTGGAGAATGGCCTGTCAGTAATGTTACTCCAGATACTCTAGTAATTCGTTCTGCGTGTTGCCAAATATGAATATCATACGCATCTGGTCCAGTTTCAGGTAAAACAGGATTAATAGAATTATAATTCACCCATGATAAACCGGTATTGCTTGTTGCAGGGTTGAAAGACGCCTGTAAATAATACGGTGATCGTACAGCAGTAGTTACTTCAGGTATTGGCAGACTAATCATTGATTTATCCAAATCTAGTGGAGATGTTATAGTTGTATTTCCTAACTCTGTAGTTATTGCATAATAGTAAGAGGCATTGATTCCTGGTGGCACTTGAAATGTTGCCGAATGTTGTCCCTTCGGCCTATTTCCTAAACAATCTAGAGGATTAGCCGTGTCGTCGAAATCACATGCATCGACAGATGTAAACGGCGTCATATTGGCAATAATACTTGCGTTCATCACTTCATCATGGCGATAAAGATGATAAGTTGCATTCCAAAGATCTTGGGCAAAATTAGTATTTGTTATACTTTTCCAAGACACCGTTGTTGACTCACCATTTTCTTCAAATGCTGCCGAAATATCCTGAGCCTGAAGCATCCAATCATCTTCATGACTTGAAGCACTAACCGCCTGCAAAGGTAGCAACGGCACGATGAGAAGTAGCACCAATAATAGGCTTGTACGGCGCCTGAATCTGGTCACTTGCGTTTCATCCCCACAAGCCGGTGCCCTTGTCGTGGTTATGAGCATAACGCCGTAGGCGTAGTCACGGATTCGATTAACAAAGTCCTTCAAATCCCTGAATATAGTGCTTGGCTTGGCTGAATACATTGAATTCTTGATGACGTTCGACCCTGATTAACTCTCGCTGATAAATGATTTTGAAATTATTCATCCGAAGATGCAGCAATTTGCGATACTGGGTCATTCAAATCAAGTTGTTGGATTCTGTTTCTAGCCTGAGAAAAACGCTTGAAGAAGGTCCATATCCCACCAATTCCACTTATGATTAAGATTGCCGACATTGGATTCAAATTCACATGAGCGAGGGGGGTCGGAAAGCTTCCAAAATCACTCCAGCCGATTAATATCTGCAAACTTGCAATTACTAATCCTGCGCCAGTCACAGCAAGGCGGTCAGCCCGGCTAAAACCACCATAGTCGCGTGAACCAGTAACCGCTTGGGCTTGAGTTCCCAAATATGAGCCAAACATCGTCGCCATCGCTGCCGACCAAGCCAAAGTTGCTGAGCCTACCCACGCCATATTATAGCCAATAGCAACCATCCATGTAATATCCAATACTCTATCAAGAGTATGATCGAGATAATCGCCCCATCTTGTTACTCGACCTGTTTGCCTAGCTAAAGTACCATCAAAACCATCAAGGATAGATGCAATAATCAATAATACCGCAGCTCCAAAAAGCATCAACGCTCCATATGAATCTCTACCTGCAAACATCATTAAGGCGGCCGCTGCTAAGCCAACAGGCAAAGTTAACCAAGTTATTGCCAAGGGCGACATCCAAGAAAATTTCTTCGCTAAAGGAATGCTGATCTTCTCAGAAAGGGCCCTTAGATTTTGCAAAGCCACGTTGCCACCTGCTACTGCCTGATTCGTTCTATTGTTGACCCTTGCGGCTATTAAGAAGGGTCTGAAGCCATATCATCAAGCCAATCCATTACTTCGACTGGCCTATTTGGGTTCATATCATTTACAATCCATTCTACCACTATTTCCGAAAGTTCTGAACTTGGATAAGAGCCTGAATCCAATTCTAACACTGGAATTCCGTCAGGAATCTCAAACCAAGGCCCTCCTAACATTTCGACTTCCACATTATCTTGTATTTTTTGCACCGAATATGAACGCGCCGATAATCTTGCATCCACTACGTCTGGATGGCACCTCATGATTATTATTGCATCGACTGGAAGTAAATGGGAAAGATGCCCTTCAATGATTATTGATGAATGTGGTTTTTGCCAGTCCAATTTTTTGACCAGTTCTGCGATATCTAATGACCTTGAACCATCATCAACCTCACCCAACAAATCCAATTCTTCAGCAAGTTTTTCCAATTCAATGACTTGAAAAAGGCCCATCAATGCGGTTGATAATGCAGTTTTTCCAGTACCTGGAGTTCCAGTTAAGGCGAGTCTTAATTTTGGCAACTGGCCCTTGCCCCCTACAACCATACCTGTGGCAGACCATATCAGGCTGAAGAATTATACCTGACCCTTGCTATGGGGATACGGGAGATATTAGATGGGCAGACCTGGGTTTGAGACGGCCACCGCAATTGTACTGATTACGGCAGAGCCTGGAAAAGAAGCAGATGTGATACAAGAATTAAAACAGATTCCAGAAGTTAAGGAAGCGATGTTGCTGTTTGGGGAGTATGACTTATTTGCCAAAATTGAGTGTAGCGATTTCGGTTCACTTGGAAATATTGTTATTGCCAACATCCGTGCAATCGACGGAGTTGAACTAACAAAAACATTGACGGCTGCTCCTGGCTCCTAAGCCAACGCTTTGATGAGGGCTAACTGTTACGCCGTCTTGAGGCTGTGAAATGTTCGGTATGAGTGACCCTGCCACAGTTCTTACCCAAATGCGAAGATATGCTTCTGAAGGTCGGCTTGAAATGGCTGAAGTTATGGCTGGAGAAATGACCGAAAGAATGTTGGCTGAAAAGGATAGGAACTTGGAAAAACAAGACCTATTGGTACAAGGCTTGAGAGATTTTGCAAATATTCTTGAAATAAGAGGGGTTGAAACAGCTGAAAAGTTGAAACTCTCTTTTGGGGCAAATAAAGAATTAGCGAAACAGCGAAAAACACTTTCAAAAATGCACAATTCAGAAGGTAATCAAGCGGCTGCAAAAACAATTCGAGAACATCAAGCCGATGACGAAGTCCAAGCCGGTAGAGTGCTAGCCTTGATGGGAAAAACCTCCAAGGCAATGTCGCGATTTGCCAAGGCCAACAAATTGCGTCCAAATCACCTTGAAGCTTGTATTGAAGCGCTGTCTACTGAATTTCTAAACAAGGGACATCTGAAAAAGTCTACTAAATTGGGTAATGCGTTAACCTCAGCACTAAACGCCGCTGGAAGTGTAAATCGAAATGGGGCGTCCTTCCAATTATTACCAGTAGGCCAAAGGGCTGCAGATATTCCTGCCCTGATTGAAAGAGTGATGCCATGGACAGTAGCATCAGCAGGTATGCCGACACCTGTTCGATCTAAATTGCTTGATAAGTTGAATGATCTATCCGTTCAAGTTCAGCGAATAGAGTCTGGTGAACAAGCGGCAAACGCCGCCTTGGCTGCGGCTGTAGACAAACTCAACCCAACTATGGATTATCACGCTTTTTCAAGGTCGTGATGAGTTTTTATTAGAATAGCGAGGGATGGATTTGAACCATCGATCTCCGGGTTATGAGCCCGACGGGATATCCAGACTACCCCACCTCGCTGAGCAAGGCGGCTCGGTTCCTATACTTGAGCCTGATTGCGCAGATGCGACATATATTAGTTCGTGATTTTCACCTGTTTATGGCGTAATCAGGAGTTAAGTCGGTTTCTCACAAATGGGTTATTACAACATGCACCCCTCCCGATGACTATGCCTAAGGTTACTATACGCGCTTCAGGACTGATTATCCTGATGTTGATTGGTATGTCGGCAGGCTGTCTTGGAAGTGGTGAAGAAGATTACGAAGAAGGTAGCCTAGTGGATTTAGTCGTCTACTATGATTCAACAAATGCAACAATAATGGAGATTCATAATAATGGCCAACAGACCTCAAGAGATGGTGCAGAATTTAGCTTTGATTTCAGGGAAACACACTCTGATAATGGAGATATAGTCACTTTTTCCTTTACCCCTGGAGATGGAACGGATACTGTAAGTATTGATGCTGCTGAAAACTCAGTATTGACATATGCCTATCAAACTCATGGAATCTTTGAGGCTACTTTGATGGCAGAAGATGATGACAACAATACGGCATCTCAAGATTTAACTCTCAGAGTAGACCTACATCATCGTGATTCTCAAACGGGTACTCAAAATCCCAGTGATGCAACAATAGATTTGGCACCTGATGACGACAGCCTTGAGTTTCCGGCACAGTTGAAATTGAAATCTACAGTCGAGAATCCAGATAGTCCTTTTTTCTCAGATACAGTACAAGTTACTTGGACTTTGAAAAATGGTAGTGGAATTGAGATGGCTACTGAATCCGAACAGGTCGGCGACGGGCAATCTGCAACTTGGGAAAATCAGCAAAATACGCCAGAGGCTGCGGTGTGGACTTTAGAAATAAATATTGATGCGGGTGGAAATAGTGAAGATGTCAATGTCACAAGCGAATTATGGACTGTCTATGAAGAAGAAGAGTCAGAACCAAATCCTGAACCACCAAGCCCTGAATAAGTGAAAGTAAAGTGAAAGTGAAAAAGTGTATCACTGCTTGACATTTATTTTTTATTTACACTTCCAGTTTTGTTTTCTACCCTCCTAACCTCATTCATATAGGGTTGCTGAAAAAGCCATTCCAACGACAGGTGAAGAATACATGGCGACAAAGACGAAGACGAAGAGTTCAAGCAACGCCGCTGACAAGGCGGTAGAAGAAGAGATTGAAATTACCCCCGAGGTGAAGCGGTTGACAGAAGAAGAGATGAGCGAATTAACCATAGAAGACTTGCCTGGTGTAGGTCCAGCTACAGCAGAAAAATTGCGCGATGCTGGCTATGAAGAACTCCTAGCCATCGCCGTAATGACTCCGGCAGACTTAGCAGAATCAGCCGAATTAGGCGAAGCAGTAGCCTCAAAAATAATCATGGCCTCTAAGAAAATGGCCAATATTGGAGGATTCGTTAGTGGTGATGCACTCTTAGAAAGGCGCCGTGAAGTACTGAAACTTTCAAGCAAAGTCCAATCCATAGACGACCTACTCGGTGGTGGTTTTGAAACTCAGGCACTAGTGGAAGTCTACGGTGAGTTCGGTTCAGGTAAAACCCAAATCGGGCACCAGCTAGCTGTAAACTGCACTCTGCCACTTGCAGAAGGTGGCTTAGAGGGCGAGGTATTCTACATAGACACTGAAGACACATTTCGCCCAGAGCGCATAACCCAAATGGCTAGAGGACATGGCTTGGATCCCGAAGCCGTATTGAAGAAAATTCACGTAGCCCGTGCATATAACTCTGCACACCAAATGCTACTGGTTGACGAAATCAAGAGAGCATCCAAAGGTCTCAACGTAAAAATGGTAATTGTCGATTCCCTTACCAGCCATTTTAGAGCTGAATACATAGGTCGTGGAATGTTGGCAAACAGGCAACAAAAACTGAATAAACACCTCAAGGAACTAAAGCAACTTGCCGATATAAACAATGCCCTCATACTAGTAACCAACCAAGTACACAGCCGACCTGATGCTATGTGGGGCGACCCCACAAAACCCATCGGTGGTCACGTCCTTGCGCACGCAAGTACATTCCGTCTATACTTACGAAAAGCCAAAGGTGGCCGTAGAATTGCACGCTTAGTAGACTCTCCAAACTTACCCGATGGAGAATGTATCTACCAAGTCTGCGAAGATGGACTAAGAGACTAATCACAAACCTTTGTCTACTCAAGTATTGTACTGTTGACAGGCTCCACACCAATGGAAATCATGTCCTTGATGCGCTACGATTTGAGTAGTCCCACCACAGCGGGTGCAGACGGGTTGGGAAATGGGACTCAACTCTGAATATGTGGAGTCATTGAGGAGAGTAATTTCCTCAGAACCACGACGCCTCAATAGCAGGATGGAGGCTCCGATAAGGAGTACCAGCCCGGCTGCCCCGCCCCACACTAACAATGAATTATCGGACTTTCCAGACTTGACTTCGATTTGGCTACTTGAATTGCTTTCATTTTCAGAATTATTTTCCTCAGGAACAGGTGGGTTTTCGGTTTCATTTTTGATTTCCACTGGTAATTCTTCACCACTATGATTACTCCATTGTTCTATGGTAGTTGAGTACTGCAAATTGGTTGATCTAACTACAATAATTAGCCGAGTTGGGCCGCTTCGTTCGATATACCTTAATTCGTCAACATATCCTGCTGGTGCGGGGTTGAAAAAGAGGTTTGCATTTCCAATGCATAATTCATCGCATTCGATAGATTCATTCAATTCAATAATGAAAACTTCAATCATTTCAGTATTCTCTCCTCTTGAATGCCAAGAGATTTCTACTCTCCACTGTTCGAAATCAGAAGTAACAAAAATGTCTAGGTTTTCAGGCAACGAAGGTTCTGGGTCTCCTTGGCATTTACTCGCATCTTCTGGATAATTATCGATTTCGCTGGCAACTGTGCTATTAGGTGGGCAGCCATCTCCATCTAAATCTGACCAAGCAAGTGGGTTTTGTAGAAAAGCATCCCCCATTTCAAATCTCAACCCATCAGCTCCTATCGTAAATGAATAATTATCACCATAGCCATCCCCATCTTGGTCACTACATTGATGAGGGTCATTTGGAAATGCATCACCAATATCTAATCTCCACAATCCATTCAAAGACCATGAATGATTGTCTCCACAACCATCCCCATCACTATCGCTCCATTGACTTGAATCATCAGCAAATGCATCACCACTTTGGTTAACTCGGAAGTAATGGATAATATCATAAAAGTAATTGTCACCATAACCATCTGAATCGCTATCATTCCACTGACTAGGATCTTGATCAAATGCATCAGCAATTCCGACAGGATGCGGAGGCCAATCTTGGTCTGCATCAGACCAACCATCTGAATCAGAATCTAAGCAGCCCAACCTATCATGAAGACTTTCCCCTGAAACAAAAGGGCATGAATCTCCATTGCTTCCATTTTCATTATCTCCATAACCATCGCCATCACTATCGTCCCATTGAGATGGATCTTCAGGCCATAAGTCAACTGAATCAGGTTTTCCATCCTCGTCAGTATCTTGCATCCAGACAGCCCATTCTCCAATACTATTTGCTGCAATATATCTTTTAGTTGAGGCAATTCCTGTAATTGCTACACCGCGTGGAATTCCTTCTGTTGGCCACGAATCTATCAGGCTTCCATTATTCGCGTTATAAATCAAAATTTCTCCTTCACTTGAATCCATAGCCATTCCTGCACCAATGATTACCTTTGGTTCCTCTAAAGAAAAACCAGCAGAAAATCCTTCAAAGGGTATCGACCTACTCCAAACTTCAGACATTCTATCGATGTCAAATAGTACTACTCTCTTATCCCAACCCACGCTTAGAAGTAAGTTACTCCTTGGGGACCATTCGACTACCCCCGTATAATTTCCATGGCTATGTGGACTTTCCAATTCTAACCAGTCAGAAGGGTCAAGACCTTCGGTTTGCCAAATTCTTATTTTTCCCGTTTGTTCTGCAGTAGCAAGTAATTTTCCATTCATGTTAAATTCCATCACCCAACAAGTGTCATCACAATCCCATGTTCTTGCAACCTCCCATTCTTGAGTATCCATTCTAGTCAAAACTCGTACCTTTCCACCAGTCAAAGAATCGCTACCATCTGCTACGCTGGTGATGACAAGTATATCTGGGCCTTTGACTGCCAATCGACCAAATATTTCGTATTCCCCCAATGTTTGAGTATCGAAAGTCTCCTCCCAATGTCCTCCTACTGTACACCATTGAATTAAGCCATCTGTATAGCCGATAACTGCTGTCCCCCCAAATCCATTATCCAACCATTTGACACTTTTCACATATGGAACTTCTTGACTAGAGTCTCCCCAATTGGGGTGCACACAAGACTGTACTTCTTTTCCAGATTTAATGTCATTAATGCTCAAAGAGCCAGAACCTTTGGCGATAGCTACTAAACTCTCTGAAGGAGATATTTCAAACTCCCTCATTATACTAGAATCATGAGCAGGATAGCCTCGAAATTCCGCAGTATCAGCAATGTACCAAATTACGACGGTCCCATCTTGGCCAACGCTTGCCATTTGATATCCACTAGCATCGATATCTAGTGCTCTGATATCAGAGCGTGAACTTTGATATGCATGCCAACCCTTTTTCTCAACTATTTCTCCAGCTGCATCCAATTTCAGGACCTGCCCTTCATTCAGTAAACCAACATATAGGCTATCGGTCTGAATTGCCCATGCTATTCTGGTAACGTTTTCTTCTAAGGGACTATACCATTCAAGTTGACCATCTTCAAGAAAATGAGAGACTACGCTTTCCCCACTGCTTTTTGTCCATGCTACGCTGTATTGAGTACTACCTTTCCAATCTAAATGCCATCCTGAAGAGCCGGTGGCGATATTGTGTAGAGTCGTTTGTTCAAGGGTAACTGAGTCATAGATGCGGATACTATCTCCCCCGCTTGACCTTTCAATCGTAGCAATTGAAGTGCCATCTTCTGACCACCTGCAAACTTTGACTATGTCTGGAGTTTGTAATGATATGCTGTTTTTCTCAGTTGAAAGCCCTAGTAAATATGCTGTATCAACTACTACGATTTCCCCCCCTGAGGCCGGCCTTCCACCGCAAAAAACCACTCTAGTTCCGTTGGCTGAAACTTCCATGTCATGCCCCCAATTCTGCTCAATACCAGTCATATTGCTCGACCAATGACCAGAACGATGCTCAATTAGGTCAGGAGGCCTTGCTAATCCTTCATCTAATAAGGTGTAGACATCCCAATTATGACGTTGATCGAGTGTAATGACATGGGTATCATCCAGCCAATCTACCCCGAGTAATTGCATATGGTGGTTAACCCTCATAACAACTCTGCCATCACTGTTATTCCACACATTAAGAGTACCATCCAAACCGACAACTGCAATATCTTTCGAAATCTCATTGCCATCTCTAGGGGATCCCACTAAAGTGGGGGACCAGGCTACATCCCACATAACAGAAGCAAGACTTGGTTGCCAAACTGAAAGAGCCATTTTTTCAGGAGAGGTGGGTAATTCTTCTTGGGCCCAATCGTCATTTCCCACTTCATTGGCAACAACTGGAATGGCAGAAAATGGCACCAATAGTAGTAGTAGCGCCAGAATCAAAGCACCGCGCCCACTGCCCATAAAATCAACCGGCTCTCGCGTTGACTTGATACTAACGCCACCTTGTTCGCAGTTGTAGAGGACTTGAGAAATCCCCTTCAAAGCCCCTTCGCTGAGGGTCATCTTGAAAGAGGCTAGGGGCCGCATCAGTATCATGAAGCACTTGATAGAGCGTGTTTTGAGTCTTGAAGCAGAGGGTATTGCAGAAATAATAACTCCTGAAAATGAAAATTCAAAAGCAAATGATGGCGAATTACGTAAGTTGCTTGAGACGCTCCAGCCTAGGATTCGAGTTTATGGAGTTGGAGGTGCAGGATGCAATGCAATCAGTCGCCTATGGGGTGAAGGGTTGTTTTCATCAAAATATGTTACTGGATATGCCATTAACACCGATGCCCAAGCCCTTCTCCTAACTGAAGTAGAAGAAAAAATCTTAATCGGAAGAAGTGCAAGAGGACGTGGAGCGGGTGGAGACCCAACTAAGGGAGAAGCTGCAGCATTAGAGAGTGAGTTTACCTTAAGTAAAATTACAGAAGATACTCAATTGGCAATTATCACTGCAGGAATGGGTGGTGGTTCAGGGACAGGAGCTGCAGGCCATATCGCTCGTTTGGCCAAGAAGCAAGGTGCATTGACAATTGCAGTGGTAACTTATCCATTCAATTCAGAGGGCGTTCTACGTCGACAAAATGCAGAATGGGGATTGGAACGCCTACGAGAGCACTGCGATACAATCATAGTTATTCCAAATGAAAGGCTACTTGAGATTCAAGGTGTGAAGGATTTACCAATTGCTGCTGCTTTCAGAGTCGGAGATGAACTACTTGTTCGTTCAATCAAGGGAGTTACTGACTTGTTGACATGTGATGGAATGGTTAACCTTGACTTTGAAGACTTGCGTTCTGTGATTAGCACTGGTAGTGGGGTGGCAATGATTGGAATTGGTGGGGCCAGTGGAGAAAATAGAGCAGAAAAAGCCACCTTGGAGGCTCTACATAGCCCATTACTTGAATTAGACCTCAGTGATGCGAAAGGTGCACTAATCAATGTCGTTGGCGGTCCTGATTTAACTTTAGGTGAAGCTGAAATTGCAGCCCAAATAATCAAATCAAGAATCAATGATCATGCCAGAATAATTTGGGGTGCAGCGGTCGAAGAAGATGCAGGGAATGAGGTGAGGGTCATGGTTGTATTAACTGGCGTTAAAAGCCAACAAATTTATGGCTCAAGTGAAAATATTCAACTGAAAGCACTTCGTTCAAAACATATTGAGTTTGTCAACTAAAGATGCTGACTTGACATAAGTAATGCTCTACCGGATTCAAGTAGTTTCCATTTCCTTGCCTTGCCACGACCTTCTGCCTGCACTAACCCTCTTTCATCAAGTTGTTTCATGTGGTATGACATCAACTGCCTTGAAGTTTCCATTTTGAGGCGCAATTCTCCACTTTTCATTCCTAATTTTCCTGCTGAATCAAGAACTTCAAGAATCGCTTGTTGCATTCCAACAACTGGTTGCTCAATTCTAGATAGCAACTTTGGGTCGATTCCACTTGAAGCAAATCTTCGCTTTGTGCTATCTAACCAAGATATTATCCTACCTTCTTTTTCCAAAACATGAAGGTGATGAGCAGTAACGCCATTTGCCAATGTGAGGGCATCTCTCAAAGCTGAAAAGTGGATACCTGGGTGGGCTTCAATATAGCCTTGAATCCTACCTTTAGTAAAAGTTCCAGACTCTCCACGTTGAGATATTGCAAGAATAGGCCCAAGAACAGCTAACATCAAACTCATTCTAGCTGCTTCAGATGCTGCCAATGCGGTCAACATTGTACCCATTATCCCGACTGCCATGACGGCTGCTAAACTCAAGACTACTACTCTAGTTGCTGGCATTATCCATTTCCCTACATTTTCACCTGCAACATGTTCGTCAGATTCAGGAGGCGACTTTCGGGTTGTTGCGGGTGCTGACTCTGCCTTTTCATCATCACCTTGGTCTGGCTCACCTGTTGAGTCTTGTGTGCTTTGATCATTTGTCCCTGAATCCTCTTTTGATTGGCCCTCTGCTTGCTCTTCATTGGACTGCTCTTCCAAAGGTTCTTCAGAACTGCTATCTTCAAGCAGGTCTGTTTGCAATTCATCAGTTGATTGCCAAGCATCTAGATTTTCTGGTAGGCTGGGAATTCCTGCTATTCCACAAAAGATCATGGTCAGAAGCAGCCCCCTCCATAGCCACACTCTCTCTCCTGCCATAGCGATAGGTAGGTTAGAATACCTATCAAAGGGGTGGTGCAAATGTTTGACAAATGACCAAACTTTGAGAGGGTGGTTTGATGAGGGATGATAGCGAGGCACCTTCGGAGTGAATGAGCATGTTTGTTGATGAGCCAACTGAAGACGAAGATGATATCGACCCATTTGAGGCACTAAATGTTTCAACTACAGCTCCTGCTGTAAGAGGTGCCAAACTATTGGATGCATTTGGTGAAGATAATGACGAGGATGGAGAATCAGAAGGAGAAAGTGAAGCCATCACTACCTTAGAAATGGGTGGGATGATGGAAATGAATGAAGAAATTGTTGATTCAGTCATTCCTTTGGATGAAGCAGGGGTCAATGAGGAAGAGGATATTGACCCCTTTGAAGAACTAGGCGCGACGAGACCTGATGTAGTTGCATCAACTAGTACTAATGTTAGCGATGCTCTTGCTGCTTTTATGGACGAGGATGAATATCAAGGACCAGAAAACACCATTGTTTTTGAAGGAGAAAGTGCAACAGAGGATGAACCTATTGAACAAGAAGAGGTTGAAGAAAAAGTCCAAGTGGAGGATGAAAAGCCCCGTGCCCAACCTGAGGAATTATACCGGTTTCTCTTAGAAGGAGTTTGGGTAGATGATGTACTGGACCCAGCCGAAGTTGCCTTGATGGCCCGAAAAAGGAGAGAATTAGGGATTAGTTTTGAAACCCATTTGAAAATATTAAAACAGGTTCTTCACGACTGAGGTGATACATTGAGTATTCTATTCCGACATGGTCTTGAGTTGGCTTGGAGTGATGGTAGGCTATCGAAAAGAGGTGCTATTCTCCTTGAGAACTTGCAAAATCTCCTTGAACTTTCAGATTCACAAAGGTCTGTTGTTGAAGAAAAACATCACTTGCAAGTCATTCCTCATTTAATCCCACGTGGAATGGGTTCTGGGGCTTCCACTCTCGACCAATGGATGACTTCATTGATAGATTTAGACGATGAATTACCTCGGTACTTAGTAAGCATGGGAAGGCAATCCCTTAGAACTGGAATTAGCAAGCAGGCTTGGATTGAAGTCTTTGCTGCTGCAGAAAGAATGGAGTGTGGATTTGAATTTGGTAGAGGCGTTTGGGAACCTGAGTTTGAAGTTGAAACATTGGTCTGGCCGGAGGTTCTCAATCCGGTTGCGAAATCCTTAGGTTTACTTTTGGAAGAAGAGTAAATTGCCTCAACCTCTAAGCATACGCCTTGCTGCTTCTGAAACTGTAATTATTCTACTCTTTGCATTTACTTCGAATGCCCCCCATTCATCTAAATCACCTTTCATCTCAGCAAGCGTCTCTTGGAAGGCAAGGTTTGCACCTTTTAGTTCAGTAATGTCTTGAGCGATTCCAATTACTTTGGTAGCTGCCCCAAGTTCATCTGTCAAAATTCCTCCGATGCAACGAAATGTTCTGACTCCTCCATCACTGGGGCGAATGATCCTGTGAACATAATCCAATGCTGAGGTTGTTTGAATTGCATCACCTAAAGAATTCATAACGAATTCAATATCTTCAGGATGGACCAAGTCTGTGAAAGACTCCAATGAAGGTATGAACTTTTCAGCATCACAACCATACAAAGGGAATAGAGAAGGTGACCATGTCACCTCACCTGAGATAACATCCCATTGCCAACTTCCTGATTGAGATATATTCTCTAGACCTTCTGAATATTTCGAATTTGCAATGTTAATCGATAATTCCAATATATGACCCATGGCTTTATTTTGAGATAAATCCTCAAATTGGCCTACAACTCCAAGGTATTTTCCGTTTTCATCAAATTGGGGTTGGGAATGTGAGCGGATTAATTTGTAACTTCCATCCATCAATTTCAATCTATATGTGATGGTGAAGGGTTTGCCATCTTCTTTCCCTTGGTCAACTGCTTTTCTAACGGTTTTTAAATCAGAAGGGTGGATATTTGACCAAAACTCAACCAAATCGAAAACTACCTGAGAAGTTTCTGCTAATTTATCACTAACCGCTTCAAGAAGTAGACGGACCATTTCTGTCTCAACTCTAGCTAAATGTTCTGAAACAGTGGATCTTGAAAGATTTAATTCTCTTGATAACTCTGACATTTTAAGAGCTCTTGGATTCTCATACCAACCTGCATCCCATGCACCTTTTACCACTTTGAGTTGTTGAGGCGATACAAGTTTATTTTCAACTACAGAAGCAGGTTGAATAGAAGACGCTGACATTTTATCTGGAGTTAATATTAGTCTAAATGCTGTAATAACTGATTTAATTGAGTTTGCAGGGCCACGGATAACATAAGTAAAACCCTGCTGATTGAAAACTGTTTCAGGTTGAATACTCGCTGATGCTGCTTGTAATTGAATTGCAATTAAATCATTGCTAGCTGCTTCAAAACGCAATTTCAATACCCATTCATTAGTCCATTCTGAATTTGGTGCTGATAGAGTTTCAATTACTGAAACTCCTGCAATCAAATTATTGAGGTTATCTGGCTCACTGCCTTCTGTGAATACACATTGGACTATGATGTCGATGTGGTTACGGTTTCTTTCAACATAACCGAGAAACGCCATTTCCTTCACAAAGTCAAAGATGATGTCAAGTCTTGCGCAGGTAAGTCTTGCCCTTCCCCAGTGTACTGAAACTTCCCGCATGGTTGACCACGCGGGTATTGCCCTTTTGAATTATATTCCGTTTTGTTAATAATCTACAATACTATTGTTATGGAGATTACATATTTGTATTCAATTGTAATTCCCAAGTTATTTTTACATCATCGGAAAGAGTGTTCGATACTGAACAATATTTCTCATGACTAGCCTCGATTACTCGGTTCACCATCTTCTCTGGTATCTCTTCTCCATGGACATGGTATATCATATGAATAGAGGTGAATTTTCGTGGTGGCTCCTCCGCCCGTTCTGCCTCCATACTGACACTTGCTGATTTCAAACTCCTTTTATTTTCTAAAGAATGAACTACATCTACAAGGCTACATGCACCTACCATTTGTAGCAAGATTTGCATCGGACTCGGTCCATCTTCCCAATCCATCTTTATTTTCTGTCCAGATTGATTAATTCCAGTCATTTTACTCGAACCGTTCCAAACGACTTCCGCTTGCATATCCTTCGATGAAAGGTGTTTATTCAAGAGCATATCTCAATCCATTTTTGCTCATTCTAACCGAGTCGTTCATCAAGGAGTGGTTGGTCGCTGCGCCCATGACACTGAAGGGCATAGCAATCAGCATGCAAGATGGTGAGTTGCTTGTACCAGATTATCCAATCGTTCATTACATTGAAGGAGATGGAATTGGCATCGATATAACTCCAGTGATGCAGTCTGTTGTGAACTCTGCAGTTGGCAAAGCATATCATGGTACAAGGCAGATATTTTGGAATGAATTATTGGCTGGAGAAAAGGCCTTCAATGCAACTGAAGAATGGTTACCAGAAGCAACAATTGAGGCTATGAAAACTGGATTGGTTTCGATTAAAGGTCCTTTGACAACTCCTGTTGGAGGGGGGATCCGTTCCCTAAATGTGGCTCTTCGCCAGCGCCTCGACCTATTTGCCTGCGTACGACCTGTTCGTTGGTATTCAGGAACTCCAAGTCCGGTAAAATCTCCAAATGAAGTTGATATGATTATTTTTAGAGAAAATAGTGAAGATGTATATGCTGGAATTGAATGGGAGGCAGGTAGTGAAGAAGTTGCAAAAGTCATTAACTTCTTGCAAGAAGAGATGGGGGTTGACAAAATTCGCTTCCCAAATAGCAGCGGAATAGGAATCAAACCAATCAGTCAAGAAGGTACTGCAAGAATCGTTCGTGCAGCCATTAAATATGCAATCGAAAATGACAAACCTAGCGTTTGTATCGTTCACAAAGGCAATATCATGAAATTCACCGAAGGTGGATTTAGAGATTGGGGATATGCCCTCGCCATTGAAGAATTCGGAGCAACAGAGGTAGATGGTGGGCCATGGTGTACAATGACCAATCCACTTAGCGGCAATGAAATATTAATCAAGGATGTGATTGCAGATGCAATGTTACAACAAATAATCCTACGCCCTGCAGAATACAGTGTTCTAACCACCATGAATCTGAATGGCGATTATATTTCAGATGCTTTGGCTGCTCAAGTTGGGGGAATCGGTATAGCACCTGGCGCCAATATCAATTACGACACTGGAATCGCAATCTTCGAAGCAACTCATGGAACTGCTCCAAAGTATGCTGGACAGAATAAAGTAAACCCGGGTTCATTAATTCTCTCTGCTGAAATGATGCTTCGCCATATGGGTTGGAATGAAGCAGCCGATCTTATCATCAAAGGCATGGAAAGAGCAATTTCAAACAAAACAGTTACTTATGATTTTGAACGATTAATGGATGATGCTGTTCTACTTTCATGTAGCGACTTCGGTGATGCTATCATCGAACATATGTGAGATCAAATCTTTTTCTTGAATCTCAACAATATGCGGTTTAATGCGCTTGGGTTAACCTTGTTCGCAGAATCACCAAAAGGTGGAGGGTTCGACTACGTGCGAGGGTTATTCTAACGCATCAACGTACCCAAGATCTCAATTGTTGAGCATTCTTGACAACACCAAATCCAAAACGCTCCTCAAAAGCTCTGGCAAATAATGTGAAATCGCCATCTCTACTTGCAATTAATATTGAACCGATCCCATCCAAGTGTGATTCTGCGAGGGAACGTGCCTGCAACATTATCTTCAAATCACTTTCTTCAGGATAAATTTCATCATCTTCTACGAGTGCAGTTCGACTTAATATCCCATGCATGCTCTTTTGTTGGGTTAAGTGGTCGTATACTTCTGTGTGGTCAGATAAGAATTCATGTAACTCTTCGCGGTAATCTTCACTTTCTTCCTCAAACCGGACATTTGGATGCTGCCAATCTTTGAATGAGTCAACTAATTCGTCAACCATTTTTTGTAATTTCTCTTTTGACACGACTTCATTCCAATGTTCATCGCTGACCAGTACATCACTGAACATTCGGCGAACTCGTGAAATATCTGAAGCAATATTCCTTATCTCACTGCTCACAATAGTAGGCATGAATATCCTTATCATCCCTTTTTCCTTACGATTCCACACTGCTTTGTGGAAATGCCGATGTCCGATTAGGTCCAATTTAACATCACTGGAGAGGTCGAGTTTCGAAGCAATTCTTTCTTTTAATGAATCTACCAAAATATTGGTGTCGATGAGAACCAAAGGAGTCAACTGAAGGTGGCGAAGATGTTTTCGCTGACGAACTGTAATCTCTTTGTGATGGTTCTGATAAACTCCTTGTTGAGCATTCACCAATCTTTTTAGTTGGCGAGGTTTGAAACGACCACTATTCATTGCCCTCTCTAATATTGAAAGTCCACGTACTGCATCATCATCTGCAGCCTCTGTTGCCAATTCATAGATATCAGAAATAAGAGGT
>JAOMAZ010000056.1 GCA_028344335.1 Deltaproteobacteria bacterium | reverse complement strand
GATGTCAATAGGAGCCATGTGTCATCTGATTTGGCATTAGATGCGGGAAATGTTTCGGTATCAGGAAACGTCACTCACCTATTAGATGATATTTCAGTTCTAACCACCACCTCTCTCAAATTATATCCTGTCGTAGGCTTGGATAGAGAAGTGGTAGTTGCAACTACTAGTTTAGTTGGAAGCACTCTATCTTGGGATGCCAACGTAACCCCTGGAAAATGGGTTGTTTGGGCTGCTCATGAAGGCGCAAACGATGAAGAGGACTTTTCGGTTGCTATTGGTTTGTTAGATGCTACAGTTTCTGACGGTGGCACTCTTGAACTACAAATGAGCACTGGTGGATGGCTACCAGTTTCCAGTGAGTGGACTGATTTCGCTCTTCAGAAGCACCACCTTGGTGAGGTTGCTGTTGCAGATGCTCCAATAATCAATGAAAGTATTGAATTGGTTATAGACCTAGGAGAAGACATGGAATTTGATTTGCCTGTAGATAGTAATGGAGAAATGAATTTACTTTTACCTGTAGGTCCAATTTCCTTTTCAGTGGAGTTCACAACTATTGAGATGGGTATGGAGATGAATTATTCTGGCGGAGTTAGTTCACAAGTGGCTGGAGGAGTCACTCAATCAGAAGCAATAATCATTGTTTCAAGGCCTGCACGCCACGACATCACCTTTGAAGTGATCAGCATAGTTGCTGGTGGTGCTACCAATATTTCTGACGATAAGAAAACTATGACTGCGATTCTAGTGGACGCAACTGATGATGACTTAGCAAAGTTCGAAGATATTATCATCCAAGCCAAGGTCTATTATGGCGGTAATCAAGCTGAAGAAATATTCACTTTAGGAGGAGATTCTGGAGTATTACATGATTCTGAAGATTGGAATATTACCTTCCTGAACCAAAGTAGTGGTAAGTTCGAAGAAACAAGGACAGTCAATCTAGGGCTTGGAGAAAATGCATCATCTATTGCAATAATGGATGCTTATTTCACCTTCAAGTTACAGTTGCCTAGCCAAGATATAACTCGCTCTTATTCAGAGGGACATCCAATTGGAGTTAGTTTCGAGGCAGGTTCAACAATAGCAGGAGAGTTAGGCTTACACATTATGGTGCCCCAAATCCATAGCATCAGACTAGATTCTGCACCAGCAGAAGTTGGAGTTGCCCCAGGAGGGGAAGTTGCTATCGACCTTGTCATGACCAACTTAGGAAATGGAGAAGATACTGCTTCCTTCAATGTAAGCAGTTCAAACCTACCAACAAATTGGTCATTAACTCCCTCCAGTGCATCGATGATTTTGAGTTCAACTCAGGAACGCACACAATCCTTTACTATCCACGCTCCTGCAGACGCAGATGATGGAACATATACTCTTAGCATTAGTATGGAAGATGGAAGTGGTGCGGCATTCATCGACGAGGACAACGAAGCCCTCGGTGATATAGTGATTGGAGTTAGCATTGCAAGGGCTAATCTGAGTATTGAATCATTCCACGTGGACGGTGAGACGATGTATCAAGGACCGACTACTTTCGTAGTTGCTGTCAAGAATAGTGGTACATTGGACGCCAATGGAGTAGACGTTACTGTTGATGTATCTGCTCTACAGGAAGACCTAATCAACAAGGTTGCTGGAACAGCAAAGGTCGATGTTCCTGCTGGTGGTGAAATAGCAACCAGTGTAGTAGTGGACTTGACAAATGCAACTCTTCAGAAGATTACATTGACTGCAACTGTACATACTACAGTGGAAACTGTTGAGGGTGGAGATATTGCGACTGCGGATTATACTTCCGACGTTAATGCTAAGGCACCAGATGAGCCCAATTCAGTATTACCATGGATAATTATTTCAATCATTTTACTTGGTCTCTACGTTGGGTTCAAGGCGATTAGCGCAAGGCGCGGGGCAAAATTCTGATTTAATAAATCTAGAACTTATTTCAACCACTCAGGCTTGGGATGAGTTCATGAATCGCCGTTACCTCCAGTGTAATTAGAGATGGTTGAGATGTCTGA
>JAOMAZ010000054.1 GCA_028344335.1 Deltaproteobacteria bacterium | reverse complement strand
ATGTATCCAAACGATGAAAGAGGGATTTTGACAAGATTATGGGTCGATGGAGATGAAGTAATCGGCACAAGATTGAGGGAGTTGCTTATGCGCCTCGAAGAGGTAGATCCCACCTCCTTTTCTTCCTTACTTCACAAATTAAAAAACACGTCTGAAGAATCTTTGGTTCGGTTATGGAACGTTCTAGAACTGCGTCGACCAGATTCAGTAACTGCTTGGAAGGCCCACCTTGAAGGTGGCGAAGCGCCGGCTTACACAATAATTGAAGAGGCCCGTGGCCCAACCGACAATATGGAAGTTGAACTACCAAGTCTACGAAACGCACTTTCCATGTTCGATAGCGAGGAATAACCCTTCATACATCGATTGCTAGCAAGTCATAGCCTTCTTGCATCCAATGATATCCCTTAACTACCCAGTCTATTAAATCGTCAACCTGTTTTTCAGACATTCCAACGCGGTCTGCAATTCCGATCAATTTTAATTTCTCAATATCACTGATATCTCGGTCTGCTAAAGCCATCAAACAAGCATCTCTTAACGCCAATTTCACTGCTCTTCCATCCATTTCTTCCATACATTCTTCCAACTCTGGGGTTTCAATAAGCGATTCTCTTAACTGTGCCTTTCGCTCTGGGGATAGTAAACTAGCACCTAAACGCTGTTCAAAAAATGCAAGTTCATCTCTACCAACCTTGCCGTCAACTGCAGCAAGGTGGGCTAATAACTTGGCGTGGCTCCAGCGCTGGGCCGGACTGAGGTGGTGAAGTATGTCATGCAACATGTGATGGCATTACCGATAATGGAATTGAACCTTTCCCGTGCTAAGCAAACTGATTATGGCCTACCCCCCCGCCTCGCAGTACATGGACAATGGATTCCGCTGTATTTCTCTTTCATTGTTGTTGCTTTTTTCCAGTCTCTTCGCCGGTATAGCACAGGCTGATGAAAGTACTGATAATTCACTCGAAGCAAGAGATATTCAAGCGACTTTTGGTAGTGATGAATTAACCACTATTACATGGAGAAACATCAATACTACTGATTATATTTTATTAAATTCTTTGAGAAATACAAGTTATGAAATATTTAGATCAGCAGTGGTGATGAATGCATCAAACATTCTTTCTTTATCCCCAATAGCAACAGGGATAATGGCTTGTGAGGACAATGAATCATATTCATCATGTTCATCAAAACAACATTCATTCTCATGGCAATCAGAACCAGGTACAGAAGGAACCTTTCATTATGGAATTGTTACGGTTTTGGAAAATGGTAGCCGCACATCAACCTTGACAATTGGAAAAAGCCAAAGTAGTGCGATACCAGAAAACGTGCATTTGATTTGGGCACCGCTCAGAGTATCAGCAGAATATGATGCGGCCAATGAATCCACATTCATCTCTTGGGTTAATGCAGATGAAGTAGGACTATCGGTGCCTACCAACCGTACAATTTGGGTGTGGAGGCACCTTTCTCCAGTTGCCAACAATAGTTGGGGTGATATGAACAAATCAATTGTTGCTACCTTATCTTCTTCAGCCAATTCATATGCATATTCATTAAGCGGAGAAGTTGAAGAAAGTGCATATTATTCAGTCACCTATCGATTTGATACTTGGGAAGATTTAAGATTTATTGGCAGTAATACAATGACCACTCCGGTTTCAGAAGACAATGTGGCTCCAGTATTGATATCTTCACTCGGGGCCTCATTCGATGTTGATACGGGAATTACATCCTTATCATGGCCGTCAGGAGTTATTGAAGAAGAATTGGTCACACAAGTGTGGCGAGCAAGTCATTCATTCACAGAAGTTTTTGATGAGGGGGTTGTCCTCTTGGCTGAATTACCACACAATGCAACATCATATAACAACACAATTCCATCAGGAAGCAATGGTGAATTTTGGTATGCAGTCACATTAAGAGATGAAGTTGGAAATGTAATAGATAGTCTAGATACTATGCATCCAACCACTGGACCAATATTAGAGAGGACAATTGAGTTATCAGAATCTGTAGCAACAGATTTGACCTTCCAAATAACAGGCTCCCAAACTAACATTCAGTGGCAACAACCATCAGTAGTATCAAACGCTAAATATCATATTTGGAGGAGTAGTTCAGGAGAAGTTGACAACGCATGTTTGCAAAGCAATAGTTGTGAATTAGTTGAGATAGTAAATGCCACAGAAATCAACATCGAAACTCCCAGCGGCGTTGAAAGAAACTCGTGGTATGGGGTAACAATTGAAGCAATCTGGGCAGAAGCCAGCGACCTTTAT
>JAOMAZ010000055.1 GCA_028344335.1 Deltaproteobacteria bacterium | reverse complement strand
TATGGTTCGGAGGTTCTAGACGGCCATCGCTTAGTGAAGCGATTCGCCCTCCACCGACTTGTAAAAAGGGCAAATCTGTTTTGGGTTGTAATTTGATGCTATCGCGGGCACCACACCTCGCCAATAATTGTAAAAAACAATCATATACGCGGAAGCAAGCATGCTGACAATTATCGAGCAGCAAGCCGCTTTTTGGGTCTTTGATACTTGAGACTCTGCCGCCAAGCATAGATCTTGATTCAACTAGAATCACTTCGTCTTCAGGAGAGGCATCTGCGATGGCAAGGGCTGAGGCAACTCCGGATAAACCCCCTCCTACCACAACGATGCGAGTCATATTCCCAAGCCGTTCGGAACTGCCAAAGTGAATCAACTCTTGCTTTGTCAACTCCCTTTTTGGCATTTTATTCGACCCGAGTTAACAGGCTTCAGCGGACATCTTGCGTAGCAAGCGTTTTACAAGGGCCGGAGACAGCAGGGGCTGGGGATGAGTGATGCAGTGTACTTCCTGTGTTTCAGAGATTCCTGATGACAGTATCTTTTGCACTGAGTGTGGCTCTCGTCAAGACCTTTCAAAAGCTTCACTTCCCGGGCAAGTTGGCTTGGCTGGTGGAGAAGTATCAGGAGGTCGCGGATTTGGTGTTATCAGTGGTGAAGCAATTCGCCAAGAAAGAGAGCAACAACAAATGGAGCAAGGACAACTTCCTAGTGGAATAATGGCCCAAATAAATCAACAAAATATGCCACCTCAACAGTTTCCGCAACAAGAGATAAACCCAATGCTAGACCAAATGCAGCAAGCACAACAACCAGCCATTCAGGACCCTAATGCCCAACCGATGTCATCTTTGCTAGATCAAATGGCAGCAGGAATTCCTTCATTAGACCAACCACACCTCGATGCAGCTGCCATCGAAGCGGCTTCATTACAGGGTATGCCCCAGCCTGGGATAGATACATCAATTCAAACTCCACAATCATTGCAGTCTACATACAACCCTTCGGTTAGCCCAACTGATGAGATGGTCAATAGATTGAGTATTGCTGAGAAGGAAATCAAGAATGAACGTCGAGGCCAATGGCTGCAAATGAATCAAGATAGCGCTTCATCTGTGCTTGCTCAAATCAGTGGCGAGCTACCTGCGCATTTACAAGAGGAGGCGAGTAAGGCGGCTGAATTCCTAAAAGAAACTATTGGGGGTGGTGAAAATGAAGCCAGCATCGATAAAAGTTTGTTGCGAAGAATGGCCGAAGTTTCGGTTCGCCGAGTTGCAAGGAAACGTGGAGTAGCAGTTGAAACTCCACAATCTAAAACGGAGTCTGACTTACTAATTATCAATGTCACTTATGTTGATGATGGTAGAGTATTGGATACTCCTGAAGACCTTGCCCGTGCATTTCAGCATGCAATTTCAACGGAATTAGCATTGAAGGGGATTGACCTGTCTGCTGAAATTAATCTCTTCCGTTCCAAAGATGGTGAAGTTGAATTGGTTTATGGAAAGGCTTCAAATCCTGAACCTGAAGAAGAAGAAGAAATGTTTGCATGCGAAATGTGCGGAGGATTAGTAGTAGAATCTGATTCGAAGTGCAATCATTGTGGTGCCGTATTTGAAGACGAAGTAGATGATTCATCCAGTGGACCCCCTGGCCCCGGAAGTAGAGGTTCCGGCCCACCTGGTCCCGGAAGTAGAGGTTCCGGCCCACCTGGTCCCGGAAGTAGAGGTTCTGGACCATCAGGGCCAGCAAAAGGCGGTCCACCTGGTAGAGGCGGTGGCGGCCCAAGTCGCGGCGGCCCCCCTGGCGGTCCAAAGCAAGGTGGTCCACCCGGTAGAGGCGGTGGCGGCCCAAGTCGCGGCGGTCCCCCTGGTGGTCCAAAGCAAGGTGGTCCACCCGGTAGAGGCGGTGGCGGCCCTCCTAGCGGTCCGAAGAAAGGTGGCCCTCCAAGAAAGGGTCCACCACAATGATTGTTATTCTTTAACTAATCATTTTGAAATCAGCGAAGTCCTACTTCTTTCAAAGCATTGAGTAAAACTTGTCCGATTTCAGATGGGTCTTTTGCAATATGAATTCCCGCTGCTTTAAAGGCTGCAAACTTGTCTGCTGCTGTTCCTTTACCACCTGAAATAATAGCACCTGCATGGCCCATCCTCTTACCAGGAGGAGCAGTTGCACCGGCTACGAAGC
>JAOMAZ010000053.1 GCA_028344335.1 Deltaproteobacteria bacterium | reverse complement strand
CGAGGAGTTCCATCTCATTCCTCCTCAGTCTGCATGTACCAATATTTCTTCTGGGGTGATAATGGTCTCTTCATCCATAGCGGTCGCCTCTCTCCTCGGGGATGTGTCTCTCTATCCTTAGCCCATTGGTTCCACTTCTTGTAGTAAGCGAAGGACTTCTCGGTATCGACTTCTACATCCCCATATTTTTCACCTTCACTTGGAACAGATAACTTGACTTTTTGCAGCCAACAATGGCCACCGCTAATCGGATCGGGTTGTACCGCATGCGTGATGTTCTGGTGAACTCCGCCGTCGCGCCAAAACAACCGGTTAGTATCAGGGTCCTTTGAATCGAATGGCTGCACACCTTCGGTAGTGCGCATCCTCCACTTGCCAGCACCTCTGTCTTCAATCGATACGGTATTGGTCATCATCCTATTTCCGGCATCTTGCTTCCTTCGCCATCGACCAATATGATGTGAACATCCAACGATTCCGGGTTTGATGGCTTCAGTTACCCATACTTTGTCAACGAACCAACCGATTTCAGTTTCTATTTTTATCAACCCGCCTTCTATAATGCCGAGTTTTTCAGCATCCTTCGGATGCAACCAAATGGGATTCCGATGGGCAATCTCTACCAACCATTTTGCGTTAGCAGAGCGAGAATGAATGTGCATTGGAAGTCTAAAATTAGGTAGTAGGCAGTACTCATCATCGGCCTGAAGCTTTTCGGGATGGACGTGAGATTTGATGCGATAATGGGGAATGGCATGCTCGGGATAACCAAATTCAATCATCGTTGGAGAATAGAATTCCTGTTTTCCTGAAGGAGTTGGCCAGCCCTCATCTTCGTGCTTTTTGTAAGTCGCTTCCTCGATTAGGAAAGCCCCATGCTTTCTCATATAGTGCAGTTCTGAGAGTCCCTCTTTCTTTGCAGCCTCAGGAAGTCCAGGGATGCGCTCGAAGATGTATTGGTAATATTCGTCGATTGTTATTGTCTCGCCTTCACGATATGGGGACATGAAATGTTGTTTTATCCCCATTTCTCCATCTGGGTCTATTGCTAGGCTCAATTCATTCCAAAATTCATCTTCTTCCCAGACTTCCCCAGGGTTAACTTGGTGGGTAAATTCTACCTCTTCGCCGCGACGTCTGGCAAATTCTCGAAGTACTGGTTGTCGAAAGGCGACCCACTTACCAGATGATGTAGCATAAGAATTGATGTCGTGGCGCTCACTTGCATGGCCCATCGGCAAGACATAATCAGCGAAGAATGCGGTCTCATTCCAAGTAGGAGTCATGGCGATATGGCAACCAACGGCTTCTTTGTTCTGCAACATTTCAATCCATGAAAAGCCATCGGGATATGTCCATACAGGATTGAATACTCTTGTAAAGTAGACGTCCATACTACCGCGGCCATCTTTGATTAGGTGAGGTAGTATTTGGCTCATTTCGAAATGAGACAAGGTATATTCAGATGGATAATGAAGTTCGTTCCAACCATCAGGATCTGGAGGGTTATCGAAGAACTCTGGTGTGAATTTAGACCAAGAATTTGGTGATGTTCCACCTACAGTTCCAACCGATCCGGTCAACACATTTAGGAAATGTAGGCTTCTACTTACTTGCCACCCCCCGAGGTTACCGATTGATGCCGCCCTCCATACGTGGGTGCAGAGTTGGCTACCTGAATTAGCAACAATTTCACCTGCTTCGATAACTTGTTCGACTGGTATTCTGCATTCTTTGGCTGCGAATTCAGGAGTGTATTCCGCATATTCCTCTTTTAGTAATGAGATAAATGAATCAACTGATTTCTCTGCATCTGGATGAACCGCATCTATCCACTCCCTCCAGTTCACCTGCTCCTCGAGGAACTTTTTGTCATAGAGTCCCTTGTCGAGAATGATTTTGGCCCAAGACAAGAACAGTGCGGTTTCGCTTCCCGGCCAAGTCGGCAGCCAATGGTCGGCCATAGAGGCTGTATTGGAAAGTCGGGGATCGATGACGATGAGTTTTGCTCCATCCATCATTCCTTCGAAGATTCTTTGGGCGTGAGGATTGAAGTAATGTCCCGTTTCAAGGTGTGATGAACAAAGTAAGATGACCTTTGCATTGGCGTGGTCTGGGCTTGGGCGGTCGTGTTTTTGCCAGAGTGCATAACCCGTTCTTGCTCCGGCGCTGCATATGTTGGTGTGTGAGTTATGACCATCTACACCCCATGCCTTGAGGACTCGGTTGGTATAGCCTTCATGGCCTGGTCTTCCTACGTGGTAAACTACCTTATCTCGGGCTCCAGTCTTCAGTGATTTCCGTATTTTTCCAGCTATT
>JAOMAZ010000052.1 GCA_028344335.1 Deltaproteobacteria bacterium | reverse complement strand
ATAAGAATACCAATGTTGGAACCGGCTGCCAAGCAGAATTGACTAATGTAGTGAATGGTTCACATCATGACATCACAGTATTGGTCAAAAGCAGAGTCAGCATGTATCCAAAGGAAATTTGGAGCGGAGGTTCTGATGGCGGTTATTCAGAAGGCGAAGTCATCATGGGACAAGTAGCCTTATTGAGAGACCGAACCGGTTTGACTGTTGAAGATCAAGATGTTCTATTCATTAGAGAATATTGGAATGCAGAAAGTAATGAATGGGTACAAGCAGGAATGAATGTTTCAAGAACAAATGAACAAGGAATTGCATCTTTCCATTGGGCTTTCACGGGTACTACTTGTGCAGGAGATGTTTGTGAAGGAAAGTGGCGTATTATCGCTCACTTCGCAGGTTCACAATACTATACAGAAACCGCCGATAACATCACCTTTGAAATCAGGACGGTTGAACAATCAATGGTCTCTGATCAGAGCGGATTCTTTTCTAAAGAAACTGGCTTTGCATTGGCAATTCTAGTCTTAACATTAGCAGTGGTTGGTTCACTCTGGTACAAGCGTGCAATGGACCGCAAGCGCATTGAAATGTTGAGAGGTATACTATCAGATACAATGATGCAACTACGTGCTGCAAACGAATATATTGCGGTCATCTTCAACTGCTACAAGGATCTAGTCAAGCATTTCCGCCGTCATGGTTTCATGAAGAAGGTTTACGAGACAACTCGAGAATTCGAATCCGCAGCCCGTTCTGCTTTCCACATGGTGCCAGCAGACCAGTTGAATGACTTCATTGCCATCTTCGAAGAGGCTCGTTATTCAGACCACAACATCGGTCCATCTCACCGTGATGGTGCAATCCAGACTCTTCAAGCCATAACTAGCAGCCTAACTATGTCTCTTGGTGAAACTGGAGTAATCATGCGCGGTGAAGAGCACTCAGCAAAACTGTACACTGAGCAAGTCAAGGCAGGCTCATTCGTTGATGCTGAAGGAAACACCCAAATTGCTGGAATTGTAGATTCAGAATCAGATATAAGTATTTGAGAATTGAATGACAAATTTAGTAATACGTGATTTGCGCGTTGATATGTAATGAGCGAAGCCTTTCGGCTTTCATCACTTCTCAATTCACTCTAGTTGCTGACCTTTGGCATCAAGTAGCTCAATCATTAATCCAGCTGCTTTCGCTTGAAGTAGAACTTCATCATGGACCTTGTCGCTAAAATCATCAAGGGCACCTAGTGCAGTCTGCTGTTTAGTATCGCTCAATTTGTCGATGATGTGGTTGAGAACACAGGAAACACCGTATGCATGGCCAGTTCTGAAGGCATGGTCAATTCCACCTACTTCTGATTCTTCGGCTTGCATTCTCAACATAACCTGTTGGGAATATGCAACCATTGCACCGTACAAGGTTTCCATCATAACAGCAGCTTCCAAGTCGGTCAAGAGTGCTTGGATATTAATCAAAGCAGCATGCACTGCTTGGCCATACACCTTGTGGGCACCGAGGATATCTACGCTTTCCATTTGCATTGCTTGGTCAATCAAAGTCTTCCAGTCTGTCATCTCACTCAAAGGGTCCACGAACGGTGCCACACATCAATCAATCGCAACCATCTGTACCCTGATACCATAATTCCCCCTACGGGGGACGAGCCAAATCGTTCGCGTGGCTTCATAAAGGGAGGGCTGGTCGGCGGGATGCCTCAACCACGTCGAGGGAGTCATTATGAGCAAGCCAACACGAAAGACAAACCAGAGCCTGGTCGACTTGATCGGCCTACTCAAGGAACAGTCACGTGACACTGGTGCCGCACTGTGGCGAGACGTTGCTATGCGCCTCTCAAAGAGTCGCAAGAATTGGGCCCAGCCGAACCTCAGTCGGCTCAGCCGCCATGCCCCCGAGGGCGCTACAGTCCTCGTACCAGGCAAGCTGCTGGGTAGCGGAGATATTTCCGGTAAGCCAATCGTCGCCGCTTTCAGTATGAGTACAGGAGCACGAGACAAGATCGAAGCCGCAGGCGGCACGGTCCTCAGCCTTGGGGAACTAATGGAACAAAACCCAAATGGAAAGGGGGTGTTTATCCTTGGCTGAATCAAATACCTACGTCTATGATGCAACAGACCTCATCATGGGCCGCTTAGCAAGTATTGTTGCTAAACAACTTCTTTCTGCTGCAAGAGCAGGCGAAGAAACAAGAGTTATCATTGTTAATGCAGAGAAGGCGGTTATCTCAGGAAAGAAAGATTCAGTCATCAACGAGTATCTTGAGCGCTATCGCCTCAATCACGCTCGAAAGGGACCCTTCTTTCCAAGAATGCCAGACTTAATCATGAAGCGTAGTGTTCGTGGAATGCTGCCATACCAACGCAAAACTAGTGGCCGCACAGCTTTCCGCGCTTTAAGAGTAGAAATTGGCTGTCCAAGCCACCTAGACGGAAGCCTACCGGATGGACACTCTCAAGGAGATGATTCGAAAATTCGCCGTGCATTACCAAACAAGTTTGTACGTCTTGGCGATATCAGCACCGCTCTCGGTGCACCAACCCACCGCTGGACCGGAGGTGATGTTTGATGGCAGCACGTAAGAAAAAGGTAGTCCACAGC
>JAOMAZ010000051.1 GCA_028344335.1 Deltaproteobacteria bacterium | reverse complement strand
TCGGTAGATTGGGGTGATGGTTCAACTACTATCGATGAAGAATATCCTGATCATGAATATGCAGAGGTTGGTGAATATACCATTACCGTTAGTGCCAGCGACGTTTTCAGCACTGTCGAAGAAAAATTGTATGTCGAAGTGATTGCTGGCTTCAATGATTCTGCAGCCTTTGAGTTATATGAATTACAATTTAGTGATGATAACCCCACTGAAGAGTTGGATGAAGATGGAGATGAAACAGTAGATGGTGCTGAAGATGCTTGGCCACAGATTCCGATTTCTATTCCTGCATTTGTGAATTCTTTTACTGCTTGACGAATCATTGTTTTCACAGCGGGAGAACGTGCATCTACTGGGTGTTGATAGCCCTCCAAATCATCTCTTGAAACCGCATATACAGTTTGCACTAAATCATTTGAACCAATTGAGCCCCCCTGAAGTTCCATTCTGCTAATGAAATTTTTTGCATCCAACACATTAGAAGGAAGTTCAACCATCACAAATAGCGGAACGCCATCATTTGGACCAACCTTATTTGCCACAAGAATATCTTTGACAGCCTCGCCTTCTTGTGGACTTCGGCAAAACGGGACCATAAGTTGGAGATTATCCAATCCAAAATCATTCAGAACTGAAGCCATTGCTTCTAATTCCATTTCAAATGCTGGCTTGAATTTGGGGTCTAGATACCTTGATGCACCACGCCAAGCAATCATAGGATTCTCTTCATTGGGCTCAAAGATTTTACCACCTAACAATTCACGATATTCATTTGATTTAAAATCCGAAAGGCGAACTAACACAGGCCTTGGATGGAAAGCTGCGCAAATCAAACCCACGCCTTCACGTAATTTATCAATAAATAATCCTCTCTTGTTTTCATATGCCCATGCTCTTCGTGTAATTACTTCCACTGCGGCACAAACTATTGAGTTGTCTTCATCTGCAGATAATGCTTCAGCATATGGCTCTAGGCTTGCAGAGATCGTTCCATTTTCTATATATTCGACCAGTGCATCATAATGAATAAAGGCCAATGGATGAATACATACTTCGGAAGATAATATAAATTCAATTCTTGCTAAACCCACACCATCAACAGGTAACTGTGAATCAACTAGTGATTTGGTAGGGAATCCAACATTTAGTTTGATTTTTGTTTTTAATTTGTTATCACTCTTAACAGAAATCACATTAATATCAAAAGGATGTTCACCTGCATACACATATCCAGTATCCCCTTCGGCACATGAACCTGTGACTACACAATGGCTGTCAAGATTCATTGCTCCAGTACATCCAACAATAGCAGGTATCCCGAATTCTCTTGCAATTATTGCTGCGTGAGATGTACGCCCTCCTTTTCTAGTGATAATCAATGAGGCTTGCTTCATCAAGGGTTCCCAATCAGGGGTAGTCATTTCTGTAACAAGTACATCACCCTCTTCAAACACTCTATTTTCATATTTTATCTCTTCAAGAAGGACACCTTCAGCAATTTTCTTTTGCATTTCCCTCTTCTTTTCCAAGACTTCACTATATGAGCGATAGGTTCTGACTCGACCGCTAGCGATTCTATTGCCAACTGCATGACCTGTTGCCAATACTTGATTTGTTTCTTTCAAGTTGGTAATGAGTTTTTCATCTATTGAATATATCTTCAATGTTGCTTCATCACTGCGAGCAAATACAGTCTCTGGTCTTGCCTGAACAATGAAGAGTTGGCCACTTTCCCCATCCTTTGCCCATTCAATGTCCATTGGTCTGCCATAATGCTCTTCTATCGATAATGCCATTTGTGCCAACTCTCTGCACTCAATATTATTCAGTGCCCACTGCCTACGTTCTTGCAGTGATACTTGGTTAACTTCTACATCGTTAACTCCATCTTGAGAATAGACCATTTTTCTATCCTTTGAACCAAGAACTCTGTGCACGATTGCAAATTTATGCTTCCTTAATCCTTCTTTCCAAACTGTGAACGTGTCAGGAGTTACTGAGCCTTGAACTACCAACTCACCTAATCCGTAGGCTGCCGCAACGTGAATGACTCCTTTGTGTCCAGAGTCAGGGTCTATTGTGAACATCACGCCGGAGCAAGCCAAATCAGATCTTACCATTTTCATTACGACAACTGAAAGGGATGATTCAAGTGGGTCCATTCCCTTCTCCAATTGATACCCAATAGCTCTCTCGGTGAATAAACTTGCAACACATTGCCTCCATTGGCTAATAACTGCCCGTTCTCCACTAACATTGAGAAATGATTCATATTGACCCGCAAATGATGCATCGACAGAATCTTCAGTAGTTGCTGATGAACGAACTGCAACATCAGTTCCTTGGCCATATTCATCACATAGTGTAGAATAGGATTCTCTTATCGCTTGTCTAATTATCTCTGGTACTGGAGTTTGCCGAACTATTGCTCTAGCCAATTGAGCCCTACCATGCAAATCCAAATGGTCATTTACATCAGCATCTTCCAGAACTGCTGTCAATGCAGAAGAAAGGGTATTACATGATAATGCTACCTTCCTTATCTCTTCTGTCCCTTCAGGTTCAGCAACATTTTCCCATGTTAACTCAGGGACTTCACAATTAACGAAAATTGAATATGCATCAGTAGTGACGTTGAATCCGTTAGGTATTCGAATTCCTGTTGAAGAAAGGTTTCTGTGCATTTCTCCAAGAGATGCACCCTTGCCCCCTACAGTCGCAGTATCCTCTTTACCGACTTCTGAAAACCATTTTATTAATTCATTATTGCTCACTATA
>JAOMAZ010000050.1 GCA_028344335.1 Deltaproteobacteria bacterium | reverse complement strand
GTTAGCGCCATTGTTTCCCACGGCCAAATCAAGATCCCCATCTCCATCCACATCACCCCATACGACAGAAGTGGTGTCCATGGAGCCGCTGCTGGTCCAGTCAGGAGTGGTGGTAAAGGTGGTGCCTGAGTTGAGGTACATCTGGATGTTGCTGCCATAGTTCCCCACGGCCATATCGAGGTCCCCATCCCCATCCACGTCTCCTAATGCGACAGAATGGCCGTATAGGGAGTTGCTGCTGGTCCAATCGGCTGTTGAATTGAATATGGGTTGAGGACCGCCAAGGTCGATATCAGGAAGGCCATCAGCACCTGCGCCGCCGGAATCGAGTTGATTGAGGTAGACCTGATTTTTTGATTGCTGTTCTCCAATTGCCAGATCGAGATCGCCATCACCATCCACATCACCCCAAGCGACCGAGAAAGTTTTCTGAGTAAGGGCGCCAGTCCAAGCAGGTGTAGTGGTGAACGCACCATTGCTGTAAAGATATACCTCGTTGTTCTGGTTGTAGTTCCCCACTGCCATGTCGAGGTCACCATCTCCATCCACGTCTCCCAAAGCAATTGATTTGGAGTTCAGAGAATTACTGCTGGTCCAAGCAGAAGTGGTTGCTAGTACACCATTATTGCTGAGATACAACTCGTTACTGCCACCATCATTTGCAACTACCATATCGAGATGACCATCATCATCGATGTCTCCCCAGGCAACTGAGGAAGTGCTCAGGGAGTTGCTGCTGGTCCAATCAGGAGTGGTGGCGAGTGAAGTACCTGAGTTGATATATATCTCGTTGTTGCCATTGGCGTTCCCAACAGACAGATCGAGGTCGCCATCACTATCCACATCAACCCAAACCACCACTCTGGTGTTTAGAGAATTTTCGCTGGTCCAATCTGCAGAGGTGGCAAACTCACCATTGCTGTTGATATATACTTCATTATTGGCCTGATTGTTTCCTACGGCCAGATCGAGGTCACCATCACCATCAACATCTCCCCAAGCGATTGAGTAGGTTTGCAAACTGTTTGTGCTGGTCCAAGTAGGAGTGGTGGCAAGGCCTGTACCTGTATTGAGATATATCTCGTTCTGATCCCCCAAATTCCCCACTGCCAAGTCGAGGTCCCCATCATTATCTACATCTCCCCAAGAGACCGACCTTGTATCCAGATTGCTGACACTTACCCAAGAACGGGAGGAGGCGAGCGCACTACCGCCGTTTGAATAGACCTCGGTTGGACCATATGAGTCATCGGCGTTTCCTACGGCCAGATCGAGGTCCCCATCACTATCCACATCGCCCCAGGCGACGGAATATGTCCACAGAGAGATACTGCTGTTCCAATCGCCGTTTGAATTGAATATTATGTCCGGAATGTCGAGCACTTTACCTTCGAAAAGGACTGTATGCGTATATCCATGATTCGAGAGAACATCCCATCTTATCTCAGTGGTCGTGACTGAGAAACCGCCAAAATACTGCCACCCAGTAGCTCTATCAATCTGAAATATTCCGATGTCTACATAATCACCTGTTTCATTGAGATATTGGAGTCTGACATTTTTTATCGTACTCAAATAATTTGGATTATTCACATAAGCAGCCACAGCATTGACTTTGACTGCTGTAGTTCCAAGGTCAAAATCAATCATAAGGTCATATGGATCATAATTGTCTGCCGAAACCCAATTTGAACCTGTATTATTATCACAGGCATTACCCTGATTATTACCTGAATTGATGACACAATTCCCTGCGGAAGAACGCTGAACAGCATTAGAAACATCTGAAGATGTAAGTTCGGACAATTCAACAGGAGTTCTGATGCATGATGTAGCGGTATCAAGAATTGGTCCAGAGAAGCCATCACCATCCCGAAGTTCCACTTCATAGCACACTAATTTACCGCCTTCATACCCGCTCGACCAAGTCCTAGAGGATGGACTGGAGTGTGAGGTAGATTGAGGATAGAATGAGTCTGGCCAACCATTGGAAATCTGTGTTCCATTATTCTGATATTTCAAGGTCCAAGATACATTGTAATCATGTCCAGTGACCAAATCTGAGGCTGTCCAATTTCCCTTCAACCGTGTATTTGTGTAATCAAACTCCAGATTCACTGAAATGTTTCCATCTGCCGCAGATGATTGAACCACAGGAGTCTTAATCATTATAGCACAAGTTGATGAGCAAGTGAGATTCTGTATTCCTATCTCGGCATCACCAGCGATGTATCCTCCTGCATATCCAAACCCATTGGAATCGACTGAAATATCATACATTTTGTCTGTAGATGAACTTCCCCCATTATTCACCCAAACCCAAGAACCACTACTGCTAATCTGGCCAATGAAGGCATCAGACAACCCATTTGAGGTTAGAGTGGTTCCAGCGATTGTAACAGAACCAGACATCACCCCAGTGACAAAGGCATTACCATTCGAATCAAAATCAATACCAGTGCCCTTGTCATCACCACTACCTCCTGCAGTAGTCATCCAAACCCATGAGTTGGAATTGTTTAGTTTCGCTACGAATATATCCTTGTTTCCATTACTGGTGAATGTTGTTCCTACTAATGTGAACGAATTCTCGAAAGAACCAGTAATGTAACTGTTTCCACTTGAATCCACACTGATAACGTGAGCATCATCATCGCCAGTCCCTCCAGCAGACAGAATAGAACTCCATGAGCCAGAACTACTCAAAGTAGCCTTGAACATGTCAAAGCCACCATTGCTGCTGACAGAATTAGAACCAAATGTTGATGTTCCAGTGAACTTACCACATACATGTACATCTCCATTAGAAGAAACCGAAATCGAGTAGCCAACTGATTGTGAACCTGTACCTCCTGCTGAATAAAATGACAATTGACCGCCACTACTAGAGTATTTAGCTACAAAGACATCAGTTGTTCCAGATGCGGTTTGGGTAGTCGCAACAAAAGGTAAACTTCCAGAGAATGAACCAGTGACATAGATATTTC
>JAOMAZ010000005.1 GCA_028344335.1 Deltaproteobacteria bacterium | reverse complement strand
GTTAACGCAGTATCTTCTCACCTTGGAGTGCAGGATTACGAATTACTTGCAAATACAATTCGGAGTGGGACAGATGTAGTTTTGAGTTTTAATCAATATGGCACAGACAACAAAATTTTTGAAAAATTAGATGGCGCTGATGAGATTGATTACACAACCATAAGTTTTGTGAGTACGGGTGAACGAAATATTATCTGCTATTCAGCGACTAAGGGGGGTAAAATAAATGGCTGAAATTTTATTCACATTGAAAACAGGATATAGAACTCTCAAGTTCACAATGTCAATACTAAATGCAAGTGTTGAATGGCAGTATTACGAAGGGGGGAAATAAATGGAAGAACTTGTTGAGTTAATGAAAAACAAGGGGATCAAAAGATTTGTCCATTTCCATACTGACCACTGGGAGCCTTTTTCTGGTAATTGGGATCAATGGGGGGAAGAGGCTTCTGAAAATTCTGATTTAATCTTAAAATTCCTTGAAGAAACTAATAACCACCCCTTTTTCAATAAAATGACATTGTTTTATAACCACCCAGTTAGAACATCATCTAGTCTAACTCCAAATTCCAATGGCGACCTCCTAAATTTTAAGCCCCAAAACCCCCCCTTTTGGAAAAGATACACGTATGCTGTAAAAAGGGTTGCACAAGAGTCTGAACATGAATTCCAAGTTCATATCCACCATGAAGGGATAACAAATGGTGATTTCTTCAAGTTCGGGCATTTACCTTGGCCCGAAGGGCATGAACACGAGAAGATAGACGCCGCGAGACTTGAGAGATATATTCAAGCCACATTGGCTGACATGATGAAAATTGTTCCATTGTCTTTGGATAACTGGCATTTTCTTCACGGAGTTTGGGCTTTGAATGCTTCTGATTTGAGAGTTTGTACTGTTGTAAATGAAATTGAAATGCTAATTAAGAATGGGTGTATTGGTGATTTTTCAATGCCTGCTGGAAGAAGAATTGTTGATTCCACCATTAAGGTACCACATACTGTTTTGGCGGTTAATGCTTCCAAGGGTTATGATTTACCTGAAGCTGACGGAAGGATTATTGGAAATGTTTCGGACTCTAAAGAACCTCGGTTCTTGATTTGGAATCAAGATATTCCATTCACGCACTGTTCCATTGACCATTATGGTTCAAAGGCAATTTCGGATGCCTTGTCAGATTGGTATGGGACATTGAAAATTTGGATTGAAAATTCACCAATAATTGGCGATACTGCATTCGTGAAAACACATGCGCATTCTATGAATAGAATCTATTGGGATGAAGGTTCAGAAAGGACTTTCAATTCCCCAAAGGTGTTGAAATTATTTCAATCTTTAATGGAAATATGTAATTTATCAAGTGTTGATTATGTAAAATGGACGGTTGATGAAGTGATTGAATATTTGATTTCAGTTGACCCTTCATTAAAGCATTCATTTTCAAGGAAGGTGATTCCATGACAGATAAAAAATACCTAATGATAGTTGATCATGAGGTTTTTTCTACATCAAGGCCTTCGTATGAACCCCCTGCTATGAAACTAATTACTGATTTGATTTTAAAAGGCATCCATATTGAGTTGGAGGAGGTTTTGGATTGTGGAACAAGAGAGTTTCATAGAACGGGAGAAAGAGTTTTTGATGGTATTATTCTATATTTATCTAGTAAATCTGATTTGCTTTGGAATGAAGAAACAATGAATCTTAAAATAAAAAAAACCCCCAGTTCTAAGGTAATTGATTTGAGAGGTAAACAGTTGAAAGACTGTATATCAAAATTGAAAGGTGCCCTGAAACCTGCTTCTAACAGCATAAACGTTCTTAAACAGGAATTAATTAAATCTGTAGAATTAGGAAGTAACCTTAGGGCAGAAATGATTTTCAAAGTATTATCAACTACAGACATATTTGATAAGAAAGAGGCTATACATTCCCTTTCAAATGTGTCGAAATCAAATCCACTCCTAATGAGATTTGTATTATTTCTTGACTCTCACCCAAATGAAGAGCAAATCATACTACCCTCAAAGGATGTCATCCAAAATATCAAAATTAAAAAGAAATTGGTTGGTTTGGCATTAATGAACTCCTCGATTAGTGTTGATAAATTCAACTTAATTATTAAAGAAAATGATGATGAAATGATGGGTCTTAGAAGTCTATTCCTTTCTTCCAAGTCAATCTTTTCTGCCAATACTTTTCTCAGTATAAATAAGGGTAAAGACATCATGTCACCGGATGAACTTTCTGCATTTATTAGAGCCTACTGGGCTGAAGATTCACAATTGCTTGAACATTGGTCTTCAATAGATAAGATGAACATTAATGCGTGGGAAATGCTAACTCGGTTACATTGGAATCAAAACTTAAAGGCTGAATGCTTTCGTTTGTCTACAATTGGGCTTAAATATCACCCTAACGATCCAAATTTGTTAAGAAGAAAGGCTCATGGAAAACGAGAAGAAGGGAAACATGACGAGGCAATTGAAATTGAATTGATGCTTCTCGATACCACTAATCTCTCAAAATTAGACACATTGATTTATCTTTGTCGTAGTCTACACGCAATTAAAGAATGGGGGCATTTACTATATTATGCCTCATTGGGCCTTGAGATTAATGTGGAAAATAACGAATTACAAGCAAAAAAATTAATTGCTTCTGAACAGCAACCCACATCAGAAAGTATCTGTCCTTTGCAAATAGTTTCTGAAGAGATAATTGCTCAACCTGAAAATACTATTCCCTCTAATCCTCAAACCCCTAAAGAGGAAAGTAAACTACAAAAATAAAAGGCATTAATAATGAGGTACTGCGAAATGACATCATTAAAACTTCATTAGAATGGGGTTATACAGGGAATAGAATTATTCACCGTTCAAAATATCTTTGGGAAAATAAAAGAATTCTAGATATCGGGATGGGAGGGGGTCCTCATCTAATTCAATTCCTAGAAGATGGTGCGGAATCCTATACTGGAATTGACCCACTGGTTGGGACTGATCATGTAAAAAACTATTCTCATGGAGGATATGAGGAGTTTCCATATTCTCCAGAAGAGTTGATGAAAGCCTTTCCAAATCTGAATCTTTATTCTTGTTTTCTTGAAGATGTTGTAGATGAAGTGCAAAAAGAAAAAACTAATTTTATCATTCTCTCAATGGTTTCTGAGCATCTCGAAGATCCTCATTCAGTTTTTGAAGCAGCATACTTTGCTTCCGGCGATGATGCAGAAATATGGGTTTCTCATGCAAATTGGTGGGGATGGGCCGGTCATCATAGGCCACCAAGAAACACCAACGAATGGATAAAAGAAGATGTTGAGCATGAAAAATTTGTAATGTGGAAACATAATGAACCTGATCATCCAAGATGGCAAAATAAAGGCTTTAATCGAATAAGGATGCAAGATTTAACTGATATTATCGATAAATTCTTTGAAATCAAATGTATCGATTATCAAATCATGGCGAGGGAACTCTTAACTCCTGAAATTAGAAAAAGGTTCAATCACCTTTCATTGGAAGAGTTGCTAGTTGACAAAGCTTATTACCATGCAACAAAACGTAAAACACCTCTAAAAGTAGACTTTTCAAACCGCCAATTTTTCCAACCTACAATCGAATATCTTTCTAAAACTAATTACTCCGATCAAGATGATTTCTCATTTATCTATTCAAATAGAGTTTTTTTTACCCCAAATGGGAAATTAGGTAGCCACGAATACAATGGAGGGGCTGGAAGAGAAATTATCGCAGCACTCCTTCCAGGTGACATTGTCATGGTGAAAAAATATCCATTTTCCAAGAAATTCACAGTCCAAGAAATCAATATTTCAAGCGATTCTATTCCATCAATTACTTTTGTTGAAAAGGTCACTGAAGATATATTTTCAAAAGGTCGACAGAGTTGGCAAATAAGTAATATTGAAGAATTGCGTGACCGAATAAATTCGGCAAAAAATACTTCTGGTGTTGACCTAAAGAGGGAGCCAATGTAGTATGTGTAGGCATTTAGGCGGTATTCAGAAACCAACAGATGAGCAGAGCATTCTGCATAATGGATTTGTGTAGAAAATCAACAATTAACCTGTGCCTCTATGCTCACCCCTTCCTCTGCCTGACGAGTAGAAGAGACCCTGACGTATGCAACACAGGTTTCTGCTTGTTTGTGCTCAGACATCACATCGAATTGAAAGAGGTTTTGGATTATGGAACAAAAGAATTTTTCAGAACTAGAAAAAGGAATACTAAATATCCATCTTACCAAAAGACGTTTGCGGATAACTTGAAAGTAAAAACTCTTTGAGCATTGCTGAGGGAATCAGATGGAGCTCACTAATGATTATCAAGGAATGCAGGATATGGTTAAGGGACTTGCCAAACAAGCAGAGCTTTTGGATGAATTACCTAGAATAAATATCTCCGATAAAAATCCATGGAAGCAATGTGAAAAAAAGGTTATGATTGTATTCCAATCTCGTACTGGTACAACATGGTTGTGTGATTTATTAAAAAAAACGAATGTTTTAGGACATCCTCGAGAATCCCTACATGCATCTCATCTAATTTCAGAATTTAAAGAAAAGAAATATGATAATTTTAATGATCTTATGGTGCATAATGTAGCTGCTCACATGACTGAAAATGGAGTTTATTCGGCTAAATCAGGGTTTTTTTCACTCGCCCCTATGTTTCTTTTAGAAGAGTTCCCAGCGAATATTAGAACTTGGAAATTCATCTTTATGAAAAGAATTGATGAACTTGGTCAAGCCATCTCATCATATAAATTAAATCTGAATCGACAAGCAGCATCTTGGGTCGAATCAAAGAGGGAGATTTGTGATGATGATTATAGTTTTAAAGAAATTTCAAGAGAGTTAAGAAATGTTAGAAATGCTAATCACACTATATCTATTATGTTAAAATCCTATGATTGTGATTTTATAGAATTGTATTATGAAAACTTGAGTGAAGACCCTGAAGCAACTCTAAAATTAATCGCAGGCTTTGTTGGGGTGGAGTTGGATAAAATAAATTTAGATACAAAATTTGAAATTCAAAGAAATGAGATTTCAGAGATTTGGAAAGAGAGATGGCTCTCTGAAAGTATTAACTATAACCCTCTAAATAAACGAATTCATTTCTTTGAATAGTTTCTTGTTATCCTCAATTTCGTTCGTCAATCGGAATCTTTGCAGTTTCAATCATCATTAAACTCGCCCAATCCCCTCCCCAACTATACCCAGTTCTCCTCTCCATAGTCAAGTCTTCAATTTGATATACTTTCACTCCATCTCTTCCAGCCATGAAAAACTGGTCATCGCTTACATTGTAATACCTATACCACATCATTTTTCCCTCCATAAATATAAAATTTCCATCGTTAGTGGAAAAATATTGATTCAAAATCATTTGCTCTTGGAACCAGATAACTGCAGACCAGCTCGCATTTTTCACCTCTTCTGTTCGTTCTTCCCAATTCAGGAGAATTGCGGTTATTGGAACAGATTCGGCACTTGTTTTGCATGCTAATTCAAATGCTCTTGCAGGTAAAGATTCATAGGTAAAAGGGTCATGTTGTTGCCCCCATATAGTTCGAGTTCCATTGACTATTATTTGTGATTTTAATATGAATTCTAAACCATTTTCTACAGCGTTTTGAAGGCGCTGATTATCCAAATCCATGAGAATATCTGAGTTAAATGGGGCTTTGTTGTCTCTAATTTCCCAAAGCAATAGGAAAGATGATGCAATCACATAATCATTATATGTCATCAAGGCAGTATAATTGCAACCATTACAA
Organism: Deltaproteobacteria bacterium; assembly: GCA_028344335.1. GTDB lineage: Archaea > Thermoplasmatota > Poseidoniia > Poseidoniales > Poseidoniaceae > UBA226. The sequence goes on along the minus strand of JAOMAZ010000005.1, from coordinate 53,764 downwards.
TCTCTATCTGGATACACCTGTGGCCAACCTCCAGAGGAATGTTGGGCATTAAGTACGAAATCAACCCCCCTTCTCACAGAATCCTTGAAAATACTCCTATTGTAATCATCAGTTGAATTGATATACAACCATGAGAGCAATCTGATTTCTGCAGTTGTTGCCAAATCAGCCAATGAGCCAAGGTCGGTTCCATTTTTTGCAGTGTAGAAGGTTCTCTGTTGTTTACCGTCCCAAGGATGCTGATATTCATCATGAGACCATTTTTCCCAACCACCGTGCTCAAGTTGCCAAGTGGTAATATTTATGCCATAAGACTCCCAATCCTCATTAGCATAATTTTCAAACTTTTTATTATACCTGACAGAATCTAGAAGACTGTTCAAATCTGGATCAATAGAGTCACAAATCCCATCTCCATCTTTATCATTTGGGGTATCCATAGCGTCTAAAGGATCTTTACCGCAAACAGTTTCTGTAGAATCATTCCAACCATCTCCATCATCATCCAAATCTGCATTATTCCCAATTCCATCTAAATCAAGGTCTTCGGATTCATTCTTGTTCATAGGAAAAATATCATCTGAATCAACTACCCCATCATTATCATCATCTAAATCTTCAACATTTCCAATTCCATCGTTATCAAAATCAGATGATTCAAAAAAATTAAACGGAAAAGCATCCTCACTATCAACGATTCCATCATTATCGTCATCTGCATCAGATACATCGCCAATCCCATCTCCATCAAAATCTGAATGCTCTAATGGATTCCAAGGAAATAAGTCTTCCGTATCATCAACATTATCACCATCATCATCAGAATCTTGGTTATCACAGATTTTATCGCCATCTTTATCCAGTGGTAATGAATTTGAGTCCCACGGAATTGAAAAACACAATCTTTCAAGCTCATCTGACCAACCATCATCATCATCATCATCATCTATATTATCCGGAATACCATCCATATCAGTATCCAATGCGGCCTCTGGTTCATTGCTTAAACATCCTGAAAACAAAGAGAAAATGAATAAAATCACAATCAAGGCTACTCTAAGTCGCATGATTAAAGGAACAACTAAACGGTTAAATAAATATTCCACAGTTTTTGCTATACTAAACTTCTATCTATTGATTATAAAACAACCTCTTGGGTCAGAAATCATCAAATGGGAGTCATTAAGCACAATCAAAACATGAAGGGCGATGTGGTCCAGTTCGGTTCCGCCATCGCTGAGAAATCAATAGATGGCACGGCACAGAAAGAATTGGATAAAATAAGGGCTTCATTTTCATTCCGTCTCGGAATATTAATTACGAATTCCTTCAAACGTCCATGGCTTATTCCTCTGATTCCATTTCGCTTAATTTTTCTTTTCAAACAGGCATTCCTAAGCACGGGGGAAGGGGGGCGGAAAGAGGAGATTGCAACGAGATTATGTGCACTATTTTTTTCTTCACACCCTAAGCAGAGTTATGAATTCTACAAAACTTTAGCCATTGCAAAAAGAATGAAATTGATGAAACCTAATCTTGAAATTGTTTTTTTCACAACTTATCCGGATGGATTTGGACTGCTGGAAAAGGAAGGGTTTTCTGTTTACAGCATCCCTCATAAAAAGTCCTATCAAGGGATGGATTCAAAAACCTGGAACTCGATGATTCAGAAAAGCCTTGAAGTTGCTTTAAGAGTACATAAGCCATACATTTTACTGTTTGATGGGAAGTTCCCATATCGGGGAATGCTGAATGCCTTACCGGTTAACCAGAATATGATAAAAACTTGGTTAAAGGTTGATATATTCTCTGTTAAGGGCACTAGCCTTCCAGTAGAATCAATTAATTTATTTGACGCAATTCTTCAACCAAAGGATATATTGAAAATTGATGAGGGCTACGGATTTGAGTTTAATTCTGATGTTGTTATTTGTGATCCTATTTTCAATAAGGATATCGATGACACAGTTTCAAAGGCAGAAGCAAGGAGAAAGTACGGTATTGGAAATGGAAATGGAAGGTTGTTTGGGTTGATAGATTTGCAGACTGGTGATGTTAACAGCGAAACCTCAAATATTGGTAGATGTTTATCTATTTTGGGTGAGATGGATGATGTTCACTTGTTTATCAATAGAAAAGAAGAATATATTGAAGATGCAAGATTGAGAAATAAAATACAGTTCCAAGAAGGAAGTTTAGATGAAATTAACCTAAACGCATTTGACTTTGCAGTTATTTCTGGGAAATATCAATCTATTCATGATACAATGAGGCACTCTATTCCAACCTTGTGTGTGCCGGATTCCAGAATAATAGGGGAAAGGCAAGTTGAACGCGGCGCAATTGCAGCAGAGAATGATTTCAGTATTGTGCTTGAAAAACCACACACTCGTCAGCTAAAAGCTGCTTTTCAAAGATTGGCTGATTACAATGTGAGGAAAACAATGTCCAAGGCTGCAAAAACACAATGTTTTGAAAATGGTTCTTACCAAGTAGCTAGATGGCTGCTGGACCAATCGCCAAAATGAAGGGTGCTTAGGCAATAGAAGAACCTATCAACAACCCCCTCGTGTTATACTTTGTCAACATGTGTGGAATCCTTGCATCTTCAAAAAGAATTGAAGGGCTTGAGCATGTTATTGAATTCCTTCATTATAGGGGCCCTGATTTGACTAATCATGTTGAAGTCAATGGGGTTGATTTCGTCCACACTTTACTTTCAATGACTGGCCCTCCAACTCCACAACCATTCATTAGTGATGATAGCAACCAAGTTGCCCTTTTTAATGGTGAAATTTACAATTACAGGGATATTGGGGACTATGATTCCGATGGGTTTTGTATCCTTCCACTTTATGAAAAATATGGTACTGATTGTATAAAGCACATGGATGGGGAATTCGCCGTGGCAATTGTTGATTTTAAAAAGAGAATCCTACTGATTTCAACCGACGTATTCTCAATCAAACCTCTTTGGTTTGCAAGAGAAGATGGTGAATTTGCACTTTCATCCTACCAATCATGTATTACACGCCTCGGGTTCTCAAACCCTGTTCAAATTGAAGCAAATTCGACTTATATCCTTGACCTCGATACTCTTGAAGTTAAAGACCGAAAGGATGTTTACACCTTCGATTTGAATCAACACAAAGATAACTTTGATGATTGGGGGAAGGCTTTTGAAAATTCTATTGCAAAGAGAACTAAAAATATTAAGCATGGCGTATTCATTGGATTAAGTTCGGGATATGACAGTGGTGCTATTGCTTGTGAATTAGAAAAACAAAACCTGCCATTCACTGCATACAGTATAATTGGTTCTGAAAACCCTTCAACAATTGATGCTAGGATCTCAAGAACACATGACCCGAGATTAATGAACTTAGAGATTGAAAAGTTCCTTGCTGCACGGAATCATTTGAAAAAGAACTGTGAAGAATACTATCTCGCTATCGACAATGGAGAAAATGACAAAGTATCCGACATGGAAAAAGAAATAGAACAATTGAATAAAAAGTTGGAACTACCTCTTAAATTACTTACTGAACAACTTGGATGGTTCAATGAGAAGAGTTGGTTCATTAAATGTGATGAAGTAAAAGCGCTAAGGAACAAAAGAGATACTCTTATTTCAAGAGTTGAAAAATGGAAAGAAGTAGCTAATTACAGAGCCACAGGACAAAAATTAACGGATGATAATGGTGCTGTAGGCATGGGACATATATGTGCCCGCGGTAGGAAAGAGGGCCAGTTGATTTACCTCTCCGGAAGCGGTGCTGATGAAATATTTTCGGATTATGGTTTTGATGGTATCAAACACTTCAGGCACAGTACCATTGGTGGAAGTTTTCCCGAAGAATTGGAAACTGTGTTTCCATGGAAGAATTTTTTTGGCAATACCCAAAGAGCATATTTGATGAAGGAAGAACATGTCAGTGGAACACATGGAATTGAAGGAAGATATCCGTTCTTAGATAAGCAAGTTGTTCAGGAATTCCTATGGTTGAAACCGGAATTAAAAAATGCAAACTATAAATCCGTTCTTCATTGGTATATGGAAAAAGAAGCATATCCGTTTGATATCCAGCAGAAGGTTGGCTTCAACTGTGGCTTTTCTTTCGATAATGGAGAATATTCAGAAAAGAAGTCAACTCATAGGATTGTTGGTGAGGCAATAGATGACTCGTTGATAGTCAATTGGGAAAGGGAAATTTCTAGAACACCCCAAAGACGGAAAAGAAGAGTCTTAAATTGACATTTATGACTCATATAACTCCACTAGTCTTTTTATCATTGTATCTGTACTGAAGGCTTTCCTCCCATTTTTGATGGATTCAGAAGAGGCAGATTTTAACCATTTTTTGTTATCGATACATTTAATCACTTTAGCAGCAATAAGTTCTGGATCCGAAGTTTTGCACAGCCTTCCTGATATCCCATCAAGGAAAGTATCTGCGCTCCCTCCTGCATCAGTTGATACCACAGGTACGCCAAATGCTTGAGCTTCAATCAATACATTGGGTAACCCTTCAATAGATGAAGTTAGTAAAAATAAATCAAACCTATCTAACCACGCTTTGACTTCCCTAGTTTGCCCCACGAGATGAATTCTATCTTGTAGGCCCTTCTCATGAATTAATTCTCTTACCATACCAAACAATCCCCCATCTCCAACTATCACTCCATGGACTCCATCTCTCGAATCTATCACTTTGGCCATTGTTTCAACCCATAAAAGTGGCTGCTTTTCTTGAACAAATCTGAACACTGACCCCACAACTTTGTCTTTCGACGTTATTCCAAATTCCCTCAAAGTTTTTGATAAATTCACTCCTTCACTAGATTCAGCAATGGTTTTGAAATCCACACCATTATGAATTACTGGAAATTCATTAATATCTCTCCCCAACCATTCTGCATAACTTTTGGAACCTGCTAAACTGTTTGTTGCGAGTGTTGCTCTCTTATCTTCTAAAATTACATCATATGATTTCTTTAAATATGGACTGTTTCTGATATGCATCATCGTCTTTCCATCAGGACGTTGTGAACGAGCAAAGAGGAAAATTCGTGGAACTCCTGCCATCATGGCTGCTAGAGAGACATTGATATTTGTTGAATCCTGCCATGCATGAACAATAGTAGGGGAGTTTGCTTTGAACGCCAAAAACAAAGGTTCAACCACCCGCCTCATTGAAAGTGGTAACTGATTAAGCATTGGGCGCCATTGATTCAGAGAGTCAAGCACATTAGAATATTTTTTATTCCAATCAGCAGAATTACCAAATTGGTGAATAGGGATTCCAAGTGCCTCGACTTCTGTTGAATATGTGTCTAACCTACCACCTGTATTGTCAAGTCGATAACAATAAAGAGCAATGCTTTTCAACTTAATATGCCCTTTTAAACCTTTTAAGCAGGTTACAACTTGTCGCTCTGCTCCCCCCCTCCCTAATGAAGATGAAATCATTGCAACACTCGGTTTTCCTTTCGAGAATCGTCTTTTCTTAACTTCCCTGCAACGTTTTACTATTGCCTGAATTGCGCATTCCGTTTGAAGGAGAGGGATGCCCCGCTCAAGGTGATGTTCAACAAATGAAAGAGGAGTGTTATTTTTAATTAGTATACTCTCTAACTTCTCTTCCAACTCCGCATGGATCTGTGAGGTACCTGATTTTTTGAGTTCTTTGATATAATGCAAGCTTTTTGCAAGGTTACCTCGGTCAAGGTTGAAATTTGCTACTTTTTCATTATATTGATTATTATTTGACCACAAATCTTTTGCTTGGATTTCCAATTGAGAAATTTCATCGTCCCAATAAAAACTATTTGAAATGGCATAACACATCATATGGCATTCCATCTCATCCGTTATTAATGACCTTACATCATTGAGAACATTCCTCGCTGATTCCTCATCATTCATTCTGTAGAATATTTTTATTCGTTCCTCCCAATTACTATATTCCATTGGATGCGAATGGCATTCAATTCTGTATATTTCTAACGCTTCATCCCATTGTTGAGTTTTTTCATATACCCTAGCAAGAGTTCTTCTAGCTCTTGCTTCATTTGGATTCAATTCTAGAGCTTTCTCCAGATGTATCCTAGCTTCTTTGATCCTTCCCAGCATGTAAAAGGTTCTACCACATTCAACTCTTCCCTCCACATCATTTGAATTAATTTCAATCAATTTTTTAGCAGGTTTTAAGGATTTTTCCCATTCATTCTTCTTATGAAGTGCCCGAACTTTGAAAAGAAGGGATTCTCTTATATCAGGATTAATCATTTGTAGTTCATCGCAATATTTTATCACTTGATCAAGATTGTCGTGTCCATAGTGATGCCTCAATAACATGATTCTTGAATCTGTGTCCTCATTGTCCATCAAAGCCAAGTCTTTGTAAATCTTCGCCGCCTCGGAATCATTTCCCAAATTTTTTTGTGAACGTGCAATAAACCTTAGAGCGTCAACATGGTTTGGATGTTTATTCAATATCATCTGACATGAATCTATACATTGAAGGTATTTGGATGAAGAATATAATGATCTTACAAGTATAATGCTGACTGCAACCTCATCTTTGTAAACCATCATTCTGTTATTGCAAGCTTCAATTGCATAAAGCCAACTTCCATTGCTATATAAATCACGGATTTTTTGAAGAGAATGTTTATCCTCCCATTCATTGAAAATATTCAATGCGTCATTTTGAGTTGAACTAATGTCAATGGGTAATCCTCTAATTTCAATCTGCTCCATCAATAGAGCATCGAGGGGAATTAAATCGTTCCTTGCCACACCTGAAATATTGATAATTACCTGTGATGCTCCCTTTTTCTTTGGGTAGCGCCCTATGCCTGACATAATTTCATTCATTGAGGCCATCCCATTTAGAGTTCGTAATGGACTCTTCATTAATGATTTTCGACTGTAATGCGAAAAAGGAAAGGAATCTAATACCCATTAATAAAATAGATGATACCTTAACTACTTGAATAAAAGTAGAGCCTCTGTTGGTGCAATAATGAATCCGGTTGAGAATGAGGGGATTGGTATGGGCCATGCTAATCTCCCATATCTCCCCATTACAACTTTCCGATGTCCTAATGTCTCTATGTATTCAATCAAACTCGGAAAGGTGAAGCAGATGATATGATAACTAATCTTGACATGGGGGGTAATGATGGAGAATTCATACACTGGAACAAGAGTACTTGTCACAGGGGGAGCGGGCTTCATAGGTTCAAATATTTGTGAATATTTGATTAGCTGTGGTGCTGAAGTAGTATGTATTGACAATCTGATAACTGGACATGTACATAATATCAAATCACTTTTACAGAATGACAGGTTCTCTTTCATCGAGGGAGACATTAGAAACCAAGAATTGCTTGAGGGGGCAATCAAGGGTTGCACACACGTCTGCCACCAGGCTGCATTAGGATCAGTCCCTAGGTCTATTGAAGACCCAATTGCTACCAATGACCACAATGTCAATGGTACATTGAATGTGTTTTGGGCAGCAAAGAAGGAAGGAATCAAGCGAGTTGCATATGCTTCAAGTTCCTCTGTTTATGGTGATGAAGAAACATTACCAAAGGTGGAAGAAAAAACAGGGGTTCCGCTTTCGCCATATGCAGTAACAAAATGTATTTCAGAATCTTATGCAAAGGTATTCACTGAACTTTATGGTATGGAAATGATTGGTTTGCGTTATTTCAATGTGTTTGGGAGGAGACAAGACCCAGATGGCGCATATGCGGCAGTGATTCCAAAGTTTGTCAAGATGTTGATCAGGCATCAATCGCCAACAATTCATGGAGATGGGGAACAGTCCAGAGATTTCACCTATATCGATAATGTAATTCAAGCAAACATCAATGCGCTGTTCAAAGCAGAAATTGATGCTGCTGGAAAAGTTTTCAATATTGCTTATGGGGAGAGAGTGACAGTAAACCAGATGTTCGAATTGATTCGTTCCTCATTGATGAAATTTGATTCGAAAATTGAAAATGTTGAATCCAAATTTGTTGAAGAACGCCCTGGTGATATTAAACATTCATTAGCGGATATTTCCGCTGCTAAACAATATTTGAAATACAAACCTGAACACGATTTGAATTCAGGGATGGAAATTTCAATTGATTGGTATTGGAATAACCTAGGGTGAGGTGAAGATATGAAAACTTCAACCCAAATAAAAGACGGTTATATTCGGTTTAAATTTGAACCAAGTAAAGAGGACCCCGTTCATCCTGTTGAACATTACAAGTTAATTGGTAGGAAAATGAAAATAAAAATCCCAGATGGAGTAGACGCTAAGAAAATCCATCCAGACCATTTGGCATTAATCACTATCTTAACAATACATCCTTTCACCCGTGGGGAAATGATTTTTCCAAAGCCGGTTTCGAAAAGGTTCTTTGAAGCCACCCAAGTTGTTAGCCGTTACAAATGCTCCCCTGTAGACGAGGAGTTGGAAGCATGGAATGCCTCTGATGATTCCTCACCTGGACTTGCATTCAGTGGAGGGGCTGATTCAACCGCTGCTCTTGCTGTCATGCCTGCAACAACTGTACCAATATTCATGGATAGGCCTGATAAGAAAGGCTCACTCTATGATAAATCAGCAGCGATTGAATCTTGTAGACAATTGAAACTCCTGGGCTTCAACATGCAGGTCATAGAATGTGATGTTGAACACATCAGAGACCCAGTTGGCTTCCCTACCGATGTTGCAAATGCAATTCCAGCAGTTTTTTTGGCTTCTGTGTTAAACCTTAATTCAATTTCCTTTGGGACAATATTAGAAAGTTCATATGGAACTGGACACCGATTATTCAGAGATTACCCCAATCTATCACATTGGAGATTATGGGGGACGCTTTTCACTGGGGCTGGAATTCCAATGGCTTTACCGGTTGCTGGAGTCAGTGAAGTTGGTACAAGGTTGATCATTGAAAAGGCTCCTCTTGGTTATGTTGCTCAATCTTGTATTAGAGGAAAGTGGCAAGTTCCATGTTGGGATTGTTGGAAGTGTTTCAGAAAAGGACTACTTGGAGTCGCCTTGAAACTAGATATGCAATCGGTTCCAAATATGGAATCACTTTTCTCGATTAAGGAGGCGGTAAAATATTTAATTGAAATACCAATAAAACATGAAAATATCATTGCATATGCTGTCCAAAGGTTGCCTAAAGGAGACCTTTTCATCGATACCTTGGGGCAACGGGTCTTAGACAAATCAATGGAACTTGGCTGGTTAGAAAATTGGTTTGATGGCTCTCTTGAATTGGTACCTGAAGTGATGAGAGAACATATAGCAGAAAAGCTCGAATTTTACCTCGGAAGAATGGACGAAGCAGGGGTTGCTAAACTCAATTCTTGGAATATGGATAAGTTTTTGACATCAAAAAAATGTATCAAGGCTCAAGAAAAATTAGCAGCACTAATTTCCAAGCAATGAATATTACATAGATATCTGATTTACCAGCCAACTGGCTACCTCCGTGGAGCCGTCTTCTAGGTTAATTTCACTAGAGTCATTTCCAAGTTTGGTTCGAAACTCTGAATCAAGCATCTTGACAATGGCTTCTTTGATTGCTCTCTTTGTCCTATGCTTAACCACAACTATTCCTCCTGCCTCCTCAATCAATCTGGCCCTCATCAATTGGTCATCCTTACCTGTATTCATATTTGGATAACAAATACTTGGTAATTGAAAACGTACTACTTCATGAATTGAATTATACCCACCGGCAATGATTGCAAAATCAAAACTGTTGAAATAAAAAGAATTTGGATAATCTCTTAATATTCTAACCCTTGAATGGTTGAACTCAATTCTCTCGCCTATCATAGATTCTCCTATGACAACATATACATCTTGATTTTCCATCAAGGTGTCAATTGTCATCCTGATTTCTGATTCAATATCATTTATCCTACCTGCACCAAGTTGAACATAGACAAGGATTGCCTCATCAGGTATTCCAAGACGTGAACGTAATACATGGCGAGGTAATAATTCTTCTTTGGAAGCTAAGACAATTGGGTCACATGCCATCATCTCAACACCTTCAACAGCCTCGAGTTTAGTTGAAGAACCATCGCTCGGCGTGATAATAGTGTCAAAATGTTGGACCGAGCCAACAGGTATCGAACTTGCATTGGATTTCAAAGTGCCTCTCTTCATCCATATTTTCAGCATCTCATCTTGGTTCTTGATGGCATTAAGCATACCCCTGTAGGGAAAAGCTCCATCGAACACAAAAGCCTTGGGCCGATGAATTGCAAAAACGTTGAGCAATAATTCTTCACATACAGAATTCCAAGCCTTGGGTTCCATATCGGAAAAATGACTTTTACCTGAAACATGGTAGGCAGGAAATCCTTCTTCAGTCAATATATGTAATGTGGGCATAGTAGTGAAAAATACTATTTCCAAATTCCGATCGGCTTTTCTGAGACTTCTTGCAACTGCCAACATCCTTGTGAAATGGCCAAAACCGACGCCATTTGTAGGAAACAAGATAATGCAATTTCTTGTTTCACTTGCCGGTGGCAGGTGTAATCCATCATAAACAGGTTCTCTTCTTCCCAAACGTTCCATTGCCACTTTCCAGAGAAGAACTGGAAGTGAAATCCAAATGAAGAGTAATTTCCAGGGCCGCTCAAATGCTTTGACAATATGGGTACCTATTCTGAAAGAAGGTGATAATCTAAGTCTACTTATTTCTCTTTGATATTGTTTCGCCATGCGCTCATTGGAGTCTCTTGGCTGAATCTCGGACTGAGTATCTTCAGTCATCATGGTGTGCCAATCAACCAAATGTCTTGATATTATCTTAAAAGAAGACTGGGTAACAGTCAATGTATTGAATCATGAACTATTCGTTGCTTTGAATAAGATGAGAGTTCTTTGGGTAAGTGGGAGGGTCCTTGATGAGGACTTGTGTCAAACCACGCAAATTTCATTGGCAAACGGCCTTGCTAGACTCGGGCATGATATCACTCTTGCTTGCCCGGGGGTGTGCCCTAATGGGAACAAGTTCAAACACCTAATGTTGAAAAGAACTAAAATTAAGGGGTTTCAGTCCAAGAGTGTTGCTAACTCAGTAAAGAAAATTATACCTAACTCGGATATTATAATGGTTGATTGGAGGTTAGCGCCATTTCTATCTTCATGGCTGAAAAAAACCAAATTACCTTGGTATCTGGTTGATAGAGGGCCGCCGGCGGATAATGGCCTGTTTGCCAAACTCCAATGGAAATACTGGAAACAAGCATGGCGAATGTCAAAGCGCGGAATGGTTGTTTCTCAAGAACATAAAAAGTATATTGAAAATATTAATCACGTTTCGGCAGAAATTGACATTTTGAGGGCTGGGGTTGATTCTAGTAAATTCCAATCCCCGATTTCCTGTAATGATACTCCTCGGTTTGTTTATCTTGGAAGGGTTGATTTAAACAGGGGGTTGGTTGATTTACCTCAACAGGTAATTGCTGCTGGTGGTGAATTAATGGTAATTGGAAAAGGAACTGCATTGGCTTCAATGAAATTAAAATGGGCTCATGATGATAAAATAGTATTTCTGAATTCTGTTGATAGTGAACAGGTTCCAGACTTATTGAGTAAATGCGACGTCGGGCTCCTCCCGATGCCCGATTTGGAAATTTGGAGGACTGCTAGTCCCCTGAAATTAGCAGAATATGCTGCAGCGGGTTTACTGGTTGCAGGTGTCGACCACCCTGGTAATAATGTCCCCTTCGATACTGATTGGTTATTCTTGGAGGACGGAATTACTCAAGCAATTGAATCTGCAGTGGGATGCTATTCCGACCTCAAACTAAGAGCATGTGCAAGAAATGATGCTATTGAAAAGATGGATTGGTCCGTGGGTGTTTCAATTCTTGAAAAAGGTCTGGAGTCCCTCACTTGATTATCTCCTTAAGATAATAATCTACGGCATCTTCTGAAGGCCCATCGAATACCAATTCTCCTTTATCTAGTACCAATCCCCTCTGACACATTGTTTTTGCAAGATTTAATGAATGAGTGGATAATAAAATTGTCTCACCCTTTTCCATGAATTCCATGGCTTTTTTCTCAGCCTTCTTTCTAAATTCCACATCACCAACTCCTAGAGTTTCATCCATTAACAATATTTCAGGTGTTAAACTGGTAGTAAATCCAAAACCAACTCGGCCCGCCATCCCTGTAGACAATGAGCTGAAATCCCGATCATATGCTTCCCCGAGGTCACAAAACTCTTCCACTTGTTTCTCAAACTCTTCTCTTTCTTGGTTAGAAACGCCATATATTTGGCTCATCATCCTAATATTCTCCCTCGGTGAGAGGTGAGGTACCAAACCTGGATTTGCTCCTTTCAATGTATAAACCCTACCGCGGGTATTGACTGTTCCTGATTCGGGTCTGAAATAACCTCCGATAGCCCCCAGTAAGGTGGTTTTTCCAGATCCATTTTTGCCTAGTACTGCAACTAGTTCTCCCTTTTTTATATGGAATGAAATTTTATTAAGAGCCTTCACTTCTCTGATTTTACCTCTACCGATTAGTTTTTTGGCCCTTCCCCGATAGACTATCGATAAATCACTGACTGAAATTACAAAGTCATCATCTAATTCCATGTCGACCACCTCCACCGTTGTTTATCTATCATATACAACCCAAAGACAAGGGAAAAGGTTGCGATGGTGAATATTATTACTCCAACAAATGGGTCCAACAACCGGTGGGAATCACTACCGAAGGCCATATACCTAGCAGGTTCTGAAATGAAAGCAAACGGATTATACAAATTAATTTGTCGATGAATTCCCCTAGTCATACTCAATGGATATAACGCTGGGCTGCCATAGAACATCATCATTCCAAAATATGTGACGATTTTCTTGAAATCAGGTAATGTCTGTACGATTGGGGATAACACCCTACCAAATGAATACCAGACTAATCCATTGAGAATACAGAATAATGGCATCAATGGTATTACCCAGTATGATGCATCCAATAATAACAACACTAGGACAGTTCCAAAAGAAAGGTAGAATGATGTTTGAACAACATAGAATAATTCTGAAAGGACAATAGCTCTACTTCTTACTCTTTCAATCTTCAATCCCGCGGTGAAATCCAGATTTGAACTGGCCCCGTATATGAGGTTCTGTTGAAGACCTCTTATCAGTGCAATACCAATCATCAAATTTCCAGGATGGGAATTATACCTTATCACCGTGAAAACAAATAAATAAATTAGTGAATGGAGCAAAGGGTCCAACATATTCCAAATTGCACCTAATCTGAAAGATTTCATTATAGCTAGATTTCTCTTTTTAACAATGAAGTTGGCTATTCTTAAATCTAAAATAATTGATTTCTTTTTATCAAAAAGGGTGTCAATGCAAGCAGCATTTGTAATTGACCTAGTATCCACCTTCCTCACCGTGCCCACTATTTTGATTGTGTCATCTCAAGAAAGATGGTTCTCTCCTAGTTGCTTTCCAACACGTCCAGCGCTGTTTCCTTCTTCAAGTATTTGAATAAAACAGGACCACTAATGCTTTCTATGTACATACTCAATATCTCCATGTTCCTTTCATACCTCGGTAATATTGATACCATATCTGCCGCCGCCGGAAAACAACGAAGCGGGCGCAACGCAGCCGCTATGGGATGGGATTAGATGACCAACACAGTTTCAACAGCACCAGATGGTAGAGAATTCCCTCTTCCAAGTGAGCAGGAAATAGTACAAGATTTAGTGAAAATCAAGGCACTAACATCCGAAGCCCGGGAACGCGGTGATGAAATCGTTGTAGTAATGGGAATGGGGTTCGTTGGTATTGTTATGGCCGCAATCGTAGCAGACGTGCCTGGAAAATTCGTCATCGGCTGTCAAAGACCGTCGGTACGCAGTTTCTGGAAGGTACCAATCCTAAACACGGGAGTCAGCCCATTAGAAGCTGAGGACCCTGAAGTTGCAGAGTTGATTCAGCGAACTATCAGTGAAAAGAAATCATTCATTGCCACTTTCAATAATGATTGCCTAAAGTTAGCAGATTGCGTTATCGTCGATGTACAATGTGATTACATCAAAAATGAACTTGGGAATGTCCGCAACGGAACTGCCGATGTTAAGGCGTTAGAAGCAACAATGCGCACTATCGGCAGCAAGAAGCCTGCTCAGGCCCTAACTCTAATCGAAACCACTGTAGCACCTGGAACTACCGAATATGTTGCATGGCCAATCCTCAAGAAAGCCTTCAAGGACCGTGGAATAGAGACCGAGCCCCTGCTGGCACATTCGTTCGAACGAGTCATGCCAGGAAGAGAGTATGTGTCTTCAATTCGTGATTTCTGGCGAGTTTGTTCAGGAGTTAACAAGGAGTCAAGAGCAAGGGTGACCAAGTTCCTGCACGAGGTTCTGAACACCGATGAATTCCCACTAACTGTTATGGATAGACCAATCGAGTCCGAGACTACAAAAATCATGGAAAATTCATACCGCGCTACTATCCTTGCCTACATGGATGAATGGAGTACATTTGCTGAAAGGAATGGAGTCGATATTGCCAAGGTCATCAAAGCCATCAAGATGAGACCGACCCATAGTAACATGATATTCCCCGGCCCTGGGATTGGTGGATATTGTCTTCCAAAGGATGGGGGATTAGGACATTGGTCGTATGGAAACATCCTTGGTTTCAATGATGATATCTTCAAGATAACACCGCTCGCAATCGACATCAACGATACAAGGGGACTACATGCTGCTGAAATCACCAGAGATACTCTTCGGAACATGGGAAAGAACACCGGTGGTGCAGAAATTCTAGTCTGTGGAGCATCTTATCGCCAAGACGTAGGAGATACACGCTACAGTGGTTCAGAGTTAGTAGTTAGAAAGTTGACAGAGATGGGCGCGTTGGTTAGCGTCCACGACCCCTACGTCCAGAATTGGGATGAATTTGAAGGACAAGATGAAGATGCCCACGGCAAGAAGCAATTCTTCCGTAACCAAGATGGCCTTTCCAGTCTAGGTATTGAATCAGATTTGACAAAAAGCCTAGCAGACATGGATGCAGTAGTATTGGCTGTTCCACATTCAGAATACCTAACACTTGACCCAGATGAGATGGTGGAACTGGTCGGCAGGCCATTTGCAGTAATCGATTGTTTCTGCATCCTCGAGGATGATGTTATCCGTCGCTACATCGAATTAGGTTGTGAAGTTAAGGGATTAGGGCGTGGCCACATCAAGAGAATCAAAGATTCTGTGGCTCAAGCAAAAAACTGATTTTCTTTGTTTAAATGAAATTGTTTTCTTGCAACCAATCCATGATTTTGCTAACTGCTAAATCTACAGATTCAATAGATGTATCAACCCTAATTTGTGGGGACTTTGGCTCTTCATATGGGCTGTCAATCCCAGTGAAATTCTTCAACTCTCCCGCCCTAGCTTTCTTGTAAAGGCCCTTTACATCTCTTGATTCTGCAACTTCCAGTGGAGTATGGATGTGAACTTCAACAAACTCTCCTTCACCCATTAATGAACGTGCCATTTCTCTTTCAGAAATAAATGGAGATATGAAAGAAGTTATTGTTATCAAACCCGCATCTAACATTAACTTTGAAACTTCGGCAACTCGTCTAATATTTTCAACACGGTCTACTGAAGTGAATCCAAGGTCTCGGTTCAATCCATGACGAATATTATCTCCATCAAGAGTAATAGTATGGCAACCCATCTTGTGCAATTTCTTTTCAAGTAGGCTGGCAATAGTTGACTTCCCAGAACCAGATAATCCTGTCATCCAAATCAAACAAGGTTTCTGATTTTTTTGTTGTGCTCTCACTGTTTTTGTTATTTCCATTTTCTGCCAATGAATATTGGAAGCCCGTCTTAATTCAAAATCTATCAAGCCCATTCCAACAGTGTCATTAGTTATTTTATCGATGATAATAAATCCGCCCATCGTCCGATTGATATCATAAGGATCAAATGGGATTTTCCTGTCAAGGCTAATATTACACACTCCAATTTCATTCAATTTAAGAATCTTAGCGGGGAGTAGTTCAAGAGTGTTAACATCTATTTTATGTTTAGGTTTAGCAGGAGTAATTGTAGTAGTCGTTGAGGCTAATTTCATCGAGTATTGCCTCCCAGGCATCATTGGGTCTTCTGACATCCAGAGGATTCTTGCTTGGAATTGATCAGAACTTTCACAAGGGCTTTCTGCTGAAGTAATAACATCCCCTCTCGAGATATCTATTTCATCATTCAAAGTTAATGTAATTGACATATACTTCGAAGCAGATTGTAAATTGCCATCCCAAGTTACAATGTCTTTGACCGTAGTCTCACTTCCGGAAGGGATTATTTTAACTCTGCCTCCTTTAGTGATTTGGCCGTTTGCGACAGTACCTGAGAAACCGCGGAATTCTGGATTAGGACGATTCACCCATTGAACCGGTAAGCGAAAGTTTTCACCTTCATCAAACGCAGAAATATCAACTGTTTCCAAGTGCTCCATCAAAGTTGGACCAGTATACCAAGGAGTTTTAGCACTTCTTTCAACAATGTTATCCCCCTTCAATGCTGATACGGGAATTGCAATGAAATCGTCGATTTTTAAAGCCTTTCTAACAAATTCAGAATAATCATCGACGGTTTTCCTAAAAATATCTTCTGAGTAATCTACTAAATCCATTTTATTGACTGCTAACAAAACATGTTTTACTCCCAACATCGAGACGATGAAGCTATGCCTTCGAGTCTGTTCTAATACTCCTTGTCTTGCATCTATCAAAAGGATTGCAATATCTGCTGTTGATGCTCCTGTTGCCATATTCCGAGTATATTGCTGATGTCCTGGTGTATCTGCAACGATGAATTTACGCTTGTCTGTTGAAAAGAAACGATAGGCTACATCGATAGTAATTCCCTGTTCCCGCTCTGCAGCAAGACCATCGACCAATAGGGCAAGGTCCAATTCATCTCCTTGGGTACCGGCCTTTTTTGATTCTGTTTCCAAGGCAGCAAGGTGGTCATCGAAAAGCATCTTTGATTCAAATAATAATCTACCAATCAAAGTAGATTTACCGTCATCAACTGAACCACAAGTGATGAATCGAAGTAAATCCTTTTTTTCATGTATTGATAGATATTCATGAATATCATCGGCGATGAGATTAGATATGTGCGCCATCAGAAATACCCCTCTTGTTTCTTCTTCTCCATAGAAGAACTACTGTCGTAATCAATAACCCTACCTTGGCGTTCAGAAGTTGTGGTTAGAAGCATTTCTTGAATAATTGATGGCAAATCTTTGGCATCTGACTCGACTGCTCCACTTAGAGGATAACATCCTAAAGTTCTAAATCTCACCATTTTCATGATTGGCTCTTCTCCTTCCTCCATCGGAATACGGTCATCATCTACCAGAATCAGTAAGCCATCTCTCTCTACTATTGGCCTGACTTTTGATAGATAAAGTGGAACAATTGGAATTTTTTCTAAATGAATATATTGCCAAACATCTAATTCTGTCCAATTTGAAATGGGGAAAACTCTAATTGATTCTCCTTTGTTAATTCTGGTATTGTAAACATCCCATAACTCGGGGCGTTGGTTCTTTGGGTCCCAGCGATGTTTGCTTGTTCTAAAAGAGAACACTCTCTCTTTTGCCCTAGATTTTTCTTCATCCCTGCGAGCCCCTCCAAATGCAACATCAAAACCATATTTATCAAGAGCTTGCTTCAATCCTTGTGTTTTCATTACATCGGTATGAATTTCAGAACCATGGCTAAATGGTCCAATTTCTGATTCCACTCCATCTTGATTGATATAGACAATCAAATCCAACCCATGCTTCTCAACCATTTCATCGCGAAATGAAATCATTTCACTAAATTTCCAAGTAGTATCCACATGCATCAATGGAAATGGGATTTTACCTGGATGAAATGCTTTCATCGCCAAATGAAGCATTACCGAGGAATCCTTCCCAACTGAATAAAGCATAACTGGGTTTTCAGCAGTTGCTGCAACCTCTCTCAGGATGTGGATGCTCTCAGCTTCCAGACGTTGAAGGTGAGTCATTCTCTCTCCCAACTCAATCTCCTCCATCTATTCGTGAAAGACGATGAGATTTAATCTTGACACCTAAGCCATGCTTGGTCCCAATGACTTGTTGAAGTTACCATGAAGAATGGGTTTAGTACATTTTCTACCAAATCATAGTCAAGTTCCTTTCCATCTGGGCCAATGATTGAGCCTCCTGCTGCTGCAACTACTGCATGGGCAGCAGCGATGTCCCAACATGAAGTTGGTCCAAAGCGAGGGTATAGGTTCGCAGAACCATCAGCAACGGAACAAACTTTGAGAGAAGAGCCCATTCTAATTAACTCGTGAGACCCCAAGGATTTTGCAAAGAATTCATCCTTTTCCCCGCGATGACTTCCACTTGCTACTAATTTTACTACTTCAGGAATCTCTTTTTGAACAGATATTGGTTTTGAGATCTCTCCATCTAACTTGATTGCTGGGTTATCAACCCCGCCTGTCCAAATTTTACCCGTTGCAGGGGCATGAACCACCCCCCATACGGGTTTCCATCTTCTACCATAGCGTTGCATGAATGCAATATTTACTGTGAACATTCCGTTCCTCTTGATAAATTCCTTGGTTCCATCCAAAGGGTCTACTAACCAACAATATTCAGAATTCATCGGTTCTCCATGAAAACCCTCTTCAGATACCAACGGGATTGAAGGTGTTAAATTTTTCAATTCCAAAGCAATTACTTCATGTGCTGCTTCATCTGCCTTTGTTAAAGGTGAATCGTCATCTTTCTTTGAATAGATTATTCCCTCAGAAGAATCATGGATTTTCATAATTTCAATGCCAGCAGAAATTGCTAACTTAACGATATCATCAAATTCGAAGGTTTCCATTGGAAATCGCCCTTGGAAATTAAGTGGTCAATCAATTATTTCCAGCATCAAACATCTCTTTGAGAGAACCATCTTCGAACATCTCAAGAGCGATATCAGAACCACCAATCAGTTCGCCATGAACGTAAATTTGCGGCATGGTTGGAAAGTCTGACCACTCACAGATACGTGGAATTGCACGTGGGTCTGATAATACATTGACACTGGCGAAAGGCTCGCCCAAACTCTGCATGACTTGTGCAGCCCGACTGCTAAATCCACATTGCGCGTCGTTTGGTGTTCCCTTCATAAACAGAACCAAGGAGTTTTCATCAACTATTTTCTGTATGTCTTCATCTGTCCAATCCATTATATCATCCTCATTCTATATGACCATGTTTTTTCAGGCTTTTGATATGAATTCCTGTGCCGCCACCGTGGGGGTGGAATACAGTGTCTCCAGTTTTTTCGGCCTGTTCAGGAGTCATGCATTTCAGGTCAATTGCATGAACCGCGTGGGGAATATGTGGTTTGAAATGGTTAAGAATTATTTTTTGTCTTTGTAATGGGCGCATGCCAACAAAACTTTCGCAAATAACACGAACGTGGAAATGGTCCATTGAACCCGTTAGGTCAACAACCTCAATTTGGGCATCTGGAAGCACTTTTCGTACTTCATCGGACATCCATTCTACGCTCGGCATCTGCTTCTCCGGTTACCTGCGGGGGCAAGGATGCTTTCAACCATTGTCTCATCGCAGCCTACATGGTAGGGGGTGAAGAGAGGCGCCCACAACTGCTGCGTGACAGTGTTTGGTTAACTGCGGCTGACCTGGTTTCTATCTTTGCAGGCTTGCTTGGGCAGGTCATTCTGACACATGCTCTTCTCTCAGAAGAGTATGGATTGTTCATTGTACTCATTGATGCCTTTGCCTTGATGTTTATGCTAATTGATGCTGGATTACCCACTATCATCACTCGAGATATCCCAAGAGCCCGAGGACAAGCTAGAGGCTTGGTCCATAGGACCTTGAAGATTCAAGCAGTCTTGGCAGCAATTTTTCTGCCAATTGGTTTAGTTAGCGGCTTTCTCATTTGGCCGGATATTCCTGTTCTATTGTTGATTTGTTGCTCATTGATTCCAATCTTCCACATCTTCACCTATGCCCATAGGAGTGCACTACGAGCCCTAGGAGAGGCAAGACAAGAAGCAGTAGTCAAAGTGCTTGAGAGATTCGCAGTTACCTCAGGCTATGCAATTCTTCTTTGGAATGGAGTTTCAAACCCAACATGGTATGCACTATCATTCCTAAGTGGGGTCATAATCAGTTTGGGATATGCAGTATGGAGGGGTGAGAAAACGACCCTACTCTATACTGGGGAGGAAGGTGAAGATGTACTGCTCGATGCCAAACAATTACTCCTCTCAGCCCTTCCTTTTGCTGTAACACTCGGTATTCTGCCACTCCTTGGAAGAATGGAAAAGGTCATGTTAGCAAGTTGGGATACCTACTCCAGTGCAGCATTATTCCATGTAGCATATCTTGCATATTTGGCGGGCCTAACCGTTCCTCAAGCCATGAGAGCGGCTTTCTTACCTATCCTTGGTGATTCAAGAAAAGAGTCTCAAGTAACTCTCAGTGAAGTTCGAAAAGCACGGAATCTCGTAAACCTCCTAATTCCAATAGGTATGATAGGTGGGGCAATTGTTGTCTACTTCCTTTTCCCGTTAGCTTTCCCAGAACAATATAATGATGGTAGCATGGGTAGAACTGCATTCGAATTATTCCTTTTGATGTTAGTAGGCTGGGCGGCGACCATGTTAGCTGTACCAACCTATGTCGAAGTATGTGCGGGTAAGAGACCGTGGCTATTCACACGGATGCTTGGTGAAGCAGCAGTAATTGCTGTCATCGTTGCAATATTTGCAATTCCTGCTTGGGGAGTAATGGGGGCTGTAGTCTCGAGCATTAGTGCGGCCATTGCACTATTATTCTCATCAATTCATCATTCAACCACTGGCTTTGATGGAAATCAAAGTTACATGATAGTAAGTATTGTTTGTTTCAGTGCCGCGGTATTCGCCGTCTGGTTAGGGCTGAATAATTCTGTTTCATTGCCTGCAAGTATTATTATTGGGGTTATTCTTTGTTTAATGCCTTGGTTATTGATGAAACCAGAGTTCAAGATTTATTCAGAATGCGAGTGAATAGTTTCTCTAATTCCCTAGAAATATGTTCTTTCTCAAATATTTCTGGCAATTTAATAATTTTTTCAGATTTCAAAACTGCTTCAACCGCATCAGCCAGTGCTTCTGGCGTCCGTTCTTTAGCAATGCACTCAGAAGGTAGCCAATTTTTCAAGTCTCCAATATCTACTGAAGCAACTGCCAATCCACAAACTACTGCCTCACGAGCAACCAATGGGCCTGATTCTCTCCTACTGGTTATCAATGCTATATCACAAGCGTGCATTCTATCATGGACAATATTTCTAGGAACATTCGGCAAGTCTCCAATCTTCACCTGCCAGCCCCTTGTTTCCAATTCACGGCAGGTCTGCAAGGCAAGATAATGATTCTTTTCAGGACGCTTTGAATTGGCTGGGAATAAAACTTCTAATTCACCTCGGCGCCATCTACCTTGCCATTTCTCAATCGATCTTTGGAGTTTTTCAGGCACCTCAACATGGCATGGAATGACTACAGAATTAGGCATCTTTTCAGCCAATTTATCACTAACTACTACCAATTGCTGAACTGATTTTCCCAATTGAATAATTCTTGAGGAGTAATTAGCAGATAAGCCAACCTCAATATCATGTCCATGGACTGTTGCAATGCAAGGTGCAGAATATCGTGATGCCAACCTTTGTGCCAAAACTGCTGCCGGCCAAAGGGTGTGAACACTAACCAAATCAGGACGCCAATCACCAAGCCAATTGTCAACTCTCTTGACCTGACGTTTTATCGAGGCAGAAGTCCAACTTGGAAAGGGATGATCTGGAAAAGCGGTATAACGGATTGTTAAAACTGGGTGCTCTTCAAACTCAAATTGGCGGGGTGCTTTTGCAACTCCTTGCATTGTTGACCTCCGTTGTTCGTGAATCTTCAACATCCGAGGTAAGGTATTCACCACCTTGACTTCGTAACCCATTTCACGAAGTAGGCGGACTCTATCAGCAACAAAAGCACCACGTGCAGGGTTTCCGGGTAAAGGGTGAAGTAAAGTCAACAGGAGAATCCTGGTCATCCAACCACCTCATGCAAGGGCTGAATTGATGACTGCTAAGTTATCTGAAAGTGAAGCTGAATCGTTGAACAACCCTGAACCGACAACTGCATTGGTGATTCCCCATTCATCCAGCATTGCGATATTGTGAGCCTTAACTCCGCCATCAATTTGTAATTGGACGTTACGGCCACCAGCCGCGACTTGGGCGTCAATTGCAGTTCGCAAACGGCGAATCTTTGCTTCAACATTCGAAATGAATGATTGACCACCAAAGCCAGGATTAACACTCATTATCAATACTAAATCACATTCTGAAAGAACTTCCAAGGCAACTTCAACAGGTGTTGCAGGGTTCAAGACAATGCCAGCCCCGCAGCCACGTGCTCTGATTGCAGTCAAAAGACGATGGAGGTGAGTGACTGCCTCAACATGAACTGAAAGGTGATTGCAACCTGCATCGATGTATTGCTCCCAGCAATCTTCTGCATTGGATATCATGAGGTGAGCATCGAAGGTGGGGCCATCTCCCAGTGCCTTACGAAGAGCCTTGATGACTGGTGGCCCAAAGGTCAAGTTTGGTACAAAATTTCCATCCATGATATCAAGGTGGAGCCAATCAAGGCCAGCATCTACGGCTTCTTGGCAAGCGCTAGCAAGGTCGGCAAGGTCGGCGGTTAGAACACTCGGGGCGATTATCACTGCTTGTTGGGCTTGGCTCTATACTCATAGTGCTTACGAATAGAGTCAATTGCTACATAGTAGGATTGAAAGACCCCCTACCCTCGCATTTACTCAAGGTGAGATGATGGCAACTCCAATGGCAGTATCCGATGCAGAATTTGAATCAGTAGTAAGCGACAATGAATGGGTCTTGGTTGACTTCTGGGCTCCATGGTGTGGTCCATGCAAGATGATTGGACCGGTATTAGAGAAGGTCGGGGCTGAGCGAGAAGGTTTGGTAATTGCCAAAGTTAACACCGATACTGACCAAGCACATGCCGGTCGCTTAGGAGTTCGTGGAATTCCAAACCTGATATTATTTAACAATGGCAATCTGGTTGAACAACGTACCGGCGCAATGACCGCTGGGGCACTCAATGATTGGTTATCTGACCACATGGGATGAAACTGGTAAAGATGCCTTCATTGGTAAAGAACCGAAGGCTTTAGCGGGAAAGCAGCAGAAGATTCCCCTGCTTGACTACATTCAACAGATTCAACTTCAAGTTCAGCAGCCAAGAACCCAGCAGCCGAATTAATAACTCCACTTTCATCAAGCCCATTCAATAACAGTGCTTTGTGAATATCTGACCACTTGAAGACCATTGGCAGCATTCTCTTTCGCCATAATTTGATAACCTCCCCACGCATTTCTCCTTGTGCATACGGCTTGGTCTCGATAACTTTGGAAAATTTCTTTACATCTCCCCCATCAAGTTGGAAAGAGACTCCTGAGATTGCTAAATCCATTTTCCATGCTTCTGTTGTTTGAATAATCAAATTCTTTGGTGCTACTTCAAGGTGGCGCATTGCCAATTGCTTCCTCTCTCTTGCCTCATCAAGAACAATTCGAAGATACATTTCATCGTCGATTGCTCTTTGATCTTCTGCTGAAAGTAGCCCTGGTCCTTTGAATACTCTACTTGCAAGAAGGTCGCTTCCACCAAGTTGTTGCCACCAATCTTCGGCTAGGTGTGGAGTTGCGGCCTGAAGCATATGAGTCCATTGCTCAAGCAACCATCGCCCTAGTTCAGCATTAGAGCCACCGCGGCGCTGGTACCAATTGATATCCTTGATAATTTCAAAATGTGAAATCTCAACTGCTCTGCGCAAGTCATAGGAATCCATCACTTGTGACCATTCTGCAAATCGTTGTTTCATCCTTGCTTTCAACCACGCGTCTATCGAAGAAGAACTACCGCTCCATCCTAGAATTGTTTCAGGCATGTCTACTAATTGCAAGATTTGTCTGTGATTTGCTTGAAGGCCGCTATCGGACCAATCCATGCCAGCCGTTGGTTGAGCTGCAAAAAGGATGAACAAACGCACGGTATCAGCACCAAATCTCTCAATCATCTCTTCAGGGCTAACGGTATTGCCGAGTGATTTGCTCATTTTTGCTGACCTTTCGGATAATTCTCCTTGGCACTGCGGACATGGAGATCCTCTGTGTTTAACATTTAGAGTAACCGCGCAAGAATCACACCATGGAGCTGGAGCATTGACCATGCCTTGACAGAGCAAGGTTTGGAAGGGCTCATTTGCTGATGAAAGCCCCAAGTCTCGTAGTGCTTTTGTCCAGAAACGGGCATAAATAAGATGCATTTGTGCATGCTCAATTCCGCCACAATAGAAATCTACATTCATCCAGTAGTCTGCCTTTTTCTTGTCAAAGAGGGCTAGGTTGTTTTGAACATCAGAATAACGTATAAAATACCATGATGAATCGACAAATGTATCCATGGTATCGGTTTCTCTGCGGGCTGGCTTATCGCAGGTTGGGCAGTTTACATTACAGAATGTAGGGGATGATTCCAAGGGGTTGCCTTGGCCGCTAAATGAAATGTCATCAGGAAGTTCTACTGGGAGTTGTTCATCTGGAACAGGTACAGGTCCGCATTCATCGCAGTGAATAATTGGAATTGGGGTCCCCCAGTAGCGTTGGCGGGATATCAGCCAAGGCCTTAATTTCCACTGTATAGTGCCTTTACCCTTCTTTTTGGATTCAAGGGCATCGATAATTACGCGCTTTGCATCTTCCCCGAATGTTCCATCAAACTCACCTGAATTTACCATCGTACCAAGGCCAGTGTAAGCCTTCTTTATTTCTGCCTCAGCATCTTCATCTATTGATGCTAAGAGAACCTTTTTGATTGGGATGTCATAACGATTGGCGAATTCAAAGTCCCTTTGATCATGGGCTGGAACAGCCATTACAGCACCTGTTCCATATGAGGCAATAACGAAATTTCCAGCCCAAATTGGAACTTGTTTTCCTGTCAGGGGGTGGATGGCATATTGTCCAAGGAAAACTCCTTTTTTCTCTTTAAGCACCTTTTCTCTGTCAAAGTCGCTCATTCGAACAACTTCGTCGCGTAATTCTTTCCAGTCTGCTTCATAATGGCTGCCTTTCACTAATTTTTCACATAGTCTATGTTCTGGGGCTAGAGTGACGAAGGTTGCTCCATACAAAGTATCTGGGCGAGTTGTGAAGACTTTGATTTCCTCATCCGGCATCGAATCAATCCCGAAGCTTATCTCAGCACCTTCAGAACGACCAATCCAGTCCTGTTGTAATGATTTTACATTAAGTGGAAAATCTATTTCCTCGAGCCCTGATAAAAGTTCATCGCCATAGTCTGTAATTCTCAAGAACCATTGCGACATGTCCTTTTGAGTGACCTCGCTTCTACATCTCCAACAACGGCCATTCTTGACCTGCTCATTAGCCAGTACTGTTGCGCAATCAGTACACCAATTTACAGGAGCATGCTCACGATATGCTAATCCTTTTTCTAAGAAGCGTTTGAAGACCCATTGATTCCAACGATAATATTCAGGGCCATGACTCTTAAGCATTCGATTCCAATCATACGAGAAACCCATTCTCTTGATTTGTTCAGTGATACTGGTCATGTTTCGCTCTGTAATATCTCGTGGGTGCCCGCCTTCTGCAATTGCTGCGTTTTCGGCTGGCATTCCAAAGGAGTCGAAACCCATTGGGTAGAGGACATTGAATCCCATAGCCCTCTTGTAACGTGCCACAGCATCTCCGATACTGTAATTCCGCACATGCCCCATATGCATACGGCCGCTTGGGTAAGGGTACATCTCTAAGCAGTAGAATTTGGGCTTGCTTTCATCCATTTCAGTAGAGAAAATTTTCGCTTCATTCCATTGCTGTTGCCATTGTGGTTCAGAGATTGTTGGCTGGAATTCCATCATGACACCTCAGGGACATTGATGGCGAGATTTGGGGTGTTCAAGAACAATTGGGCTATCAGAGGTCGTTTGACTCCAACAAAAACAGCGCTTCACGTGTTAATTTGTAGCGGTTTCGAACCCCAAATTTCTTCTTTTCAACAAGACCAAACTTCTGTAAAGTTCGAAGATGATGACTAATTAGTTGCTGGCTCTTCTCGAGGCGAATTGCCAAGTCAAATTGGGTTGGATACTCACCCATCTGCCCATCATCATCCAATAACCTGAGGATTTTTCCCTGTAGGCTATTTGGATCAGGTGAAAGAGGAGGGATAGGTAACTCATCTTCAGGTGTTGCCTTGGGAATTGCTGAAGGATAGAAACGTACCAACCGGCCATCTCCTCGCCTCCAGATCCTATCCTCATCTTCCAAGACACGAATGTGATGAGTTAACTGGCCATTACTCATTTCTAGAGCAGATAGTAAAGCACGGAAGTGGCAACCTGGGTTTGCTGTCAAGTACCCCATTAATCGACCGCGTTGGAACTTACCGTCGTTAGTTTCGTGGGTCCGACCAATCAGCCCAAGGATTCCTAAACTGACTCCAGTCAACGGAATTCTGATTCCTTCATGTGAAATGACAAAGGCGAGTAGCATTGCCGAGAAACTAACTGCTACAACACTAGTGATGATTGTCTCTCCATATTCAGTAATGATGTCGGATTCTGGAGTTTCTTCTTTGATTGATATTGATTCAGTGGTTTGGAAAACGATATATTCATCTTTAATTTCAAACAAAAGGAATGCGGCATAATCTGTGCAAGTATGATGTGTTTCCTCAGTATAGAAAATAGTGTAATTTCCCGCAAGTTCTGGGCTTGGTTGCCATTGAGATCCAACTGCTGTAGAATCTGAAAGTACGGCTTCTCTTCCCAATGTGTCAGTAAGTAACCAACAGCTACCACCTTCAGTAGTTATGAATTGCCAAGAACCGTGTACTACTATTCCTTCAACGGATTCCTCGGTTTCTGTTTCTTCATTATTTTCTTTAACTTCTTCAACGATTACCTCAAGTGGCCATTCAAAGTGCAGGCTAGCTTCTGCACTTGGCCATGAATTAGTGCTGATATCAATACGATAAATCCCATCGGCCAATAATTCCATTTGTTGATTATACATGTGGAGATAAAGGTCTTCAAAAATTAAATCTGAACTCGGTAATTGACGAGAACCTGATTCTTCCCCACACGATTGAACTTGTTCGGAAAGTAAGAATGTCTCGTCATACAACTTGATTGTCATTCGGCATGGTTGAGCCCAACGTACATCTTCTACGGTGAATGTTGCGGCTATTTCGATGCTGCTCTCATTGACTTGTTCAACGGATGTGAAATCAAGAGATGATGAATTGTCTGCACCACAATCTAGTGACTCACCGTTTGAAACATAAGTTAAGTAATTATATCCGCGTATCAGGTAATCTGGAACATCTACAACCAATCGATAATCACCAGTCTGCAACTCACAGCCATCTCTATCGATAAAGTTCCAAGCCGAATGTTGAATTTGTAGGCTATTTCCTGCTGTAATGTCATGGTTAACTTCAACCTCAGGACAAACACGGATATCTCTTGTATCATAGACAATAACTCCATCTTGGTTGATAATGAATATCTCAGCCCTGCAAGTTGAGGGGAAAGTGAGTTGCACATTAGAGTCTGAAGGGTTATCAACGGAGGCAGTCATCACAAGCGTATCTCCAGAACCATAACTTCCCTCTTTATTGAGAAGTATTGAGGCTTCTAGACCAGTTGTTGCAGATTGGTTATTATTCACCCAAGTAAATAGAGTTGAGGCAGAAAAATCATCTTGGGCTGGAAGTGAAACTTGCAAAGTATGTTGCCCATCACTAAAGCCATCAAGGCTCAACCAACCAATTTCAACGACTCCAAAGGCAGGTATAGATGAATGCCCTCCACTACATGGCAAATCAGAGAGTATGTCCAATTCATTTTCAACTACTACTTGGTATCGGCAATTATCATCGACACTCATCTGTATGGTTGTATCTTGTAAATTTACGAGGCGGACAATTGCTTCCACTGCTTCAAGTTCATCATTGATGTCATCTCCACTTTGAGTCTGTGCTACGATAACTTCTAGACTGAGATTTGAAAGTAAATCAGTTTGAGTTTGAGATGTAAAATCAATAGTTGATGAATGACCACTTGAGGAGGATATGCCAACTATGCTGAATATCCCGAACCCGAGATTGTCTAATGCATATTCAAAGGACTCCAAAACTAAACTCTCTCCAGCATTGATTTCAATATCGCGGGTTTGGTTTCTGCAACCTTCTTCAATAAATGAATCAAAAAGAACTTCTGATTGCATTATTTGGAATGATGCAGGACAGTCGGGGTTTGTGTTTGTTGAAACTGTTGTACTTCCAGGGTTGCTCAAAACAACATCAAAAGAAATCACATCTCCGTCAATAAAATAGCCTCGCTGTGGCACAGTTAAACCTTCAATACTCAACTCTAATTGGGTTTCAGATTCGTCGGCAGTAGCTGCAATAACCGGCAATAAAAGGAGAAAAACCAGAGCCAACACGGCACCTCTTCTCACAAACGCGGCTGCTCCCATCATTTACTTGAGAATCTCTACTCCTCTTGAAAGGTTACGGTACAGTCTTTTTGTGGCCCCATAGGGGCCAAGCACAGATTTGATTGCTAAGATGCTTGTGTGGGGGTTGTGAACAGCAGTATCCTCTCCGGCAATGGCATGACCGTAATTCAAGCGCAGTTGGGCGAATGGGATAATTTGAATCACCTTTTGGTTTGCGAAAAAACTGGAGAGGCCTGTATTGTTGACCCATTTTCAGGAGAACATTGGCTAGCAGCTTGCAAAAAGAATGATTGGAACTTAAAATCCGCTCTTTTGACCCATAGCCATTGGGACCATACAAGGGGGGTCCAAACTTTATTCGATACGGGTGTTGAAATTTGGTTGCATCAAGATGAAGAAAAGCGCGGGTGGGCTGGCCCAGATAACGGCCGTTTCACTCACTCTGCACTGTCAACTACTACATTCAAAGTTGGAGAGTTGATATTCGAAATCCATTGTACTCCTGGCCATTCACCAGGTCATATCACAATCATTGGTAATGGTGTCATAATCAGCGGGGATTGTCTCTTCTTGGGTCGCTGTGGGAGGACTGATTTATTTGGTGGGGACTTGGAAGAAATGCATCAAAGCCTAGTTTATTTGAAAGCGGTTTTACAGGGCCTTCCCTCAGATTGGCTAGTCCTCCCTGGGCATCAATATTCAGTTTCTGATGGCAGCATCCCTACATTCCTTTCAGTATCAGAATTACTAAATAAAAATGAGGCATTAATAGCTGCAGGAAATAAAGAGGAGTTTTATGCTTTGGAATTCTTGGCATTTGATGATAGTTTAGCAGAAAAGGCACGCCGTAAAAAGGCTCGGAACTAATCTTGAAATCTGTTTTAAATATCTTCCAAGTCAACCATTGTCGGCATTACTGCATCTGCTTCAGCAGCCTGCTCTAACTCATGTTGCTTCCATTGCGGTAAGTCGGCAGGGTCCTCCCAACCTAATTCCTTGGCTTTGGCCAAATCACCAATTTGAACATAGTAATCTATCCACTGTTGCTGACGGGCCTCTTCTTCTTCTTGGCGCTCTGCTGCTATAATCTCCATAGCCCCATCAGTGACCATGACTCTGCCACTTCTGCGGGCTGCTTGCTTTCCAACCTGAGCAATTAATAATGCAAACATTAAGAATGCAATAATTCCACCCATCCAAAGTAAATTGGTGTTATCTCCCAAAAGTCCATTGGCTGCACCGCTGGACTTATCATCAGATGCTTTAGACGGATCTTCAGTTATTTTGCAGTCAACTCCTGCGTTATTGTATTCCCAAATTTCAGGATCCCAAGGGCAAGAATCATATTCATCACTTTGACCATCATTATCAGAATCTGAACACCCGAAACGATCTCTCCATGACGCGCCTGCCCAGGAACAGTCATCGGGCTCATATGCTCCGGAGGTGAAATTATCACCATAACCATCATCGTCAGAATCGAACAATTGAGTATAAATCAATGGGAAAGCATCAGGATGAATACCATTGGGGTTATCGCCTCTTAGGTCTCCATCAATGTTTGACCATTGAGTTGAGTCTTCTGGGAAAGCGTCTCCCATTTCAACACGAATAGGGTATCCGTCCATCGTCAAATTGAGTGAGTGGTTTTCCCAGATGTAATTATCACCCCAACCATCATTGTCTGTATCCAACCATTGGTAAGAATCAAATGGGAAAGCATCGATTTCATCTGCCCACCCATCTGCATCTGAATCTAGGCATCCCTGTAAATTTGCCTCACTACTTGTTCCTGGAGCGTCTAGACAATCATCGCCATTGGCAACCGCTTGGTTATCGCCCCAGCCATCACCATCAGTGTCATTCCACTGGAAAGGGTCAAGTGGGAAAGCATCAACAGGGTCAGGGTAATAATCTCCATCATAATCTGGACATCCTCGAGTTAAGGGGTTTCCTTCATCTGCGGAGGATTTTGGTTTAGGTCCGGCTTCACCTGGGCAAACATCTCCGCGACTGCCATTTGGGTTATCCCCCCAATCATCAAAGTCGAAGTCATGCCATTGAGTTGGGTCATCAGGAAACCAATCACCAGTTATTCCAATTGGGTTGTCTCCGTATCCATCATCATCACGGTCAGACCATTGTGTTCCATCATCTGGGAAGGCATCTGGGTTGCTGCCATTAGGGTTGTCTCCGTAACCATCTCCATCTCGGTCTAACCATTGGGTTGGGTCTGTTTGCATTGCATCGCCGCCATTTGACCATCCATCCCCATCCATATCAGGACAACCATCTCTGTCTTCGAAGGAGGAACCTGCTTCACCCGAACAATCATCTGGATTGTTTCCACTTTGGTTATCACCAAAGCCGTCGCCATCAGTATCCAGCCATTGGGTTGGATCGTTTGGGAAAGCGTCTGCATCACCTTCGGGGTGCTTCGGGTTATTTACATCCGGATCTGAAAAACCATCACCATCTGTATCTGGACATCCTACTCTGTCTCCATAGGAATCTCCCCATTTGTAAGGGCATGCGTCGCTGCGCGGTGTGTTAGGTTCATCTCCTACCCAATCACCATCGCTATCTTGCCATTGATATCTATCCAATGGGAATACATCTGCTTGTTCTGCTGTCGTAAGAAGCATTCCTGGCCATTCCACGGGCCTGTGATCTAACCATGAAGAGTTTTCGAAATTATCCCCCCAGCCATCGCCGTCGGTATCATTCCATTGATTTGGGTTTGATGGAAATGCATCTCCACGCTGGTGAAGATGGAGTTCTGTTCCTACTTCTTCTTCATAGAGATAGTTATCTCCATGACCATCAAAATCAGCATCAGCCCATTGTTCGGGGTCATTGATGTACACATCAGCTCCATCTCCTATTGTCCAAGTAGAATCTGGGTCACTATAGCCATCGCTATCACTGTCTGGGCATCCAAATCTATCTTCTTTTGAAGTTCCTGCTACCGTTATGCAAGAATCAGGTTGGGCTGCAGGAGAGGGGTTGTCACCAAAGCCATCTCCATCCGTATCATCCCACTGTGTACCATCTTCGGGAAATGCGTCATCTGCATTTAGAACGCCATCATTATCAATATCAGGATCAACAGTCCAATGGTAAATACCCTCGTCATTTCTCCCGTGGGCTGAAATAATGTACATCCCATCTGGATGCCAATCTAATCCATATATTGACCCACAATTGTTTCCGCCACCACCTGAAGTACAACCGCCAGGGCGTGGTGCTGCCAATGTATCAACGATTGTTGCAGAAGTGTCATGGGTTTTGAAAACCCGAATACTTGCCCCATCTGATTGATAGTAAGTATGGGATGCTGCTACTTGGGTGGAATCTGGAGAAAATTCAATATCATTACAAGAGGTTGAAGAAGAATATGCCCATCTTTCAGCCATTGAATGGTAATCTATCATTCTAACTCTTGCACCGTTGTTGCTGGCCCATGCTTCACATACAGCAATCGACTTACCGTCAGGAGACCATGCGATTGCATTGATTGTACCTCTGTTGGTATTTCGTGATGCGTTTTGAGTCCATGTTGAAGTTTCATATACCCAAATATCCTCATCGCCACCTATCACTATTCGACTACTATCAGGACTCCAGTCGACAGAATAGAATTGGTCCTCGCCTGCTGGCTCAAATGAATGAATCAGGGTTCCATTCATCGAGTCAAATATTTCGACTTGTCCATCCCCGCTTCCTCCGTCGCGAGCACCGACAACAGCAATCATTGTGCCATCTGAACTGTATTCCAATTCATGTGTATCTTCACCACCAGTATCTACAGAGAAGAGTGGCGTCATATTGCTTGAATAGTAGGTTTTCAACTCGTCACCATTCGTTGATGCGGCGACAAAAGTCCCATTAGGCGACCAAGCAATATCGCTAATCCCAGAAATCGAAACTGATAAGATATTCAGTTTTGCAGAGGTATCCCAAATTCGCATAGTAGAACCATCAGATGTCAAGTAGTAAGTTCCATCACTACTGAAGAGAGATGCATAGTAATCGTTGTTACTACCTTGACGTGTGTCCTCTGCAAATCCTCCGCTCTGAATTGCCCAAGGGTCATTCTTGTCACTTGTGCCATCCCCGTCTTTGTCAGGACAGCCAACCCTGTCAACTGTACTGTTCCCTTCTGCAACTGGGCAGTCATCGAGGTGGTCTTCGACTCCATCTCCATCTGTATCTGCTGCTGATGTGGCAATACTCAACAGGGGGGCCGATATTAGAATAAATAATACAATGAAGAAATTACTTCCGAGATACTCTCGGGTGCGCGCCATGGTTGCGGGATATATGTTGTAATTAAGGGCTTGTGGTGAAATTGTGCAGGTGTTTTTCCTCTTTATCAGAGAGAGTTGTGCACACTTAAGGGAAATCATTGATGTCGAATGACTTCAGGCCATGTTGTGGCCAAGGACTTACCCAAGGTGTCAGTCGCAGTACGCGACCGGATTCTTCTACACCTTTTGGAGAACGAGAATCAAATTGACCAATACATGGTAACTGCAAATGTTACCCGCCCCGGTATAGCCGAAGCATGTGCCCTACACCCTCCAAATGTTTCGCGTACTATGCGGGGATTGCTGAAAGAAAGATTGGTTCATGAACATTCACGGATGATTCGAAATGAAGAACGCCGCCAAAAGGCATGGCAATTATCAAAAGCGGGTGTTATTGAAGCGGAATTACGCCGCCAAGAAATGGCCAAAACAACTGTCTTAATTCGCAATCAAGATGGTTCACTTTTAGAGATTAATGCTGATGAGGTGTCTACAAGACTAGAGGCAAAATTGAGTTTATTACAAGTCTTAATGCACGCAATACATGAAGGCGTTCTCACTTATGGTGATATTAGATTTGGCCCCATTCGAAAAAAGGACCAAGAATCCCGCCCCCCTCCTGGGCGCCTCACTGTTCTTGCTGGAGCCCATGCAACGTACCATACACAGCCTCCACCAACTCGCTCAGTGCATGGCCGAGAAGATACGGTTGATGGATTGGATGAATGGAGAAATTCTATGCATCCTTGTTTGGTCGTTCAAGGAGTTGCAGGAATTGGTAAGTCGACTGTAGTTGCACATTGGCTAAATAAAAGAATGGAAAAAGAAACTACACTATCGGTTTGTTGGTACCCTTGCCAATCTTGGGACAGGGAACTTGGAGTTGCAGTTAGCCTATTGCACAGACTTGGGATTGATGACAAACATGACCCATATCAATTAATGGATACTCTGCCATTAACTCCTGGAGCTGAACTCGATGTTGATGCTTGGCGAAGAAGGTTGTTAGCATACTTAACTGATCCAACTACAATAAGAGAACGTTTTGGAAGGAGTGATAATTCCAATTTACCGCCACCAACATTTCTTATTGTCCTCGACGATGTTCACCATATCACTGAGAATGCATCGGACTTATTGGGCGCCCTCCTTCAGGTCGCGGTTCAATCTCCTCTGCAGTTACTTATGGTTAGTAGAACTCGTCCTAGTTTCTATGATAGGAGGGATGTACATATTCGTGAAAAGGTGAAGGAAGTAGAACTTCAAGGATTATCGATATCTGCACTTGGAGAGTGGTTAGATACATTTGATGCTGCTGAGGCTCCTGCTGCTGAAGATGTCCACAAAATGACTGGTGGCCATCCCTTAGCGATGGAATTATTGGAGTTATACGGCTCTATAACTCATGGTGATTGGTTGAGGTTTGTGGATGAAGAAATTCTTGATGTATTGCCGGAAAAGGAAAAAGAATTACTTGCATTATTGGCGGTTTCAGAACGGCCAATAAAATGGGAGATTCTTGCTAAAGCAGCAGATTGGCAGGGCAAGCCACCTAAGGGACTTCTTGCCAAAGGTCTCCTCATCGAATTGGAAGAAGGAATGTGGTTACACGAAGCATTGAGAGAAAGACTTCTGCGTGATGTTGGCGATAAGAAAAATGAGAGACTTGCAAAGTTAACGTAATCTGTGGGCTGCTATTTGCTCCGGGGTCCAGCCTGCAGATTGTAATTGCTCATCAGTAAATGCCCCAATTCCGCCACCCGATTGCTGGGCAGGGGTTGCTTCATGCTCCTCTGAAGGTCCTCCTCCCTTGCGGCCTTCCTGGGCTTTATTACCCATCATCGTAACAACGATTGCAATAATTGCCAAGATTGCAACCCCTCCGCCTCCGTATAGAATTACAGGGTCAATATCCGTCCCTCCAGATTTAGTCTCCTCTGTGATGCTCCCAGAATCGCCATTATTTCCAGAATCACTATGCGGGCATCCCTCGTTGTCAACTGAAGTTTCATCAGGCGTTCCTGGGCATTGGTCGTAGATGTCATTGACTCCATCTCCATCACTATCTCTTTGGTTTGAATTACATCCTGATGCGTCTACTTCTGTATTTGGAGGAGTGTTTTCGCAATTATCCAAAGTATTCGGCACCCCATCATTATCGAGGTCTAAATCTTCGGTCAAATCGTTGCAACCATCATTATCTCTATCTTGACCTAGTGGTGCAGGTCCAGTTACGCCAACTTGGCATGAATCGTCAGCATCGGTTTTACCATCCCCATCATCATCATAATCTTCGGTTAAATCTCGACAACCATCACCATCATGGTCCTCAGCAGCACTGCTTAGCCAGCCAATCTCTCCAAGAGGGCAATCGTCTAAACTATCAGAAACACCATCATCATCATCGTCATTATCCTCAGTAGCATCTCTGCAACCATCCGAATCATGGTCTGTTGAAGAATCAGCCTTCCAACTCCCTTCTCCAGAAGGACAATCGTCGTCAGAGTTGCTAATTCCGTCGCCATCAGCATCATCATCACAAGCATCACCAATTCCATCAAGGTCGCGATCATCTTGATTTGGATTTATCACTGAAGGACAATTGTCTCCTTGGTCAACCAAACCATCGGAATCGGAATCAATATCTGCACACCCATCGGAATCAACATCCTCTTCAATATTAGAAATCCAACCTACTGGGCCTTTGCTACAAGTATCATTTTCATCGTTGATTCCATCATTGTCATCATCAAGATCTTCTCCATTATCATTACAACCATCTCCATCGTGATCGGTTTGATTAGTAGAGTTCCAACCAATTGAGCCTAGTGTACAAAGATCAACCCCATTGAGGACGCCATCGCCATCTAAGTCATCATCGCAAGCATCTCCTTGGCCATTATTATCATGATCATTTTGAGAAGGGTTAGCAGTGTGAGGGCAATTATCTCCGCCATCTACGATTCCATCGCCATCAATATCCTTGGCGTATTGCCAGAGAAAAATATCAGAGTCTCCCACACTTGTGTTGCTATATGGGCCGAAATCTGCGGTGTTATGATAGGTTCCAACAATAGTGGTGGTGCCTTGAGAGTCAATGACCACTCCCTCTCCACTATCTTCTCCATCTCCACCTGCACTAAGACCCCAGTTCAGAGTGCCGTTTTCTTGCATTGAGATTAGCATGGCATCGTTTGAACCGGAAGTGGTTAAATTATCTTGACCAATTGTAAAAGATGAACTTAATTCACCTGATACTATAACTTCCCCGCTTGGAGAAATGGCTACATCTTTTGCTACTTCATAGCCAGGTCCGCCAAATGTAGTCAAAGTTTTCCAAGTTACATTGCTTGATACTTTAGCCACAAAAGCATCCATCCAGCCATTACTAGTAGCAGTGAGGTTTTCAGCAGTGATGGTGTTCTCAAAGTTGCCAACCAAAAATAGTTCATCTTGGCTATTGACTGTACATCCATGGGCCCAATCATCACCTGTGCCTCCTGCTGTAATAGCATTAGTAAATTCCCCAGTAGAATTTAAACGCGCAACAAAAACATCGCTGCCGCCTGCTGATTCCACTCCAATCATATCAAAAATTGCATTGTTAATAAAAGTGCCAACTACCAAAGGTCGAGCCATTGAATCTATACAAATGTCTCCAAAAACCTCCATCCCATCTGGAGTGAAAATTGAAGTAGCCCAATCCCAAACACCGGTATCATCTATTTTTGCAATAAATAGATTGTATGATTCAGATCCTTGCAGTGAATCTGAGCCAATATCTAACATTCCTGTAAATAATCCCGTATGATAAATATTTCCTGCACCATCATTGACAACGCTGAATCCCTGATCATCAAGGCTTGTCCCGAATCTCTTAGCCCATTGCCACTGGCCATCACTACTGATTTGAGCAATGAATCCATCTCCTTCGTCATCATCTGAAATCTTATTTAATTGAGAAACACCAGATAAGTTTAGCATACATTCCATACCTGCTGTTCCAAGGCAAAAAGCACCAGTCAAATATGCAGAACCATCTCTTGGATCCACACTGATATCATAAGCATTATCGTTTCCAACTGAACCCGCTGATTTTAACCAAATCCAATCTCCACTAGGGGAGATTTTAGCTACGAAGAAGTCCTCGTCCCCTTGCATTCCTTCAGCTTCATGGCCCTCTTCACCATTAAACATTGATGACATAAATACGCCCACAATATAGGTGGAACCATCTGGTCCGATATCTATCGATTTAACATAATCATTATCAAATCCACCAGCCGACAATGTCCATCCAGATACATCTCTCCCTGCAATAAAATATGGATTTTCAGTAATGTCTTCGGATTTTTCTGAAGCGCCGCACTCAATTACGTATAGTGTGGTACTGAAGAGCATGAGCGCGCACAATAAGATGGCTCGGCTTGAATTCATAGTTTCGCGATTCGGCCTACCTCCTTGAAACCAATGCTCGCGTGTCTAAGGCGGTTTTGCAGATTTTTTGAGATATTGTAGCCGGCGCATTGATGGAGCCTCCTCGCTCCGCGATATGTTAATATGGCTCAAAATGGAGGCCGTGGCCCGCGCAAAAAACGGAGCCATGGTGGACCACCTATTGGTGAGAGTAAGAAAAAATACGCTAAGGAAGAGGCGGATTCGAGAGAGAGAGCATTTGGACGCTTCAGTCAATCAGAAAAACCAATGGCCTTTCCCGATGGAGACTTATCACCTAAGATAATTAATGTCGAATGGCCAACAAATCCTGTTCCTTTGAAAGCTGAGGCTGAGGCCATCAATAAAGTCGTCAAAAAAGGAGAATGGGGTTGGCTTACGGATGAACAGGTCGATGCATTAAAAAATGAAATTGAAAATTTATCCATTAGCCTTGACCAAGCCTTAAGTTTAAGGTCAGCAGTTTTACAAGAAAAGAGCGTTTATGGCTTTAGAATCCTTCAAAACAAAGCATTACACTTGAATCGCTTATACAAAAATGGTGATGATATTGTGGCCTTATCCAAGCGTTTTGATTTCCCGCCGATGAATCTATTTCGTGCTATCCTCAAAGCACGGGGATGGTCAAAAAGTAAAATAAAAGAATCCTTGAGAGACCCAGAAGCACGGTTAAATGAAAGGGATTTAGAACAATTCAAAAAGGCCGAAAAGGCTGACAGAGTCTCCAATGTAGACCAGAGTGAAACTCAAGAAAGAGCCGAAACTTTTGAGGATGTTTTATGCAATTATTTTGATTCAAAAGGGGTTCGATACAGAACTCAGGCCCAAATTTCTTCTGAACAAATGGCTGAACATGGTCGACCAGTAAAAACTCCGGATATCCTCCTCTTAGATGATGTACGCATTGATGGTGAACCGATTGGATGGGTGGATGCTAAACACTACTATGGCGCTGATGTTGGTTTTCAACGCAAGAAAACTATCAAACAAATGGCAAGATATGTCGAAGAGTGGGGCCAAGGTGCTATTGTGTTCAGACATGGGTTTTGTGCCAATCTCCATATTCCAAGTACTATTCTGTTAGATGCTTCTCCACTTGATTTATCGCCACTTCAAAAAAAGGTAGATTTATGAAATCCAAGTCCTCAAGTAATCAATCCCTTCCAATGAGTCGGTTAGAGAGGTTGGGATTTCTCCGGCTTGTTCAGGAATAATACAGACCGATGTACCTAACATACAGAGAAGTGCCACATACCCATCCGGTAATTTATTCTCCACTCTCCTTAACAAATGGACGCGGGTTTTTTCCTCCATCATCCCTGATTTTTCAGAAAATAGTTGTGCTTCTTTGATTAAATCTGGCCACCTGTTGGCTTTCCAGTCTCCAACCCTCAATTTTAACATAGCATCTTCTCCAGCTAAACTTATTGAAGATTTCCAATGCTCATTATCAATGTAAGTACTTGTATGCCGCTTTGCTTTTGAATCCCAACAAAGGATTACCTCGCTATCAAAAGCAAATGAAATGGCTTCCCCTTGCAAGTTTGGCGCTCCTGGTTCAAGTCTCAATTCTACCCCTCCAACAGTGGAGGCCAAAACATCACCTAAGCCAGAGGAATTGCGCCTCTCGATGAGATGGGCAATTTGCGCTGCGTCGATATCCAAGTTATGCAACTCGGAAAGTGCAGTTGAACAAGCAATCAAACCTGCTGCTGACATCCCAAAGCCTTGAGATAATGGTAATTCCAATTGTACATCGATTGTGTAAGCCAGCGATTCATCTAGAAGGCCCCGCTGAAGATACTCCTCCAAAATATCTACATAAAGAAATGAAATGTCTTCATCCTCAATTTGTACTCCATCAGAAAATACCGCTATGTTCATTGAAAAATCTTCGTCTTTCTCAAGTGCTTTAGTTGAAACTTTGCAAATTACTCCTGCTTCAACATTGAAGCCGGCACCACGACTACCTTGTTGCATCAAATCTTCAGAATCTGAATGAATACTGAATAGCAGTGTGATGTGTCCGCCACAGGTTGCGATAGCTTCACTCATATTACCGCCCCTAAAATCAGGACGTCGTAGTCTTTCAAATGGTGTTGTCGCAGAATCAAGCAAGAACTGTGTCTAATTCTTCGTTTAGTAGAACGAAACGAGAAGATAGAGTTTCACAGGCTTGGTTGAACACTGCCTCTGGTGAAAGAGACCCATCGGTATCGAAAGAAAAGACGAATTCTCCGTCTACCTTCTCCATACTGATTGCATTATCGAAACCTGCATCTCTACCTGTTCCTTGGCTGACTTGCGCCATTGCCTTACGCATTTTCTCAACCATGTTGATATCATCTATGCGTCCATCCTTTCCGAAATCAGCCTGAGATACTCCCAAATCAAGATCAAAGAGAACCTTTGCTTTCTTCTTGTTGTTCAGAACTGCAACTTCACGCTGATGGAAGGTGATTGCTGATGCTGGTGCCCACTTTGCGTGGTCTCTACCACGGCCAAGAGTTGCATATGCATAGAATTCCAAATATTGTCCATGAAGTAAAATTGTTAATGGGATATCTTGGTGTGATTCAGAGATCTGCAATTTTGTTTCTCCCAATACATTGAGGTCTCCCGCTCTCACCGTTTTTGTTTCCTCTTTGTTCTCTGAAGAAGGTCCACGGATTGAACAATGATAGATAATCTGGCTCGCAGGACTCCCCCATTGGTCTTCTGGTAAGCCCTCATTTGCTGGGTCGTCTTCTGGGAAAACAAACTCGTCAAGGTAGGTTGGGATTGGAATCATTGCTAAACGGTGTGCAATAACCTCATCTGGTAGTGCATTAACTGATTCGAAATACTCTCCCTTTTGGTCTTGGGTTTGTCCTAGTTCAAAGCGTACCTTACTGATTGCCATCTTTGGAACATCTGCAAGGATTGTGCGGCGAATTGCATTAGCTTGAGCGGCATCGGTATCTGTGATTAAAATCTTGATACGGTTTCCTTTTGGCCAACCATCTATTATCTGTGTCTTCATACTAATTCCTCCAATTCAAACACGGCGTCCGCGACGTCCGCCTTTCTTCTTAGTTCCATCATGAGCAATGGGTGTTACATCTTCGATTCTGGTAACTGTCATACCAGCGCGAGTCATTGCACGAATTGCTGCTTGAGCGCCTGGCCCAGTATTGTTAGATTTATTTCCACCTTGACCGCGATACTTTACGATAACTTGTGTAAATTCCCTTTCTTTCAACATATCCGAGAGTTTCTCTGCTGCACGTGTTGCAGCAAATTGTCCCCCGCTGTCCTTTGAAGACTTGACAACTTGTCCACCACTACACTTAGCAATGGTTTCTGCCCCAGTCAAATCTGTAGCGGTCATCAAGACATTGTTGTAAGATGAGTAAATATTTACGATAGCTTTGCGGGACATCAGGCCTCACTCTCCTTTGGGATTGTGTCTTCTGCAGAAGGGGCAGCGGCGACTGCATCTGCGATTACTTCTGCCTCATCTTCCGCAACTTCTGGCTTGACGGTTTCTTCTTCACCATATTCAGCGGATTGTCGAATTCCCTCAATCGATTGACGGATTGAATGATTCTCACTGTGTAGGTCTGAACCAAGAGCGTAGGTGATTTCCTCTTCTTCTGAACGTGATACTGGGTACGAAGGGATAGTAACCTTCTGATCACCAATACTGATGTGTCCGTGAACAACAAGTTGTCGAGCCTGTTTCATTGACATTGCAAGACCCTTGTAGTAGACTTGAGCTTGAAGACGACGATTGAGTACATCTTCAACAGCCAATGAAAGAACATCGTCCAGAGTTGCGTCGTTGGCGATGAATCCCTTATTGTACATTGAAAGAATCATGTCTTGCTTCTCTCCTTGCCAATGTTCTGTAGTCATATCGACTCGGCCAATCAACTTCATGGCTTGTCCTCTGTAGCGGCGTAGCACAGATTTTGCCTTCCATATTTCCTTCATAGTTTTGAGGCCATGATTGGTGCGGATTGCGTGCTCTTCTTCGATTCTTGCTGCCTTCCAGGGGTGGGCTGGAGAATCATACTTGGGGCGTGAAAACTTTGGATGACCCATCTAAAACACCTCACTTCTTCCTCTGGACTCCAAGTGTGAGTCCACTGCGTCCATTCGACCTGCCACGCTGTCCACGAACCTTATTTCCGGTTGCGTGTCTAACACCACGGTATGCCTTGATTGCACGAAGGCGGCTGATGTCATCTTCCTGTGTCAACTTAGCATCTTGTCCAAATACGTGGAAGTATTCTCCACTCTCTGGGTCCCTCTGGCGGTTGAGCATCCATGTAGGTGCGGTCTGTGAGTATTCTTCAATTGCTGAACGAAGAAGTTCTTGCTCTTCTGAAGTCATGTGTCCTGCTAATCGGTTGCGGTCTAAACCAGATACATCACAAATCATTGCTGCGGTTCGGTTACCAATTCCACGTACACTGGTTAAGGCAGTCTGAAGTTTTTTCAGACCATCTACATCCGTATCGGCCATTCTAATTATGTAGGAGAAATCCTCTCCTAGTTCTTTTTCTGCGGCTTTTGCCATACTATTTCCTCCCTTCCTTTGGCACCCACATCCGAAGACGTAGGTGGGAACCGGGGTTCCCGGGCATGGCTGCGACCGACCATTCGTATATCAAGGGCGCGACGCGCATTCGCCTGACTGCGCGGCTAATTTATTCATCAATACATAGTAGTAAATGATCTTCTTCTGATGTTCTAGTAATGAACCCTGTCTTTGCACCACTACTTCTGCGCAAGCAAATGTCTAATTCCCGTTGTATCACTGGTTGTAGTTCTGGATTAAGGGAAACTCGTAATGTTAATTTCCCAATACCTGCATCTATTGATTTTTCTATGAAATTATGTAGATGCTCCATTTCTAATGGTGAGCTGATGAGTGATATAATTCGACCACTTGCTTGAATCAATTTAGAGTCAAGAGGGTGTTCAAATGACAATGACTCCTTATGAGTAACAATTGGCCTGCGTCCAGTTATATTTTGCCATTGGAATTCGTCGCCTTCTTGCAAAACAGTTTCGAGCCAAGATGATGCCATTCCAGAAGAAACCAAAGCTGAGTCCAACATAGTCAATAATTCCCCCTTTCGTGGAAAGGTTCTGTCTTCAGTAGGTTTTGAGAAACTATGCTCACCACTTCCTAAAATTAATGGCTCAGAGTGAATTGATGGGGGGATGCGAATAAATCGCCGTTCGTTTTGAGGATCTGCAGCGGCTCCTAACCACAAACTAAGGCGATCTATTCTTCCTGAACCTCGGCTTGCCCATTGCCAAGTTTTTGCAATTTTTGGCCACCGCTCCTCGATTAATTCTTCAACTTCCAACCGTCTTAATTCTGAAAGTCGCGGTGATAAATCCAGTACAATCGCCGGCCCAGAGTCGGTTTCATTTAGGTGGTTTTTCCAAGCATCAAGGACTTCATTCAACAAGGGCCTCATTTCTGAAAGTTCGTGGGTAGTACTACCACTAGGGCGTGCAGGGTCGAAATAGAATAATGAAATCTGTTTTTTGGTCTCAAATAATTTAATTATTGAAGTGGAATTTGTACCATCTCCTATGATAACTGAACCTGCATCCTCATTCCCTAACCATGCAGAAATTCGCGCTAAGTTTGCAGCCGCCATTTCAGCCCTTTCTTGATTTAATTCAATTGCCAATACATCCTTCTTCAAAGCATTAGCAAGTGCTGATACTTGCAAACCTGCTCCGCAAGCAGGGTCTAATATTGCGCCTTCAGGAAGTGAACAATTTCGTAATAGTTCCGCCCTAATCATACAAATTTGCCATGGTGTAGTTAAGCGGCGAGCGGTGTTATCCAAATGCACTAGTAAAGCACTTGGTCCGTTTGGAATCGGTACGGCCTCGCCTTGGTATGATTCAGAATCAGCGAATCGTGGAGGTTCTTGCATTGCTGCACCTCAGGGTTTTGCGATATCACTCAATGTGAATAATGATTCAAATCTAACTCCTGCTTGTGCAAAGGTATCTGCACCACCTTCTGCTCTATCAACTATTGATATGACGCCAAGGATTTCGCAAGGGGAATTCTCTTCTAGTCTCCGGAGAGCCTTCAAAGAAGAACCTCCTGTTGTGGTAACATCTTCCAAAATTACGACTTTTCCTCCTGATGCTATCGAAGAGCCTTC
The DNA here is from genome assembly GCA_028344335.1 of Deltaproteobacteria bacterium. Taxonomy (GTDB): domain Archaea; phylum Thermoplasmatota; class Poseidoniia; order Poseidoniales; family Poseidoniaceae; genus UBA226. Next base: position 10,069 of record JAOMAZ010000005.1, on the reverse strand, counting down.
AACACCCGGTGGGTTGTTGGTTTTCCTTCCACCTCTGCCCTTTGCTTCCTTGCGAACCATGAAACCTACTCTTGGACAATCACTTACTGAAGTTGATATTGCAATTGCTGTCAATGGCACTGCGCCCAATTCAAGGCCTCCAACTAAGTCAGGCCCCCACTCATCTAAGCGATCATTGAGTAATGCCCCTAGTAATTGGCTGGCTTCCGGGTGCATCATTACGGGCTTAGTATCAAAGAAGTGTTTGCTCTTTCTCCCACTTGCGAGGGTGAACCATTGGTCTTCTTCGGCCTCTAAATAGGCCATTTCTTCAACCATGCCACGCAACCTTTGCCAACGTTCATCCTCTCTTATCGGAGCGTGGACTGTCATAACTCTCGACTACTCCTCAAGCCCACCGTGGATGAATGTTGCCCTTTGAGCGCTGAAAAATTTGTCTCGCCTTACGCGCATACTTGATGAGGTCTCGGCAACACAGCAGGGGTATGGCATCAGCCGGACCCAGTAACTCAGGTCTCGATGATGTTTATTTGAAACGCTTGGAAAAAGAGATGGATAACTATCACCAGTGGATGGATGAACGTACTGAAGCCTGTTATCAAATCGCTGAAAAAGCAAGAAAGTGTGGCCTTGACCATACTGACTTTGTCGAAATTCCGCGAGCCGCTGACCTCGCTGGTAGAACTGAAAAATTACTGGTTGATTACCTCAATGGGATGGAAATTGCTGACGACATAAGGGTTATGTTAGCTGAATTTGATAGAGAAACTACTTCAATAAAAATGGCTCAACAAGTGGCCCTACGTTTCAAAGCAAATGGTGAAGAAACTGTTAGTTCAATAGACGTGGGTTTACGTGTGGGTCTTGCAATTTTGACTGAAGCGGTTCTAGTTGCTCCATTAGAAGGAATTAGTGAAGTTAGGTTGTTGAACAATGTTGATGGAACAGAATTCGTTTCTCTTCACTTTGCTGGCCCAATTAGGGCAGCAGGTGGAACCGCACAAGCATTGGCGGTACTAATCGCCGACATGATCCGGAGGGAATTGGGTATCGGCCCATATGTTCCGACTCAACCAGAAGTCGAAAGGGTGAAAGAAGAATTTGGACTTTACCGGGGTAATTTGCAATATCGGCCTCCTCCTGAAGAAGTCGACCTAATCGTCAAAGCTTGTCCAATAATGATCAACGGGGAGTCTACCGAATCAATTGAATGCAGTGGTTATGGCCATGTTAGAAATATCGATGAACCAAGAATACGGGGTGGTGTACTTTTGGTCATCGGAGAAGGTATGTGTCTCAAAGCCCCTAAGATTCAGAAACACACAGAGAGAATGAATGTTGCAGGCTGGGAATTCATCTCAAAATTTGCTGAAAAAAAGAACAAGGATGCCGATAATTCAGACTCTTTCAAGAGTAAGCGTGTTAAGCCAATTAGTAAATTTATGAAGGATATTATTGCAGGAAGACCCGTCTTTGGAGAACCACTTGCTAGAGGTGGATTCAGATTGAGGTATGGTCGCAGTCGGGCGTCAGGATTGGCTGCTGGTTCGATAAATGCTGCTGGAATGGCTGCCATGGACGACTTTCTAACGATTGGGACGCAAATGAAAATTGAGCGCCCTGGGAAAGCCTGTGCAGTCACTCCATGTGATGAATTAGAAGGGCCATGGACTATCCTTCGAGATGGACGCTTTTTGAGAATTGATGATGCTGTTTCATGGAAAAATATCGAGTCGGAAACTATCACTATTTGGGATAATGGCGAGATTGCTTTGGGATATGGGGAATTCATGGAGAATAACAAGGAATTGGTCCCTGCTGGTTATTGTGTAGATTGGTGGGCAAGTGAACTGATTGAAAAAATGACAAGTGAAGAACAGGTTAAGAAATTGATATCATCCTTAGGAATAAAAAGAGCTGATTTGCCGCCACTTCCAATTAATCGGCATTGGCATTTAACACTTAGAAAAATGAAACTTCGGTGGGAAGAAGCAAAAAATGTTAGCCAAGACTTTGGAACTTCATTACCTCCTCCCCATAACCCTTGGTGGTCGGATTATCCACTTCCCTGGGTTGGGCCTTTGATGCAATTATTAGAAAATGCAACAATTGAAAAATCTGAAACTGTTCTATCGTCAGTCAGGCCATTGAAAGAAGATGTTCAAGCAATGCCGATAAAAGATGATAACCAATTGAGAATCAAAGGTGCTGTCAAAGGTTGGTCTCACAAACTGATTATTGAGGACAAAAAAGAGAATGTTCGACCAGGGGGGGAACAAACAATTCCTGAGTTGATTTTTGATCATCATCAGAGTTCTCTTCCCTTATTACAAAAGCACGGTCTTGCCAAAGTTTCAGCCCTATTACTTGGACTACCCCATCATCATGATGGTGATGATTTGCTGATAACTTCAGGCTGGCAGGCTTTGCTTGAAGGCCTTGGTTTAGAGAAAAAGAATTCCAAAGTTATTAGATTAAGAGAGGCAACAAGCCACCTCGAAGACAGAATCCAGAAACTACAGGCAGCCTCAATTGCCATTTCAGAAGAAAACTCCCGTCTTGATTCCCTTAATTCCAAAAGGCGGCAGGTGAGGATTAGTGCTGAAACTGAAGCAAGACAAAAAGGGGCAACAATTTCTGAAACAGATAAAATTGGTAAAGAAGCGATGGCGAAGGTTGAGGATCCTGGTCCAAAGAATGCGGAAAGTTTGTTTGCTGCAAAAACACTTGAAGATGAACATGCAATAACCGGATGTCTATGGCTTGTTCGAAAATGCAGCAGCCTAAGATGGGAAAATAGTGTTTCAATTAGAATTGGGGCTAGAATGGGAAGACCCGAAAAGGCTGCACCAAGAGAAAAACCTGTTGTTCACTCCTTGTTCCCAATCGGTGCAGATGGAGGACCTCAGCGCCTGATGTCGGTTGCAGTTGACAAAGATAGTTACCGTGCCGATGTTGGAAAACGACGGTGTCAAAAGTGCGGCCAGACAACGATTACTCTTCGCTGTAACATTATCGAAGAAGAAACACAACAAGTCTGTGGTGGCCGCAGTGAAATGCCACCCCTGGACAATGAAAAGAAAGGAGGCCGCCGTAGAGGTGTTCAGCAGACCATTAAGATTGCAAGTATGATGGAAAAGGCCAGAGTGAATTTAGGGCTTGGTAGATTACCTAAACAAATTAAGGGCTTAAAAAAATTGATGTCGAGAGATCAAACTCCTGAGGCTTTAGAAAAAGGAATCCTCAGAGCTACACATGGCGTTCCAGTTTTCAGAGATGGAACGGTTAGATTTGATATGAGTGATGTACCAATAACTCACTTTACTGCTGACGAAATAGGTGTGCCTTGGCCTCGTTTATTGGATCTTGGATATTCACATGATATTGATGGGAATGCCTTAGAATCAGGAACTCAAATGATGGAAATTTTTCCTCAAGATTTCATTGTCAGCAAGGCGGGTGCAGACTTCTTTCTTCGTACTGCAAAGTACCTCGATGATTTGTTAGAACGGTTTTACGGCCTACCTCGCTTTTACAATGCAGAAGTTGCCGAAGACCTGATTGGACAATTATTGATAGGGTTAGCGCCACATACATCTGGTGGTGTATTGAGCAGAATAATTGGTTGGTCAAATTCATCGGGGGGTTATGCACATACCTTATTCCATGCTTCAAAACGCAGAAATTGCGATGGAGATGAAGATGCAATTATGTTATTGATGGATGGTTTGTTAAATTTCAGCAAAAAGATCCTACCTGCCAACCGCGGTGGGCAGATGGATGCACCCCTCGTTTTGACAACTAGGTTGAATCCCACTGAAGTTGATAAAGAAGCGCTTAATGTTGATGCTTCGTGGTACTACCCTTCTTCCTTTTATGAAGCAAGTAAACAACAAGTTCACCCAAAAGTGCTTGAAAAGGAACTGGATATTGTGGAAAATAGGTTAGGAAATGTCAGTGCTGTCAGGGGTTATGGATATACCCATGATACTAGATGTATAGATGAAGGTCCTGCCTTATCTGCATACAAAACACTGGAGACTATGGTTGACAAGATGAATGGTCAACTCCGGCTTGGTGGGAGGTTGCGGGCCGTAGATGTGAAGAATGTGGCATCAAGTGTAGTTCGTTCCCATTTCTTACCTGACTTACGGGGAAACCTTGTGGCTTTCACCCGCCAAAAGATTCGTTGCGTCTCGTGCGGTCATTCATACCGGCGCATGCCATTATCTGGACAATGTATTCAATCAAATAAAAGGGCAGCCTATGGCTTGGGATCACATGGTGTTTCAAGTGGGGGGAGAGAAACTTGCAAAGGAAACCTTGCCCTTACTGTCTCCCAAGGTGCGGTTAGGAAATACATCAAGGTCACTAAACACGTTATGGAAACTTATGGAGTTGACCACTATACAAAACAAAATGTTGAATGGCTAGCTGCAAGTGTTGAAAGCTTATTCAATAATGATAAAGCAAAGCAACTTTCGCTTTCTGATTTTCTTTGATTTTTCTTCAAACTAGTGGTGAAGGGCCCGCTGAATTGACTGCATCGGAAACACCGTTTTCATAGCGAGTAAAGTTGGCTTGAAACATTCTTGCTAATTTATCAGCGGTTATATCGAATAAGGCTGCATCTTGCCAAGTTTTTCGAGGCTGCAGAACTTCAGAAGGAACGCCTTGGCAAGTTGTTGGAACCTCGATTTTGAAGCGAGGATCGATAATGAATTCAACATCATCCAAATCTCCATCAAGGGCAGCATTCAACATGGCACGAGTCCAAGGGATTTTCATTCTCTTTCCAACCCCATATTGACCCCCAGACCAACCAGTATTGATGAGCCAGCAAGTTGCATTATGTTCTGCCATTTTTCTTGATAGGAGGCCTGCATAAACTCCAGGGTGCATTGGCATGAACGGTTCACCAAAACAAGCCGAAAAGGTCGCCTCAGGGTCGGTAACTCCAATTTCTGTACCCGCAACCTTTGCGGTATATCCTGAAATGAAATGATATGCGGCCTGTTCAGGAGTTAAACGGGAAATTGGAGGTAAAACCCCAAAAGCATCACAGGTGAGGAAAATAACGTTCTGTGGGTGCCCTCCTTTGCTATCTGCAGTTCTGTTTTCAATAAATTCTATTGGATATGAGCCACGAGTATTTTGGGTCTTAGTTGTATCAAAGAAGTCAGGAACTCCTGCTTCATCAAGAACGATGTTCTCAAGGACAGTTCCATGCATTCTAGTTGTTCCAAAAATAGCTGGTTCATCCTCTTCGCTGAGGTTGATCAACTTGGCATAACATCCGCCTTCAAAGTTGAATACTCCGTTTGCCCCCCACCCGTGTTCATCATCACCAATGAGTTGGCGATTTGGGTCAGCAGACAATGTTGTCTTACCTGTCCCAGATAGTCCAAAAAAGATAGCTGTATTTTCCCCAGTTGTATTTGCACTGCAATGCATTGGTAGAATTTCTTTTCTTGGAAGTAAAAGGTTCATGACGCTGAAAATTGATTTCTTAATTTCACCAGCATACTTTGTACCACCGATAATGACCTCGCCACGAGCATAGTGAACTATGACGAAAGCCTTGGAGTTTACTCCGTCTACTGCGGGGTCTGCTTCAAAGTGTGGTGCATGATAGACAACGAATTGTGTTTGATGGTTTACCAGTTCTTCTCCATCGGGTCGCACGAACATGTTGCGAGCGAAGGCTGAGTGCCAAGCATTCTGGTTGATTACTCTAATTGCCAACCTTTCACTTTGTTCTGTACCGCAAAACAAATCTTGTACAAAGAGGTCTTGTTGTTCAGAAAGATAAGCGATGACTTTGGTCTTTAGGCCCATGAAAATCTCTTCAGTTGTGGAAACATTGACATTACCCCAATTAACATCAGAACTACTACTCTCCTCTTCAACGATAAATTTGTCATTTGGTGATCGGCCTGTCCTGTCACCTGTTTCAGTTACCAATGCTTGATGGGCGCTAAAACTACCTTCCCCGCGTTCTACTGCTAAGTCAACTAATTGATTTGAAGGGAGGTTCCAATGAATCGTTGCATTGGTTTCGATTCCATTACTTGCTAATCCATTTGACGACAGGGTGCCCGCGGAGCGGGTGGAGGCGGTCTCCATGAGGTGGCCGACCCGCACTCCCTCTTTACTGATTCCGCCCAATAAATCATAGAAATAACAGCCCTTGTTACGATGAGGTCAAGGCCAAACTGATTTTCACGCGGTTTATGGCAGAGCCGAAAGGGTCTTCTGATTCCTCATCAAAGGATGAAGTAATCGAACGAAAAGAGTTCGAAAGACAAGGCCTTGACCTTTCTTCCTTCGTACTTGAAGAATTCAAAGAAAGGGAGGAAGAAGAAGACGTTGAAGTCGGGGTAGATGAAGCAATCGGCAGCATTCTCGATCCATTTACCGTAAAAGAAAGTGTTGAGGATGCACCCGATCCACGAAAGTCAGATGCGGTTGAAGCAGAGCAAAAAGTCAACTGGTCAATGATGGTTGCAATGGTTCTATTGTGGAGTTTTCTCGGTACCTATGTTGGTATGACAATGCCGGCAATTATTGCCGGCCCTGCTTTATTCATCATGGCCATGTTTTCTCTTTGGTTGGCTAAATTATGGATACCAGACAACGATATGCGAGTATTAGGGACAGCATGGGCAATAATCGCCATGAAACTTCTCTATGGTCTTGCTATCGATTTACATTATTGGGAGATAATAGATTCTGCAAGTCTACTGGGCATTGCTTTGTTGGGATTAGTGGGATTGAATATTTACCTTGCTCATTATTTTGATGAGGATGCAATTGCTGCTCAAGCGACACTCGTCTTAATGGCGATTGGCAGTGCAACGGGGGCGATCTACGGGGAATTAGGCGTAGCAGCAATGCTCATTCTTGCAACCATGATTTTACACTTACTCGCGTTCCTAAGGAAATCTGGGAATTTGACCGCCCTAGGGATTGCTTCCAGTAATATTTGGATTGGCCTACACGCGCTTTCAAGTGGCTGGAATATTTTTGGATTAGTGATTCTACCATTTGAAGACCCGTTGATTCTGCTATTGCTGATGTTATTCGTCAATGCAGCAAATGCCGCAATGGCGGCTCACTTTGCTAGAGAACAAAATTGGTTCAGTCAGGCGGCATCCGCCTTAGGACTCGGCAAACCAGGTTTATGGGGAGTTTCGATTGGATTAGGAATGTTGGGTGCTTTATTGGCAATTGCAGCCCATCGAGATGAAACTGGTTTTGCCTTAGCCCAAATTTCCATTCTCCTAACTGCTTTTGGAGCCTCATATCTTGTTGTTAGAGGTGTTAGTCCAAACAAAGTATTACCCAGCGTTTTGATTCCAATGCCATTTTTAGTCATAGGATTAGTTCTATCCGATACTGGACTCATCGGGGTTTCTTTGCTTTCTGGACATGCAATTTTTGCCGCAGGAATGGGGGTTGTTGCTGCTAACTCTCTGCTCAGAAATCAAAGCGCAGTTAGTGATGCAGTGATGTGGCTTAGTGCGGTTATTGGGGCAATTCTACTAACTCTCTTGATTCCTGCTGACGAAGGTCAACACGGTAGTTTTCTGTTATTGGCTATTGCCTTACTATTCGCAAGTTTGGGTGGGTTTGCAATAATGAGGAGGTCCCCCTCTTTGGCTGGGGTTTCAGTACTTGCACCTTGGCTCTGGATTCTCATATTTGCTACAGATATTGAGAATAGAATGGTTGCGATGGATGTTTTACCAATTGTTCTTAATGGTGATATTCTAACTATTTTCATGTTCAGTATGGGTTTACTACAAGTTGCAGTCAACATGAAAATGGGAGAAACAGGGGTTGATCTCGGAAAGGCCTTTGGCAGTAGAACAGAGGCTTTGGCTAGGATTAAGGACTCCGGAGTTCTAAAATTGTGGCAATTAGGATGGCTTTTCGCACTCTTGAGTTGGTTGGCGGTTGCACGTCCTGATGGATTACCTGCATTGGGATTAGTGATGGGAATAGTCACTTTATCTGCAATGCATCTTTCTGCGCAGGTGGCTGGGAGACATGTGAATCAAAGAAAATTCATGTTAACCTCATTAGCTGTTGCAACATTGTGGTTACATTGGCGTTTTGGGTTAACTTTGGTGTGGCCATTATTGCTCGCATTTAGTGGCCTCATATTAGCGTGGGACGCCTCAAGACGGGCTGAAGAGAGCGAATTTAGCCAAAAAAACCGTGTAGAGCCACTCTTGAGTTTGACATTTACATTCATTGCAGCCCATCTAATGATTTCAACCCTAGACCTGTTAACCGTGGATTTACTGGCTGGAACATTTTGGCCTGATGAGAGTTGGACATTGTGGGTTGGCGTGCTCACAGTTGGCCTTTGTCTCATCACATATTTGCCAGTTGCAGGAAAACTATCTCGCCCAATAGGGCCTGCAATTTCCTGTTTATTGCTGCTGCTAATGCTTAGTGTCTGGACTAATTCCTTGAGTGGTACGGCCTTTTTATTGACTATATTGATGTTCTCCGGAAGTGGGTTATGGTTAATATCCCAAGGGGAAATCCGCATGGGGCTTATCTCATTGGCAAAGGTTGAGGAAGCTAAGGAGAGAGCAGAAAAAGGTAAATTGGCTGCAAAAGTAGGTCTACAAGGAGCTGATTTACCTGAAGATGCAGATTCAAAATCCGGAGTTAGACTGATCGATGCGAACTTAGTTCACAAAGCGGCGAAGCAAGCCAAGAGGAGTAAACGTTCTGGAGGCATTGGTGAGCATGATTTAGTGGCAGGTGATGTGCACCATACTCCATTAATCGTCTTATTTTTCCTAGCAACAGTCACCATCGCTGGAATGTGGTGGGGTTATGCAAATGGTAATGGGGATGCAATACTACTTCTCTCAATGATATTATTCATCACGGCGATATTCCTCGGGCAAAGTAGAGCAAGAAGCCTAGAAATGAGGTTGCCTGATGTTCTCGGGATGGAGGCACCAGTCGCTGCTTCAATGGTTGGTTTAGTTCTGGTTCACTTAGCAGCTAGGATATCTCCGCGCCATGTAGACCCTGATTCACAAATTGGGTTGTTATTGTTGACCATCGCCTTAGCAATACTTGCTTGGATATCTTTGAGGTCAAGGAAAGACCTAGCCCTCAGACTGCCCTCTGCATTAGAATGGATTCTGTATTGTCTTGTCGGCGACCGTCTGCTGGCTTTATTCATGGTAGGAGGAATTCCTGCGCCTTTCACTACCGACCCTTGGAGCGGAGATACAATCGAATGGATAACCCCCTGGCTGGGACTTGAATTATCCCTCATTGGTTTCTTATTGCTCTTTGATATGATTGAGAAGAAACGGTTAGAGAGAGGGCTTGATGATCATCGCGGAGCCGATGGTAGAAGTCTATGGGCAATTATGGTAATGGTAGTATCTTGGGGCCCAGCCACCCTTTTAGCAGGAGTTTTTTCATTACTAAGAGCGCGCTCTTGGAATCAACCAGGGCTTGCAATTACAGCAGTCATTCTGCTCGCTCTCGGAATGATTCAGTCATCTGCATGGGTTTCTTCACTCTCTGGGTTTGAAGGGCACATTATTTTGATAGTCGGTATTTGTTGTTTTGGATTACTGACGATGACTGTGCAAACTGGAAACCAGCGCTGGACAACTGCGTGGTTATGGAATATCCATATTCTTCTACCAATCGGAGCTCTAGTAATATCTCAAGGAACAGATGAGTTGACTGTTGTTGCGATGCTTGCAATAAGTGGAAGTGCTTGGATTACAGGTGTTCTGGAAGAAAGAAGAGGATGGAGAGTTGTTGGTTTCCTAGACTTGTTGGCCGCTTGGGTGGTCGCAGGGTTGGCATTATCCACAAATACCGTAACTTCAGCCCTGATGATGCCAATGTTACTCGCTTCTGTGTTATTGCTTGGACTAGTAACTTGGTTAGGTCAAAGAAGAAAAGAAGCACTTTCAGTTGATTAAGATTAAAGACGCGGGGTTAGGGTTTGAATAACCTCTTCAAGTAAATCTGGAAGATGTGTTCCTGTCGACCTAATACTGACTGTGGTCTTGGC
>JAOMAZ010000049.1 GCA_028344335.1 Deltaproteobacteria bacterium | reverse complement strand
TGCATTGGGAAGTAGTTTTGCCCATAGTGGAGAAGGTCATGCTAACAAGGAAGTTGCAAATGCTGGTAGGATGGCTGCTATACCTGCTGCAATTATCGGTACTGTCTTGGCATGGTTGACAGTCGAATATGTTTCAATTATTGTCATCAAAGTAATTGCTGCAGCAATCCTCATTTATGTCATTGAAAGAAATCTTCGTCCATCCGAGGAAGTCACCGGTGGAATAGAAGTCTTAACCAAATACAAAATTGGTTGTGCCTTTGGAGGGCTTGCTTCTGGATTATTGGGGATTGGTGGGGGGTCAGTTTATGTCACTATCAATAGAAGAATGGCCGGTCTAGATATCCGAAATGCTGCTGGAACCTCATACCTAATCGGCGCAGCAGTAGTTCCTGTAGCATTGCTTAGTCATATTTTGATCGATGGAACATTACCTGATGTCTATCACAGAACGGGGTTGTTGGTTGCAATTATCGTACCAACATTGGCATTTTGTTCTGCTTATTTTGGTGCTAAGAATGCTATCAAGCATTTGCCGGTTCACATAGTTAAATGGGTATTCATCGTTGCTGTTAGTGCCAGCCTTGGTAGGTATCTATGGGATATTGGCTCAAGTTTACTCTAAATTTTTTCGATGACTATGGCAATACCCTGCCCACCACCGATACAAGCAGTAGCAACTCCATAACGCTCACCACACCTTTGTAACTCAAGTGCAAGTGTCAAGACAAGACGAGTTCCTGTTGCAGCCAATGGATGACCAAGCCCAACAGCCCCACCATTGACATTGACCTTCTCAACATCAATTCCCAACTCCTTAATACAAGCAACAGCCTGACCAGCGAATGCCTCATTGATTTCCCAACGGTCAATATCATCTACCGTTAAGCCAGCATTCTTCAATGCCTTTCGACTAGAAGGGACTGGCCCATAGGCCATGATTGCAGGCTCTAATCCTACGATTCCCCAAGATACTATTCGCGCTAATGGTTTATCTCCATCAGCCTGTGCCTTTGTTGCTGATTTGATTATCACTGCCGCAGCACCATCAACGATACCACTGGCATTTCCCGCTGTAACGAGACTTTCAGGACCAAAGGCAGTTGGTAATTTAGATAATGATTCAGCATTACAATCGCGTACAAGATGATCTTCATCTTTGTGAGTTAGAACTACCTCCCCACGACGCGATTTGATAGTGACTGGAACAACTTCCTGTTCAAACACATCATTGTCAATTGAGGCTGCTGTTCTAGCATGAGAAAGTGCTGCGTACTCATCGACTTCTTGGCGCTTAACATCGACTCGCTTGCACAACTCATCGCTGGTTTGAGCCATGAATGAACCACAGGTCATATCTTGCAGATTTGTCATCATATAATCCTCGACCTTAGGGGCTCGACCAAGTCCCCAACCATCACGAGCGCCGCGTATTACGTGCGGCGCCTGTGAAAGATTCTCCATACCGCCAGCAACCACTGTTGCTGCTTCTTCTAGCATTATCATTTGTGCACCATTAATGATGGATTGAATGCCACTACCACAGATTCTTGAAACAGTAAGCATTGGTACTTCTTCGGGAATCCCTGCTTGTAATCCAGCATGGCGGGCGCCGTAAATCGATTGAGAGTTTGTTTGTAATGCATAACCCATGACAACATGGTCAACTGCTGCTGAATCTGTTCCAGTTTTGTCGAGAGCCCCCCTGATTGCAATAGCACCGAGTTCTTCAGCCCGTAGAGTTTTCAGGGCCCCTCCTGGTTTTCCGTCGCCTCTCTTTCCCCCAACCCATTCACAGAAGGGGGTGCGTGCGCCGCCAATTATCACTACATCATCGTGGACCATGTTTTGATGCGAGCCGCGAGTAGTTCTTGAGTTATACGATTCAAATTAGGAACATGGCGATACCGCCTAGCAACATAAGAGCTGGAATAATGACCATCTCAAAGCCTGAACGCATTGTACCGAGATTGGATAATTCGCTACCTCTCCTAATAATGGTCTTTACACCTGGTGCATCTTCACCGTTAACATTCAGTAAGGTATGGCCAATGCTCACATCACAACCTTCTGCTTCGGCTTCTTCTCTGCCGCGAGATGCAGTATTACCCATTACATAGACTGGATTACCGATTCTCAGTCCCCAAAGGGTCCAACGGTGCTTCCTAATTGAGCCTCTGCCTAATAATTTAGTAGACATATGTCCAAATAATTGTTTGCTGATGCTATCATCATGCTTTGATTCCCAACGCTTGATGAAGTTTCCATGGTCAAATCGCTTGAAAGAATCGGTTAGGATTCGCACCCCTCCTGTTCCATCGTGTAGCATGAATGGCACAGAGCCATCGGCCCTATCGACAACCCTCCAACTACACTTGGTAGTGGTATTACCTTCTGAATCAGTTTCTTGTCGGCATTCCTCTACTTCATGATGCCATTTGTAGCAGACCATGTTACTGACTGTTCGATGACTAGCGCCCCCAACTGCGACGTCTATATCTCCTTCCTTGGCAGGCCGGATCTGTCCAACCAACTCATTGCTACCTACTGCCATGCTGCGAACTAAACTGGTGGGCGTATCGAGCATCTGAGCCAACATCTTGGCTTGATACCAACCAACGAGTAAACCGATTCCACCAAGCACAGGCATAACCCACTTCATGATTGCAGGATCGCCCTCTCCTCCTGAATTAGTAAATTCCTCGGGGCTCATGGAGAGAACATTCCATATCCAAATCAAGAAGCAAGTAATAGACAGTAGTGAGAATAAGCCAAAGGCGGAAAGAGTTGCAGGTCTTGGTGTTCCTACTTTGTGTGGATGTTCAGGTAATGCCTCGCCGCTTGCATCTGCAGCATAGATGTCCTCCATATTCCAAGTGGTTGGACCAGGAGCAGGAAGAATCCAATCGTTTGGATCATTGGTTGGAGCATAAGATGAGCGTTGCAACCACCATGACTGCATTTCATAGCCGCGTTCTTCTGCTTGTTTTTCCTGTTCCTCGTGTGAAATTGCGCCTTTTCTAATGCCGTGCAAAGTTGCTTCT
>JAOMAZ010000048.1 GCA_028344335.1 Deltaproteobacteria bacterium | reverse complement strand
AAGTATACCTCAACTCAGGAACTGCCCTAGCAACCACCCCTGTGTGGACCAGTGGTACCCCTAAGGACGCTGATTATATCGCCTGGGGAGACGTGGATGGAGATGGAGACCTCGATATGGCCGTGGGGGTCTGGGATGGAAAAGACGAGGTATACCTCAATCAACTAAATGATGGCGGTGCTGGTGCTGATGGCCTTCCTGACATAGATCTAGGAGGTGGCGGTGATTCTGAATTCAACGGGCAGAATCTGGCTACTGGATTTGACCATAATTGTGCGATTCAGATGAATGAAACATTGAGGTGTTGGGGTAGCAATTACTGGGGCGCACTTGGTAGTCAACAGCATTCTAATCCCCACTACCCGACTCCACAATATAATGTTGAATTACCTCAAGGAACCGTCCCATTGGCGGTTTCTGCAGCATACGGATACTCTTGCGCAATAGTGGATAATGGTTCAAATGAGGCATACTGTTGGGGCAAAGGAGATAATGGGGAATTGGGCAACGGGAATCTCTCAAGCAGTAATGTTCCTGGAAATAAAGTAGTGTTGCCAAGTGGAGCGAACCCTGTTTATATCTCTTCTAGCGATGATCACAGTTGTGTGGTTTCCGATGATGGAGACATATATTGTTGGGGTCAAAATAATTATGGACAATTAGGCAATGGCTCCCAAGGAGGATATTCCTCAATTCCAACTATTGTTAATTCAGGGGTTGATTTTAAGTCAGTTTCAGCGGGATATGAATATTCGTGTGCAATCAGCACAGATGGGGGATTATATTGTTGGGGTAATAATAACCATGGGCAACTTGGAGATGGGACCTATAATCAACGTACTTCCCCCGTTCAAATCACTTCTGGACCGACATCCTCTATCTGGAAAGAAGTTGCTGTAAGCGAGAGCCATACATGTGCAATCTCCAGTTCTGATAAAATATACTGTTGGGGCCTGAATCATGATGGTCAATTAGGAGATGGGACTACGGTCGATGCAAATAATCCTCAACTGGTTAATATGCCTGCGGGTACAACTGCAGTTTCAGTCTCAGTGGGGTCATTAAGCTTCACTTGTGGGGTGTTGGAAAATCATTCGACATATTGTTGGGGGCGAAACTCCAGAGGTTATTTAGGCGATGGTTCTTGGCAAGATTCTCACACACCTATTGCTATTGATTTGCCCTCAGGTAGTGAAGTCGTTGAGATCAGCAGTGGTAGAGAGCATAGTTGTATTTTGTTGACTAATGACCAGATAATGTGTTGGGGATTCGGTAATGGAGGAGCTCTCGGAACTGGTAATTATGACGATTCACCATCTCCAAAATATGTTGTTGGCGGGCATGTTTGGAATGGCCTTGGCAAGGATTTCTATCATTTCGCTCCACAGGTTTCCTTCCCAGTGGAAGACTCGGAACCAAAACTATCGATTATGATTCCATTGTCCCCTCTTCCATCCAGCATGGCGATATCAATGACTTCCATAGTGACTTTGAATCATAATGGAATCATTATTGAGACGATGTCATTAGAACAAGAGAATCTATCTTGGGTTGACACCTCTAATGCAGAATGGTGGTCAGTCGAGTCATTTTATTATGATGTGCCTTCGTTTTCTATAATCTCCGGATGGCAGACGAATAGCGCCCAATATTGTATTGAGGTAGATTTGCGTTCTTTCCTCACCGGTGAATCAATTGGGCACGGCATGGAATGCGGCTATAAGCAGCAAGCGGATTCAGAAGATGGCGACTTTGCAGATGATGATATTGAGGATGTATGGGGTTCCTCCACTGATACAGGTGATGAGGATAGTGATGGATATAGCGACTGGATAGAGTATTGGTATGGGGGGGATTTCTCAGATTCAGAAATCACTCCACCAGATAGTGATGGAGATGGATTGCCAGATACTCTTGAAGATGCCATTGGTACAAATGTTGACGATGACGATACAGATGGGGATGGACATGATGACTATGATGAATTCATGTATGGTGGAAGACCATTAAGGATGATGGATATTCCACCTAATTATGATTATGATGATTGTTATGATTTTTGGGAAGAGATGTTTGGATTGAATTCAACTAATTCTGATACTGATGGTGATGGGGTTATGGATTGCTTTGATGATGATCCTCTGGACCCTGACAATACTCCAATGGATAGCGATGGTGATGGAATGCCAGATGGGTTAGAAGAGGAATATGGAACTAATCCAGAAAATTGGGATAGCGATGGCGATGGAATGCCCGACTCCTTTGAAATCACTATGGGTACTGACCCATGGGATAGTAATAGCCACTCAACTAATTGGGTGGTGGATTGGTATAATACTCATACCTTTAATTCCGAAGCTTCGGCAACTGCTTCATCCTCATCTGAAGGCCATCCTGCTTCGTTAATAATAGATACTGATGAAGGAGGAAGCGCCTCTAATGATAACAGTTATTGGCAATCCAGCGGGCCTTGTCCTGCCACGATTGAAATTGATATTGGAAAAATCGATTATTTCACAAATATGGATTTCCATGTAGTAGTTTCAGAGGCGGGACAATTCCCCAGAAATATCACATTTGAGTATAGAGAGAGTTCTGAAGAGGCTTGGGTTTCAGATCTAACCTTTATTCGAGATGATAACTCTCAGAGTTGGAATTATTGGGAAGGTAGCTCCATTCAATTACCGATACCCAAAGCCAGATATTTCAGGTTAAATTGTTCAGATTCAACTGATGAAATTGCCATTGCGACATTCAGAGTATTTGCGGCAAAGAATACACAATTCATAAATCCAGACGGGAACACAGGAAACGAGAGTTCTCAACCTTCAATCGCGGCATTCCTGAATATTGATTCGATGAATGAATCCATTACAGCAGGATATTCTGCGCAATTGATGAATGGTCTTGATTATGATATTGATTGGCGTTTGGTTGAAACTAATCAAGGAAGTTGTTCAGACATTCCATCGAGTATTGATGAAGGCTCTCTGAGTATTCAAAATTGGGATTCAGCGGAGAATGGTTCCTTTCAGCAGATATTCGTTGATTATTCCAACGTCAGCAACTGGAACATAGAATTATGTCTGCAGTTGGACCTCAACCAAGAGGACGTTTGGCTATACACTGATTGGATTTTGGTTAGTGCTAGTGGGAGTCAGAGTAATGGTACACAAAATGATTCAGATGGTGACG
>JAOMAZ010000046.1 GCA_028344335.1 Deltaproteobacteria bacterium | reverse complement strand
ATGGTCTATATTTCGACAAATAATTCGCGTGAGATCTACATGTCTGTATTAGACCCATATAGCCAAATTGACTCTGGTTCCTTCCAATATGGATTCAGCGGAACAACTGTCAGTAATGGAAATTATCACGAAGACATCGGGGGCCTTGTAGTTGTTAATGATACAAGAATCACAATTGACGATGCATATTCATTCCACCCATCAATCGGAGTAGACTTAGAAGGAAACACCCACATTGCATGGATGGACGGTCGTGATTACGGATTTGAAAAGGATGTATCTTACGAAGTCTACTAAACAAAACTACGTCTTCGTGGGGCGGGTGACTGGGACGGAGTGCCAGGAGGTTTGTCCACTTATGCAATCAAGAAGATAGATGATACCCCAATTTCCAATGTCGAAGGAAAGGCAGCATTACCGCAAAATAACAAGTATGCTGCTAACAGTATGTACCCAGAATTATTGACTGATGACCATAACCAAGTGCACATCGCTTGGCTTGATTTCTGGAATGTAAGTGCTGCTGAAGAGATCCAATATGTGCGTCTTAACGCAACGGATTTGACTGGCCCTGGAGAAACAGCACTAGATCCTTGGGAGCCAGTTGTTGTAACTCATTGGCAATCAAATAAGGCAGGTCCAAGTTCTCCTAAATGGCCAGGGCTAGGGCAACCACCGGCATTTGCAAATGACCTTGGAAGTGGAGCGCATATTGCTTGGACCGACACCAATAAATGTGGTGAAGAAGGCAATAACAACATGTTCACACTTTGTTATACGCATATTCTCACGGGACAAGTTGATGTTGAGTTTGGGGAGGGTGAGACTTACTACCATGTTATTGAACCGGGCGAGCAAACGACCTATAACATGACAATTAACAATTCAACACCTGGACCTACTGACCTTGTTGCAGACACTTACTCACTAAATCTATCAGAGGTACCAGCTAATTGGACTGCAACCCTATACTTCTCCAATAACCACACGGCAATTTTCCCTGAAACACCAATTTTCTTGGCCGGTGGAGAAGATGCAAGATTCTACCTTAGAGTTAGAGCACCTTCTATCTATCAAGCGGATGCTGATGAATTAGCTGAAATCTCAGTCATTGCTACTAGCCATAAGGACCCAGCAATACGCTCGGAAAGGTTAACTCTAACTTTAATGGATGTTGTGCATGGAATAAATCTTGATACTAGTCATAGAATGGCAGATGTAGAACAAGGACAGACGGCAATTTTCTCAATCACTATTACCAATACGGGGAACGTACACGATTCCTTTGCATTCTATGATCCTGCAACCCTTGAAGGACAACAAGAATGGTTACTTCCATTCGGTTGGTCTGTAGACTTCCCAATCGAGGTTGAATTAGATCCAGGGCAATCCACTACTAAGAACTTGAAAGTAGAAATTCCAACAACCCAAGAACCAGGAACCTTTGTTCTCTATGTTAAGGGTTGGTCAGTTGGTGAACCCATCAAGAGTATTTCTCAAGGAACATACGATGTTCTAGAATTATGGATAAATGTTAGCATAAGGTCAACGGGTAATATCGTCTTTGAAATATTTGACACAACTGAATATATCCTTCCAGGTGCGTGCGCAGTTTATCCAATATCAGTAACTAAACACTTCTCTGATGGATGGTTAATTTTCACCACCCCTGGGGCGCCTGAAGAAATGCCAGAGGGAACCGACTTATTGATTTGGAAAAAGGACCATTGGACCGTCAACCTTGACTTTTCTGAAGCACCAGCAGATCCTGATGGAGATGGCAAGAGGCGCTTTACAATGGACACCATTTACAAGGTCAAGGTCGAAGTTTGTGCACCAACCAATGCTAGCGCAGGCCTTGGGCCAGCTGTGACTATCAAGGCACACTTAGATGGACATGCAAGAGTATCTGATTCAGTTATTCTTTCAACCAATGTGATTCATGTTTATGATTTAGACATTATAACGATGGATGAAGAGATTACCGATAATTCAGATCCACGCATAGATGTCAACCCAGGTGAGGACAGAATAATCACAGTCAGGACCATAAATGAGGGCAATGGTGCAGATAGATATGATATGAGATTGTCAAGAGTTACCAATGCTGAGGGGATCGATGTATTATGGGATATTGAAGTACCACGCTCATTATTGACCGAGTTAGAGAGGGGAACATTTCAGGAACTAGACATCGGTATCCACGTTCCAGATAGAGTAGAAAAGGGGGAGTACTCAGTAGTCATTGAAATATTCAGTGAAGAAGCATATCCACAAACAGGACCATCTTCTACTAAACTTAGAGATACCCTTGTTATTACTGTCAATGTGCTTGAATTCCATGATATGCAAATTAGTATCGATCCAACTATTGATACAGAAATTAAGACTGCAGCCCCAGGGCAATTGGTGCGCTTCACAGTCAACATTACAAATGCGGGTAATGTAGAAGACACACCATCTCTGTTCAACCATACCGCAAGCCGAAGCGACGGAGAATGGGTATTCGAGGAAGGAGCAGGAATGGGCTCTCTTGATGAATGGAGTGTAGTTTGGAAGATTGTTTTGAATGCTGACAACTCTCAACCAGAGGATGAAATTGATTGTTTGACACTAACAATTCTGGATAGCAATATCGTTGCAGAAAACCCAGATAAGTGTATTTATTTCGAAGATATCGATGAATTCCAAATGCCGACAATGGACCCATATGAAACGATTACCATGAGGGCATTAATACAGGTTTCACCAAGCGCAAAACTTGATACAAGACCCATTGGATTGAAGGTTACTTCAATGAATGGGAATATGTTTGAGGTCAATGGAGATCATGATGATAGCCCAAGTTGGCAAGGAGAGATGGACGATACTAATGAACAAGTAGTCACCATAAGGCTCCGTGCACCAAATTTGGAAATCGTTGAAGTTGAAGTTGGAGAAAAGCAAACCAGTGCTGATGTTGGAGAATTCATTCCAGTTAAAGTACTCATTCAGAACAGCGGGAATGTTCACGCTACTGATGTAGTCATTGTTTTATGTCAAGGTCAAGAGGCTAGCGATATTCGAAAGAACGGCTGCGATGAAGACAATGTTGTATTCAAGCAAGTTATTGGGGCATTAATGCCACCCGATGGCACAGGTGAAGCTGAACCAATTGAGATATACTTACTATGGCCAGTAGATGCAGGAAGCCACGAAGTTTCAGTCATCATGGATCCTGAAAATGAAATCGTTGAATCAAATGAAAACGATAACATCAAGGCAGTTCCAAATGACTTGGAGTCAAGCAGCCCACTTTGGGACGTGACTTCTGCTGCAATTGCTACTTATTCTCTACCTGTCGGAATTCTACTACTAACTCTCTCTTTGGGTGGAGTTGTATTCATGGTAGGTCGTGGACGCACACAAGAAGCAAAATCAAGGCAAGCAGAGCAGAGCAGTTTGTTGTCTGTGCTTAGTGGTGATGAATTATAATCATAAATAATTAGAATTAACCAAAATAGTTTCAAGGATTATTTTTTGAGGCTTTGTTTAAGATAACCCACCACGGTAGGTTTGCATCTTTAGGCGCAGCAATAACTTGACCTACTTGCTTTTCACCGATTTGTCGGAGTAGCTTATTCCTCACT
>JAOMAZ010000047.1 GCA_028344335.1 Deltaproteobacteria bacterium | reverse complement strand
GGAATCCCGCACGATATCTCCGTAGCCATCACCGTCATTATCGTACCACTCATGGGTATCGGTGGGGAATAGGTCACTATCTGCAAATCCTAAATTATCTCCGTGTCCATCTCCGTCGCTATCATTCCATTGGTTTGGATTATCGGGGAAGGGGTCAACATCGTCTGCATAACCGTCTTGGTCTCTGTCTGGACAACCAGGAGGAACTAATGATTGGCCTGGGATGTTTGGACAAGCATCACCCATCCATCCTTCGAGGTTGTCTCCAAAACCATCATCATCGCTATCATTCCATTGACTAAGGTCATTGGGAAATACATCGGGGTTTGACCCCATTGGATTATCGCCATAACCATCGCCATCGCTATCATTCCATTGGCTTGCATCATCTGGATGTGAATCTGGTGTACTTCCTGCAGGTTGATCTGAGTATCCATCGCCATCAGCATCTGACCATTGAGAAGCATCTAAGGGGTAAACATCGTCTTTGTCGTTGACCAAATCTCCATCCGTGTCCCATAAGTTCTGGTCTGTGCCCTTTTGATATTCTTCAAGGTCTGTTAATCCATCGCCATCATCATCATCATCTTCATCAATATCTCTGCATCCATCGCCATCAATATCCAATTCACTACTACTTATCCAGCCTAATGCACCTCTTGGACAATTATCATCAATGTCAGGGATTCCATCATTATCATCATCAGAATCCTCATCATCATCACACCCATCTCTATCATGATCAATTGTAGAGTTGCTAAATGGGCAAGGGTCGATATCATCCATCAGGCCATCATCATCACTATCTCTTTGAGATTCAGAACAGCCATTTTCATTGACTGAAGCAAATTCAGGTGTATCTGGACAATCATCATCTGCATTGCTGATTCCATCCCCATCGTCATCTTGTTGCTGATAGGAACAACCGAATTGGTCAACGCTGCTGCCTTGCTGAGACCAAGCACAGAGGTCTTCTTCATCGCTGACACCATCATCATCCTTATCGCCGACGCCCAAAGCATTCATCGCTTGGATTGAGATTAGTTGATGCATTGCTGCGGTGGGATGAGCCTTGTCAAAGAATACATATTCATTGACATTAGAGACCACAGGGTCGCCTGCATTACAGATGGGCAATGGTAGGATTGAGCCACTGGAGAGACAAGCCATATCTAGAATATTTGTCAGTCCTAGAAAACTGGAATTACCCATGAAACCAAGGAACATAGAGTAGGTGTCAACAGCTACTAAGTTAATCTGATGTTGAGAAGAAAGTGCTGCCAAGGATGTTGCAAGAGCAGTGTTGTAGGTGATTATTCCTGAATGAATTTCCTGTTGCTCAGAGGCGCTGCGGTTCCTAACTTCAGGAGTCAAATCCATTGGTGGGAGATTGGGTGCCAAGATATTTTTTGCACCTGCCTGAATCAAAGCCTCGACATGACTGACCGTATTTGCATGGGTGATATTTGGATCTCCGATACCATAGAGAAAATCATTACCTCCTGACCATACTACAACCAAATCGCTATTATTGAATGAGGACTTAACATTTGCAAGGTAATTGTTGATTTGAGTACCTGTATTTGGCAACAAGAGGTATGAATACCCTTGGCCAGTTTGTGATCCCCCATATGCACGATTATTTCCTGTGGCTGTGCCAGTTCCATGGGTCATACTCAACCCTAAATCTGATGCTAGTCGTTCCACCCAAACCGGTCCATTTGAAAATCTTCCTTGCCAATAAGGTGGAACAGCAGGTAAATTCATGATGCTATCTTTGACATTTCCCATATCTGAAAGGCTATCTCCAAACATTATAATCTCACTATAACTTGGCTCGATTACATTATTGAATACTGAGAAATCTTTACTTTCTGTTGATACCTTCTGATTATCTTGGAAAAGGGTGAAGGTTATTGAATACCAATTAGAATCAGTCATAAATTCTGAAAGTAAAACTGTAAAACTTTTTGATGAACCCGTTGAAGTTCGCTCAATAGTCCCATTTCTAAGTTCCAAGCCTGCCTCAGAAAGGTTCCATTCTAACCTCAAACTTGAGCCTGTATTTAGGTTGTCAGCAACTATACTGAAATGGATTTCCTCATTTGAAAGTTGAAATCTGTCATGCATAGAAACTGTGAGTTGAGGATGGTTTGTTGCTTCAACTGGCATACCAGAAAATGGCACCGCTAAAAGAAGTAAGCCGAGCATCAGAGCTCTTCCCATATTATTGGCTGGGAACAGGTTGTCCTTCAAGCCTGCTCCTAATAATCATCATCCTTATTGATATCATTCCAATATGATGGAAAAGGTCGAATACTTGCACCTCTTGGTTCTATTCCCCTGTGATGATGCTTTAATCCGACTGCTGTTTACCGGTGACGATTGATGGGCGAACTGAGGGGCTAGAATTGAATTGTGATAAAAAACAATCAACGCCTTCATCAACCCCAGCCCTCTCAAATAACCAATGCAGCCACAACAAATTGCCGCTGCACCCCAACCCGCCTACATGCTTCCTGCTGTAGAATCCCTTTCTCCTCCCCCTTCAGACCTAATAATTGGAAAAGCCCGAAGCCAGTGGTCAACAATTCGTCATATGGTGGCATTAGTCATCATCTGTTTCTTTTTGATGTCATTCCTAATGATAATCCCGATGGGGATTGTAGATAGAGACGGCCCCTTCGCCCTTGCTGGAACAATTTGTTCTCTCCCTATTCTATTCTTATTCTTTCATTTTCGAAAGCCAAAGTTGCTACACGTGATGGTAGTAGAACCTTTTGAAGGTGGGAGCAAAGCTCACCCTCTCCCTGGAGGGAGAACTCTAACAACTCCTCTCCCCAGCCGCTTTAGGCATCACTTAGTTAGAGATTCGACTCTCTTAGATATCCCCACAACTGGAAAGTTATGGTCGGTATTTACGGTTGTAATTATTACCTCTATAACTCTCTTCATACTGATGATTTTGCAACCAGATAATATTGTTATTTTGCTTATTGCTTTGGCTGTAGGTATTCCATTTTGGATGGTTGGCTTCGCAATTCCAGTATTTGCTTGGTGGTCTTATTCGACTCGCTCTCTTGGGCTTCCTACTAAGCGCCATGAGGCGGAGTCGGTATTGAGTGCGGGTTTCCTCTCAACATTTCCTGCTGTTATTATCAATAGTATTTTATTTCCTTTACTTCTTTTAGCCGCCTCAATCGATCCATTAAGTGAGGCTGGAGAAATTATGTTAGTCACTATTTCCGCCCCAATTGGAGAGGAATTATGCAAGGCTGCGGCGGTTCTCTGCTGTTATCGCTTTATTGATAGCCCTAGGCGTGGTTTTCAAGTCGGCTTCACCGTTGGACTCGGGTTTGCAATGCTTGAGAATATGATGTATGTGACTGCAAGTTTTTCCGAAGGCTTTGCCGGCTTTGCAATAACCTCTTTCCTACGCGGAATTGGCTCAATACCCGGGCATGCAGTTTGGACTGGGTTATCGGGATTAGGAATCGGCTGGTTACTTTACAAGAAACCAACTTTAGGTGGGATTCTACCTAAGACTGTTAACTCTCCA
>JAOMAZ010000045.1 GCA_028344335.1 Deltaproteobacteria bacterium | reverse complement strand
CGATGTAAATGTCAAGTCCCCAGCATCCTTTGTAACTTCCATTTCTAAGATGAACGCACCATCTCCAAAAGGAATAACCTCATCAAAGCAAGTCATTTTCAAACCCGTCTTCAATCTGCGGACCGAACCATCAATTGGATGGATGACCTTGTCAACTCCGGCCCAATTTCGCAAATGCCCTTCTCTTCCTTCCCGAAGGTACTTGGGGTCTCTTACTCTACATATTGTCAATAAGCGAGGACTACCCTTTTCTGATTCCTTTTCATGAGCATGCCTTGCCAAAGCACAGGCAATGATGTTCATTTCATCCGAATTTGTAGCCGCAACGAAAACCCCTGCTTCATTGATTCCTGCTTCTTTCAAAATTGCCCGCTGACATGTATCTCCATGTACTACCAAAGCATCTACACCCTGAGCCATCTTGATAGCTCGGGCGTCATTATCAATGACGGCAACTTGTTTGTCCTCACTCACTAAGGCTCTGGCCAACTCAAGGCCTACTCTTCCCGCGCCAGCAATTAATATTCGCAAAAGCATCACCCCGTTTTATCGGGCATTATTAGCCCACTGTGAAAGTTCCACTGGGCATAGAAGGCCCAGAGACTGTCGCCCAGTGAACATTCCTTGAAAGGGCATTGGGAGTCCACTGACCTGATAATGAAAGATAGTAATCATTGATATAAGAACCTTGATTACTTGGGATTTCAATATAGTTAGTGAAAGCCGTAGGAGTATGAAGCAACCACTTTGAATTCACCACATCAACCGATGCCATGATAAAACATGATTCCATTGAAACTTGCTTATCTTCACACCAATCATCGTCATATGGGATCATCACATTTGCCCAAGCGTGAGATTCCCATACCTCGTAAGTAATACCAGTCAGGGCACCGAATTCATACCATGTCGGGACTTTCTTGGTTCGTAAAATACTCATGAATGCACTTGACTGTTCGTCGCAATCTCCTAATCTCTCTGCAAGACAAAGTGGACCATTTCGTGAGCCATCCACTGGTGCATTGACGTCATAAGGTACATTTTCCCTTAGCCAGTCGAAAGTTGCCTTGGCAAAGGTGAATACATTATCCTGCTTGCTTGAACTAATGCTCGCTTGGATAGCATTTGCTGTTGGTATGACCTCCTCGTGGTCTGTTCCATCAATTGCCCAAGTCCCATACTTTTGGGCAGCAGGCCCAGACCTTGCATTCCACTTTGCTTGATTTCCAAAAGCGTTGGCTAATACTCCAGAGCCTCTTTCATCGATATCCGAGAAGGTTCCGCTATTGGACTCTGAAATTGCGAATGATTTGCCAGCTACTTTACTTGGAATGTCTCCGGTTGACCACCATGTGAAAGAACGCCCCCAAATATCATATTCGATTCTTAAAATCTTGGTTTCTCCGCTTTGTAAGGTAGATTCCCAGCGCAAACAAGCGCCGAATGTACAACTATCATCCCCACTGCCTTGAGCAGGCCAATAGAGAATATCATCACTACCAATCTGAATTGCATCTGCTTTGGAACGAGATGTGCCATCTAGTGGAACTTCCACCTCTTGACCTCCAAGGTAGACCGTCATTGACCGTACTTCTTGCAAAGGCATAGAAGACAACGGATCTTTACCTGAGCCCGTTTGATATGTGAAATGAGTGTCAAAAGTTTGAGCACTTGTTCTTTGAGGCGGTAAAGAAACATGTTGCGTAAACGTCGCCACGCTTCCAGCTGCTGCATTTACAACCTCTATATTCTGCTCAAGGGTATATTCTACCTCGATTGGATATTCAAAAGAACGGAATAGTTTCTTCATAATCTCATCCTGTACATCATGCCAAAATCCCATCAAATGTTCTTGAGCCGGTGTGAACATGAAGACGCAAGCAACAGCAATTACCAGTACAACATTCTTTTTCTTACCCTTCTTTCGGCGTTTCATTTTAGCCTGAGAACGGCGCATTTTGGGAGATAATCCATCTCGGGCACCAGTTGTTGCTCCGCGCATGAATTCTCCTCTGGTTCTCTGCACCATTCCTCCAGAACCGGTGATTACGCGTCCGCATGAGTAACAGATAGCATCGGCAGGAAGAGTACTTGCCATGCAGAATGGACATCTACCCATAACCCCCTGCCCGAAGTGGTGAACCATAACGCTTGCGCGGGTATCCCTTTACTGGCCTTTATATGTGGAAGTGTCAGTAATTGCCAAAATATTGCATTTAACTAACTTCATCAAGGGTTTTACTCTTCTGAGGAATGTGGAGAATCTTGCCACCGCTGCTGCCGTTGCTGGTGCAGCCTCTCTCGCTTTGCAGATTGGGCGATAACTCGTCGATATCGACGCTGTGCTTCGGGGGTTAGTGAATCCATCATCCACTTCTTTTCAGCCCTGCTAATACCAACCATTAATGGAGGAATTAAGAAAAGCCACCAAATCGGAGAGATTAAAGCAACAACGATGAACATATAACCAAAGAACCGCCAAAAGGTTGCCCAAAACAATGCCAACCAACGCTCTCCTCTCTGGCCCCGTGAACCTTGGCCGCAACAGA
Organism: Deltaproteobacteria bacterium; assembly: GCA_028344335.1. Taxonomy (GTDB): domain Archaea; phylum Thermoplasmatota; class Poseidoniia; order Poseidoniales; family Poseidoniaceae; genus UBA226. The sequence continues at coordinate 1,530 of JAOMAZ010000045.1, read as the reverse complement.
TTGTAGCCTCGAATTGCGGCATATAGAAAACTAGGATTGCAATTGTTGCAACAATCCCAATACTAAAGGTACCATAAAAACGCAAAATTTGGAATCCAAGTTTAACTGAAATCATTGCTCCAAGCATTAATCCAAAAGCCCAACCGGATGTTGGTGCTGATTTGTTCAACCTCACACTTCTTCTACTGAGCAAGAACATTGTCATCAGTGATGTTAAATTGGCTACGAAGAATGTGATAATCAGCCCTGGCCATGAACGGTAATCACCACCTCCTTCAACTGCTAAGATAAATGAAGGTTGGAAAATCAACGTATCAATTGCATATGCAAGAAATGAACCTAAGACCAAACCATAGAGGACTAAACGAATGGCTGGTGCTATATCATAGAATCCATGTAACCGACGCATCCCCCCTCGCCAACCGAAACCCATGCCGATAAGACCGATAAATAGCATCAGGTTAACCTGTGCCAGTTCGTTCAGCATATTGGCTGCGGCGAGGCACTTGCTCAAATAATGACTATGTGCATTGAACAGGTTGAAATGTAGTGCCAAGGAGCCACCGACATGGCACGGCTATGGTTATTTGGCGGCAAAGGAGGAGTCGGCAAGACCACAACCTCTGCTGCAACCGCATTATGGTTAGCAAATGCAGGTTTTCGGACCTTAGTAGTTAGCAGCGACCCTGCTCACAGCACCAGCGATTCTCTTGAATATCCACTTGGTCCAGAACCAACACCGGTTGCCGATATCGAAAATCTATGGGGGATGGAACTTGACCCAGAGAGAACAATCAACGAAGTATTGCCAAAATTCAGTAATGCAATGGCGGGTAGTATGGGGGATTCGTTAACTGGTATGTTTACCGGCATAGATTCTGACGCAGTGCAAAAAGAAATGGATTCTGTTGATGCATCCCAAATGATGATTCCAGGTCTAGATGAGGCTTTGGCATTTGACCAATTACTACGATATGTTGAGGACCCTCGTTTTGATGTCATCATCTTTGATACTGCGCCTACTGGACACACACTGCGTTTCCTTTCTCTACCGGAAGTTCTTGAAACATGGATGAGTAGAATTCTACGCTACTACCGAATGACTGGCGGTATTCGCATGATGTTATTTGGCGGCAAGAAGCAAGATGCAATGAAGGATGAATTAGAAAAATTCCAGCGACGAGTGGCACATGTTCGCAGAGTATTATCGGATCCCGAATTAGCTAGTTTTACATTAGTAACTATTCCAGAGCAAATGGCCGTATCTGAAACTGAACGAGCTGCTCTCGCCCTAGATGAATATGGGATAACCGTCAACGGCGTTATCGTGAATCGCTTAACTCCAGACTTCGATCACCCATTCCTATCAGCCCGCAGAAAAACTGAGCAATCCTATCTGGCAAATTTGAAGGAATTATTTGGTGGCCTACCAGTTGCTGAATTAGCACTTGCAGAGGGCGATGTTCATGGTTTGACGGCACTCGATGCAATCTCCTCCCAATTACATGGTAAACTACCAGAATTACCCGA
>JAOMAZ010000044.1 GCA_028344335.1 Deltaproteobacteria bacterium | reverse complement strand
TCACGTCGACCCAGACTTTGCCGAGCGGGGAAATGCTCTGACTTTATTCAGTAATAATGAGGAGGATATTACACATGTTAAGGCGATTGCTGCAATTTACCAAGATGAAAAATCCGAAGTCGCTTCAAAGTATACCATTAATTTCAATCTCCTAGATGGCGATAAAGGCGAATCAGATGGTATGCCATATAATTCTGACCACGGACCATTCGTCTATGACCTAGGAGATGGTGAAAATGGTCGTGCAGTGGTTTGCTATGGAAGCGGCTCTTGGGAGTACCATACCTATGCAGATGACATGACTCACTTCAATGAAGAAAGCCTCTCTGTTTCGGGAACAATATATGGAACATACCTGCGTTATTTAGCGGAGATTTAAACAACAGTTCCTTGCAGCCCACAATATGGCGAAGAAGGCACATGCAAGCCACATCTTGGTTAACTCCAAAGGTGATGCACTAAATTTCAAGCGCAATATCTCTAATTTAAAAGAATTTCAACGCTGCGCAACAAAAGCAAGTAAATGCCCAAGTAGCCGTAAATTAGGTGATTTAGGGACTTTCACACAAGGACAAATGGTTCCCGCCTTCGACAAAACAGTATGGTCAATAGACCTCAATACTTGCAGCGACCCAGTGCGAACTCAATTCGGTTATCACCTGATTTGGGTGCATTCCAGAGATGAGTGATTTCATGCCTTTACAGGTGGGCCTTGAGTCTTATTCAATACGTGCATCTCATGGTGCATTTGATTGGGAACGAGAGCAAGAGCAAACTTTCGTCGTCAGCGTTTGGGCTACAATAATTGGCGAGCCAAGAGGTGAAGTTCTCTCTGCAAGCCTTGACTATAGCCTCATCCAAACTTGGATTGACAAGGCATTCTTAGAGATGAAACCAGCCCATCTATTGGAGGAATTAGCAGCAAGGATAGTAGACCAAGCAATATCCCAAAGCGTAGTTAGTGCTTTGAAAATCAGAATTGAAAAACCCGAGGCTCCCCTTCCGCATGCTGGTGGGCTCGCGGTAATCGAGAAAACATGGCAACGCAGTGACTGAATAGGGGCAGGTTCATGCCCCATTAGTATCAGCCTGCAAGTGATGGAGGAGCCAGTTGTTGGCGAGGTATTCGTACCAACTGTAGAGGAAGAAGGTGGAAACATCATCGGCTTGGGGGTTTTTTCAAGCGAAAAAATTGCTATCAATGTCCTCAAAGATTACTTCAAACATTCTTGGAAAGGGAAAATAATTTCAGCAAATTTAGCCCGCTGGCAGGTTGACCTAATCGGAGAAGATGCTCTAACTCTATTGGCAAAATGGTCTTGTCAGGTTTGTCCAATTTGTGATCGACCAACTTTTTGGATTGATTTGGATAATTTCAGTGCCCTTTGTCATGGCACAGCTTGTGGTGCATGGATGGAAGACAATATCTACGAGCCTGAAGTCATCGATATTGGATTACCGGCAATCCGTTGGTTACACCAAGCAAGGTCGATTAAACAAGCGATGACTGAATTTAGGAAAAAAGCAGCAGAAATGCGAGCTGCTGGTGGAGATATTGATGATGAAATGGTCGATTATAGCATGGAGGATGCAAAGACTCGGATGGAGAGAATATTGCGCAAAGAAGGAAGTGCTGGGCTTGGCACAGCACTAGTTGATTTACCTAGTGAAGAAGAATGATTTCACATCTCTTCGATTGGAATAACACCGAGACCTTGGCAACCTGAAGCAAGATGCCTCCTACTAGTTTCACTCAATAAAAGATTGAGTAGATTCACTTTACCCTCAAAAATCACCGGATGATCGCGGTAAAAGCCATTGAAAGCAGATGCAAGAGCCAATATGTGGGAGGCGAATAAGTGCGGGCGGTGATTATCTACTGCATTTTCCAAGACATCCAAATGCCTCCCCAGCAATCTCAATAACTCATTAGCAGATTTAGAATCCCCAACTTGATTCCAAACTTCTTGGGATTTGGCCTTCTCAATAAGCGCCTCTACATCATGTCCCTCTCTAGCAACTTTACGTCGAATTGCACAAGCACGGGTATGAGAATACATCAGGAAGGGAGCAGAATCTCCTTCAAAGGAGAGTGCATCTTCCCAACGGAAGGTGAATCCTTTTTCGGGGGCTACATGAATGATGTTGAAGCGAACGGCACTGCTTGCAACGGCTTCTGCGATTTCCTCCATCTTTTCTTGACTCAATTCATCGGCTCGTAATTCCTTAACTGCAAGCAATGCATGGGCACGAGCCTCAACCAATAAATCGTCCATGAATACAACATTGCCACGACGGGTTGACATTTTTCCATCGGGTAATTTGATGAAAGCATAGAAAACTACCTCGGGAACTCTTTGACCAACTTCCTCTAAAGCGATACCAACTTGACGGGATTGTAATTTGTGGTCTTCCCCTAAGATATTGATGAGGCGATCACATTGCTGCCATTTCCACTGGTGATAAGCCACATCCCTAGTTGCATAAAGAGAGGAGCCATCGCCTCTTCTGAAGAAGAATTTTGTACTTTTGCCCTTGATTCCTTTGCTTTCTAATTCCAAATAATGGGCCCCATTATCAGCCGTTCCGTGTAATTCACTTGTCTCTAATTGTTCCATTATGAGGCCAACGCTTCCATCTACAACGAACTTCGATTCCTTGGTGAAAGCATCGTATTCAATTCCCAATTCAGCCAAGGTATCTAACATTCCATCAAGGACCGGCTGGTAGGCATCATTGAATGATTGTAGGACTTCTTGATCACCTTCTTCACTTAATCTGACCATCTCTCCAACTTCTTCATCGACCTGCGGATTGTTTTCTTTGACGATATTTGCTGCTTGGTACCAACGCACCCGTTCATGGTCTTGTTTTCCTTGCCATGGCCCAAGGTCATCTTGGCGCCCCGCACTTGCAAGAACTTCGGACACTTTCTCAGCATCGAGATTATCCAAAGCCCATGACAATATTCCAACCTGCTTTCCCATGTCATCAACATAGTATTCTGCCTGAACTTCATGGCCATGTAATCGATGAAGGCGGACTAGAGTATCACCAAGGATTGCATTTCGAGCCCTGCCTACGTGGAATGGACCATTTGGATTTGCTGATGTATGCTCAATCAGAACACGGTGACCTTTGTTTGCTGCCTTTCCACTGTTTTCATCGTATTGAGAAAGTATTTGTTTTGCAATCCAAGCAGGGTTGGTCATGAAATTTAAGTAGCCATTGCTAGCCTCAACTGATAGCAAGGCCTCATTAAAGTAAGTATCTTGCGACTTAAGCAACTGCAACGCCTCACATAGGTCTTTTGCGACCTGAACAGGTGATTTTTTGAGGATTTGCGCAAAGGGGAAACAAGGCAAAGCAAGATCTCCTTGGGCGGATTCACGAGCTATTGTCAACATCTTTTGCCAAGGTAAATTATCCAAACCTGCAGCCGCCAAAACTTCAGCCAAGTGGGGTTCCAATACTTTGCGAAGTAATTCCATTCATCCCCACCTCAGCCCATTGGATAACGCAACATTGCTGCCAATCCACCAAATCCCATGTGGAGTTGCAATCCCTCTTCGGTATCGGTTGAAACGAAGGAAATCGATGAGGAGGAGCGACTTGCCATTTCAGTGAACTCATCTATCAAGTCCCTCTCTGCCAATTCCTTTGCATCTTCTGATTTACAAGAAGGGCAAGGCGGAGTTTCATCCATTCGCCCTAAAGATGTGGACCATTCATTAGCACAGGAATTACACCGTAAGTCGACATTTCGCTTTCGAAGTGATTCAGAAATTAGCAAAGTTGCGACTGCTCCTTGCTCCAGAGCATTGCGGACCATCATCTCACCATATGTCGCCTTAGGATGTGCCTGCATAATCTCTCTAAGGAAATTATTCATCATTTTACGCTCGCTATCTAATTCAATTTCCCCCATTAAGGCACCTGCATTGGCGACAAGTTCCCTGATTCCACTCTCGTTAGAGTAGCCGACATCGAAATGGGTAGATGCTATTTTCTTGGCTATTTCGTGATGGAAATAGCCGTGCTTTACGACATAATCTTTGGTCGCCCCAGGTCCTCCAATAATTATGGCTCTGATATCCATAATATTTGGAAGCCAATA
>JAOMAZ010000043.1 GCA_028344335.1 Deltaproteobacteria bacterium | reverse complement strand
GGCACCTTTTCAGATGAAGCCTTCAAGGAAGTTGCAGCAAATGATGGCATCAAAATGATTGAATTAAAATTAATGCAAGGGGCAAAGCCGGGTAAGGGTGGAATCTTGCCCAAGGAGAAAATAACTGAGGAGATTGCAAGGATTCGCAAGGTACCGATGGCCCAAGATATCATGTCGCCACCACGTCATGCTGAATTCGATGACTTGGCTGGATTATTCGACTTCCTCGACCGTCTCCGTTCTTTGTGTGATAAGCCGGTTGGAATAAAATTGGTTGCTGGCCATGTTGAGGAAATAGAAGCCATCGCTGAAGCAATAGCGGCAGAGCCGGGCCGAGGACCTGATTTCATCTCTGTTGATGGTGGCGAAGGAGGGACAGGAGCAGCACCTTTGGTCCTTGCCAGCCATGCTGGAGTACCGATGAAACAAGCTGTTGCCATGATGGACTGGGCACTGAGTAAGAGTGGAGTGAGAGACAAGGTCCATATTTTTGCATCAGGAAGGATTGCAACCCCGATTGATGTGGCGGTAGCAATGTCACTGGGAGCAGATGGAGTGAGCATTGCTCGCGGTTTTATGCTGGCATTGGGATGTATCCAAGCCTTAGATTGTAATTCCAACCATTGCCCAACAGGTATTGCAACCCAAAATAAGAGCCTGCAGAAAGTGCTGCATGTTGATGGGGCTGCAGAACGCGTGGCCAATTATGTCAAGACTTTGGAAAAGGAAGTATACATGCTATGTCATTCATGTGGATATTCATCTCCAGACCAGTTCACTTCTGATGACATCATGGTAGTGACTTCACCTGGCCACCTAGATTATCTTTCAGAGTTATATTTTGTTTCAGCGAATGAGGCTTCTCAAGAGCGCAGTGCTGCAATCAAGAAAGGCATGACCGTTGGCGAGATGAAAGCAAATTCCTAAGCTATATTCAAGGCTTAGGCTTGTGTTCTAAAGTCAAGTGATCTCCCCACTTAACGGGCTTGCACCCATTCTCGGTTAATGCCCATAGCACAGGGTAAGGAGGTGGATTCATCGATAGTGGATTTGGATCGTTAGTAAACAAATAACCATCAGTCATGTAAACCATGCCGCGAATATTATTACTTTTTTCTTCCTTTATCCAATCAAAAGCAGGAGAAAAGCGATTGCCCCCACCTCCTTCAATATGGAATCGCCCAACATCAAAAGGACGCATATTGTCAAAAGTTTGCACATGGCGAACTTCAGTATCCACTTGCAGAACGGTTATTTCGAACTCACCAAAAGAAGAAATAATTGCCTGAAATTCTTTCAGAAAAGAAATCACACCATGTTCCCAAACACTGCCACTGGTGTCAATGACAACCACTATGTCGATGCGGTGTCCACGGCGTGAAGGCAGGTAGAGGCCTTGGTGAACATAGCGCCGATTTGGAGGTAGCCAAGTGCGAGAACCTCCCATGAAAGGAGTTGTCCAGCGGCGTAGAATTGTTAGCCAGTCTATGTTTGATGGGTCTAATTTCCCGAGCACCTTTTGCAATGAGGCGCTTGATTCACCGCGAGATTGTGCATGATTTGAGGCAGTCATAACCTTACTTGCCCATTCGCGCCAAACTGAGTCTGAGCGCATTGGAGTAAAGTCCGGGTCTATTTTCACTTCAGTTTTCTCACAGGGGGATTCAGCATCGAGGTCATGGTCATCGAGAAGTTCACCTTGCATTTTCAAAACTTTTGTTTTAATTAATTCAAAGACTTGCTCGGCCGATTTACCCATATGTTGGCGATAAATAACAGCCCCTTCTGGCACAGTCATCCCATCGAGACATAATGCTGCATTGACTTCATGATCAATTGCAAAATTCCACATCTTATGCTCTTCTATTTTCCCTCGTTGACGGGAAAAATGCATCAGTGCACAGTGCAAAATCTCGTGCGCTAAGATGAAAATAGCATCATCTTCACTTCGGTCAAGCATATATTTGGCATTAAAGAAAACTCGGCGGCCATCTGTTGCAGCGGTTGGACAGCGGTCATCGACAACAGGAATTAACTGCAGATGCATTGCTAATGAGCCGAGAAATGGTTGCCATTGAACTAATTCTAAACGGGCTCTATCCCAAGCCTCAAGAGCACGCACTTTCAATTTCTGATCAGCCGCAGTTGGTTTGAGTATTTTCACTTCTTTGCCCGCAGCACTCATGATTCTACACCAACTAAGGCTGCCCCTGGCAGCTTGTTCCCTTCCGTCACCACTACCAATTTGTCCGCTATTTCTTTATGGCGCGGGTGGTCGCAAAGGTCCTCCCAGATCTTATTTTTTTTCTCAAATACCTTTTCGATATCATGCCATGCCAGTTGTGCCCAACTTGGTTGTAAAACTTTGAGGATGTTAAACAAACCATCAAAGAATTGCTCAGGTTCTTCTTCCTCAATCAATATCGGCGCAAGTGAAGTAATCATCGCCCATTGTTGGTCTAACTTCTCGGGGAATTGAGCCTTAACGGTGCCATTCAACATGGCGCGGACATCTGGCAGCAAACTTTTGGAATCTCTAAATGCTTTGAACTCCATCCCTGCTCCGATTCCAATTAAACCATCGATAATCAAACACAAGAAGCGGTCAGATAAACCACTTTTTTCAGCCAACCTAACTTCATCACTTACTCTACTCCAAGAGCGTGGACTTGGCCAGCCGCGTTCGTGGTGGGCTGACATGTCTAGCAGCAGGTCTGGGCGAAAGCGGATGAAACCAACAACATCGGGGTGATGTCCCGTTGACAAGGCCCAGTTACACCAGTCTTCACTGCCAGCGTTCAGGTCCAAGTGGAGGAAGCGGTTGGCCAAAGCACTGGACATTGTTCGGGCAACTGCGTTGTCTTCTGCGCGGTTCCCTGCAGCAACTATATACCATCCATCTGGAACTTTGTATAGTTCACCAAGACGGCGGTCAAGGATGAATTCGTAGGCTGCGACCTGTAGAGTAGAATCGGCAGCGGTCAATTCATCGAAGAGAATTATTCCACGTTCTGGTGTGCCTTCAACTCCAACCCTCGGCCATTCGCTGGAGACAATCCAGTCGATTCCTTGGCGGTCTTCACGAGGAACAGGTAGGCCGCGAATATCGACTGGTTCTCGTTGGGCTAAGCGGACATCGACGAAGCCGATATCCAATTCTTCGGTGACTCCTCTGACCAAGGTGCTTTTGCCGATTCCAGGCGGCCCCCAGATCATCATAGGTGGCAGTTTACCGGAGAGTTCTGGGTCTTCCCAAATGGCGCTCAAGTGGTGTTTCAATATTGTTTGAGCTTCGCTCACATTGCATGTTCTCAGTTGTTCTAGGTGTTTATTCATTGTATCATCATCCTCCATTTCTCATGATATGGATACTTCAAATGGAGATAACCCAACCTCTCAAAGGCCTTCACTCCAGCCATCCTAAAGGCAACAACAACCTTCAAAGTTGAACGGTTTAATTCTGGACACAATTTACCTAAACACCTACGCAAAGAAGCCTTGTCAGCCAACTGCATCAGCACAACAATGAACATCGCCTTGAACTCAGCCTCATAGGTTGAGGTCATTACTAATTCAGATAATGGTTCTACTAAGTTATCCCGTTTTTCACATCGCTTGACATTTTGTAATGTGGAAAGAAGGTGTGAGAATATATCAAAGTGGAAGAACCCTCTAGGTCTTGCTATCCCACTAGTTTTCATTTTGTGAATAAATTCAGTGCATGTCTCCAATAGCGGCTTAGTGAAATCTTCCTGTCTATTATTTTGTAGACAGTTTAGCCAATCTAGTAACATGTGTTGTCCTTCGCTACAATCGGCGATATTACCAGATACAGGAACCATTTTTTTGTCCATACTTGCTCTTGCCAAAAATTCAAGGTCAAGAATATCATAAGGTGCAAAAACCTCCATCTCTCTTCGATCTGCGAATACCACCGGCTTGTATTTCATCGGGTACATTAAGCCTTCAGCATTACTTGTAAGGGCAAAATTTCTAACTCTACAGGCTAGAGTTTTTTGTTTGTCCAATAATAGGTACATGGCGATTCGCATACCGTAATAGCGGCGCTCAATTATTCTCCTATCCCCATCGACCCAATTAAGGAAAATTTGTTGCCCAAGGATTTCATCTTGCCTCCAGACTTCGACTAATTGCTTGAATGATAGCCCTTTAATCGCCTCTTCTATTTCTATTCCTAATGCCTCTGCCCAGGTGCATGCTATTTGGTAATCATCCGTGCAAATTAGTCGTCCTTCCAAATCATTGGCTGTTTTCAGACACTTTTCTGGTAGTACGAAGGTTGATGCCCCGCATTCTTGTCTGGAGACGTCTAGGTTTAGCCAAAACCCTGCTAATTTAAGATTCTCGGAGTGGTAGCCATTGGTCTTGCATGAGAGGAATAACCCATTACCTGAGATACGTTCCAATCTGGGGGTGTTGGAGACTTCCATTTGGGTTACTTTACCTTTGAGTTCTATCGTTTTCAGCCAAGGGAGGGATTGAATCATGATTTGCTCCATTTGAACATCGGGCTCGATAATGATGTGTTCGATGGTCGAAGGCCCACGAATAGCGAGGGATTTTCCACAATG
>JAOMAZ010000042.1 GCA_028344335.1 Deltaproteobacteria bacterium | reverse complement strand
GGTATTCGACTAAAACTAGGAGTCACCATCTATGGTCAGAGGAAATACGAAGCCCATCAAGTTAGTGCTTTGGTTTGGGGAGCCTTTGGAGTTGGCATGACTTGCTTGTATGCACCAAGTGCTGGAATTGGATTTGCAATCATACTATCACTTTCTCTTGGAGACCCATTATTGGGGGAATTGCGAAGAAAAGGGATGGATGAAACCAAAGTCATGCTTTACGGCAGCCTTTTATTGGCATTAGTTTGGTCAGGTAGTGCATATTGGAGCGATGTATGTTGGTGGATGGTGCCCCTATTTGCACCTCTATGTGTACTGGCAGAAAAGCCAAGACTTCGCTTTATTGATGATAATGCAACGATGAGTTTGATTCCTTTGGCTGTAGCAATGGTATTGGCACCATGGCTTTGATTAGCGGTTAGTTTCGTTATCTTTACAAGTCGCCTACCCCCGCAGGTTATTCATGAGCGAAGAAGAAAGCACATCTGAGGAAATTCCACAGAGTGTTTACGTGCTTGCCTTCTTACTCGGATTTGGCGCTTTGATTTGGACAATGTTCGCCTTCCCTCTTTGGTCTGCTTAAATTATTCAACCATGAGTTGAAGAAGCACCGGCTAAGCGTCTGACTTGATGTGCGGTATTGCAGCCATGCTTGGAGGGGCTGATGCCTCTACTCTGAGAAATATGGTTGGGCTACTTGAGCACCGCGGACCAGATGGAAATAATATCTGGATAGATGATGAAATCGGCTTAGGTCATTCACGTTTGGCTATTGTCGACATTCATGGTTCAGACCAACCTATACACTCCGAGCATGGCAGCGTCTTAGTTGTCAATGGAGAGATCTATAATCACAAAGATACTAGAGAAGAATTGAAGAATTATCCCTGGAAAACCAAAGGTGATTCAGAATCAATTCTTGCTCTGCAACAACAAGGTGGCGACTGGGTTTCACAGTTGGATGGTATCTTCGCCATTTGCCTTTGGAATGCAAAGCGGCAGGAACTAACCCTTGCCCGCGACCCATTGGGTGTCAAACCATTACTGCGCACTGTAGTTGATGGCACCCTACTGGTTGCCTCAGAAGCCAAGGCCTTGCGTGCCCACGAATCCTATCAACCCAAAATGGACATGGCTGCACTTCAACAAAGAATTGCCTTTGAATACCCACTCGATAACACGACTCTTTTCGAAGGAGTCGAACAAGTAGCCCCTGGTACAGAAGAAGTATGGGGTCTTCAAGATGGCAAAGCGGTTTTACTTCGGAGTAACAAATACAAGCAACACAAAATCACTCCAAAGGAGGATTATTCAGCCAAGGCTTTGCTTGATTCCCTGACTAATTCAATTGCTGACCGCTTGATGTCCGATGTTCCAGTGGGTATCGTGCTATCTGGTGGACTTGATTCGGCCTTAGTTGCTGCCCTATCTCATCAAGCTGCTCAAATTGCAGGCCAACCTGTTCCTGAATGTTGGACTGTTGCCGAAGATGAAGATAACCCCGATTGGCAGGCCGCAGAATTAGTAGCCGGTGAATTGGACCTTGTCCACCATCAAACAATCCTTGACCCAGATGCTTTTGGAAGTGCAGTTCCTGACATGTGTTGGCATGGTGAGGACCTAGATGTCACCGTCATGTTCTTCCAACCATTATTCCAAATCATGTCAAAAGATGTCACTGTTGGCCTTTGTGGGCAAGGGGCGGATGAATTACATGCTGGTTATCCCCGATATCGGGACCTTGCCCAACATCGGCAATTGATTCAGGGCCGCCTTGATAGAATGCAAACTACACAGGACCTGTCAATGTTCAATTCTCTACAAGATACTCTCCAATTCGAATTAGAACGTGGTCAGTTAACCAATTTCCAATTACGCTTAGTTGACCGCCACAGTATGGCACATGGCTTGGAAGTTCGTGTCCCATTCCTCGGGGGATCACATGTGGAAGAAGCGATGAACTTGCCCATGCAAGAACGCCTACCAAATTCCAAGAAGTGGGGCGAGGAAAAGAGAGCACTGCGAAGGGCAGCAGCATTAAGTCCTCTACCAACAAATATTGTGAAGCGTCCTAAATTACCAGCCGGTAGGGCAACAGCACCCCGAATGCTCGATGAATTTCTAGATGAAATGATGCCGCGAGCCAAGCAATTGATGCAACGCTATCCAAGTCTATCTGGTGGCATGAAAGACCAACCTGAAATCGCCTTGGGAATGGGGCTGTTTGAATCAATGCATATATTAGAAGGAGGTATGCATAGAAACAAGATGACTGTTGTCGACCTATTGGATGAACTATTGTGAAGTGAAAATATGACATACCTTGATGATAATGAACACCTGCTTGAATCAAAGCGTGTAGAACTTACCGAATGGTTCACAAAAAAACGTAGTGAAGTACCAATCCCGATCTATGGTAGTGTCGATATCCGCGACTCCGGCTGGAAAGCCTGCGTAGTGGATGCAAATCACTTTCCGGCTGGCTTCAATAACGTTGCACCTGAAGATGAACCGCTTCTATCCCAACTGCTCCATAACCACCTGCAGCGACGCCACCCTAATTGCCAATGGGTCCATCTCTATCCTGAATCCCATACACGTAATCCTGCCTATATAGAGAATGTAGCCGTGATTACCCGCTTGTTGAAACAAGCAGGGTTCAAGGCAACTGTAGGCTCACCAGAACTGGAAGGACATGGAGCCCTCGACGGCCTTTCTGGGCCATTACAATTGGTTGAGGTAGAAGTCGATGGCGATTCATTGCTCGTCAATGGAGAAAAACCTTGTATCATTCTCCTCAATAATGATCTAACAGGGGGAATCGTTCCAGGACTTGCCACCCAGCAAGTTAGCCCACCAGTAGAGATGGGGTGGCATCGGAGACGAAAGTCCGAACACTATGCTGCACTCGATGAATATGTCAATGAAGTATGCGAAATGCTTGGTATTGACCCTTGGCACCTGACAACAGCATGGATTGTCAGCGAAGACAAATGTTTGGATAAAGAAAATTGTCGAATCGAATTAGCAGCAGAAGTTGATACATTTATTCAGGCAATAAAGCAACGATATGAAAAACACGGAATCGATAGAGAGCCGGTTGTCTTTGTTAAAAATGACAGAGGAACATATGGTCTAGGTATCCTAACAATAACCTCTGGTGAACAATTGCTGCAATTATCCAATCGGAAAATGAAGAAGCTTTCCTATAGTAAAGGTGGAGTAGATGCTGATAATTTCCTAATTCAAGAAGGAGTGCCAACCCAATTTAGTGGAGATGGACCAATTGAGCCAGTAGTTTACCTAGTCGATGGAGAAGCTGCATCTTGGTTTTATCGCGTTAATTCAAAGAAATCCGACATGGATAATCTAAATTCGCCTTCATCTCACTTCCATCGACGTGATGAAATGCCTGGACATCTTACTCGTCATGCTGATGGCTGGCATGCTTTGGTTGCAGAATTATCGATGCTGGCAATGGGCAAAGAGATGCAATTGCAGAGCAAGAAGGATTGAAACCGAGCAGCCCTTCGCCAGCCCTGATGACCTCAATCGATGAACTTCAACGACGCCGAGATGGCGAAGCGAAGCGAATCCGAAAGGCACTGGACTCCAGTCATGAAGAAAGAAAGGAATCTCTGAAGAGCGGTGATGAAGTTGTTGCCTTTGTGCATGAAAAATTATGCATCGGTTGCGATCAATGCACTCTGGTTTGCGATGATGATGCAATCGAAATGTACGATAAAGAAATGGCAAGTCCATTGATGAAAACAGAGATTAACAAGAAAGCAATAATTCTCCGAGATCCTTGTACAGGTTGTAGACTCTGTGTACTTGCTTGCCCGACAGATGCAATCGTCATGCTTGACAGGTGAATAAAATGTCAGAGAAAAAGGAAGATGCACTACGATTTGGAGGGGAGTTCGGACCCTATCGAGGAGAGGGCACCAAAGGAGTTGGGCTTTCCACCTTCAAATCCATGGTTTGGATTTCCAACGTTGGAGGACTAACCCTATGCGCCATCGCCTTGGAATTATTCATCGTCCAACAATCATTCGGCTGGGGATTATTCTGCCTAATCGCAGGTGTCATCATCGCCTTATTCCCTTCAAATTATGAAATCGTTGGGATGGAAGAAGCACCGGTTGAAGGTGGAGAAAATGGTAAATGATGCCAACTCACTATTTGAATTACCATGTGGAATACTGCTAGCAACAGCCAGTGAAAAAGGCCTGAAGCGCCTGATTTTCCTATCTCCAGAAGAGCAGGCGAAGTGGAAGAGGTTGTTGGTTTTCAGTAGACCAACTCTCTTACAAAAGGGCATTCTTTCAAGTGTTGAAAAATGGCTTTCGCAATTCATTAAAAAGAAAGAGTTACCAAATATCAAACTAGATCTTCAAGGTACAGATTTCCAAAAAGATGTTTGGTTGGCATTGCATTCTACAATAGTTGGAGAAACAATTTCGTATGGGGACTTAGCGAAAAAGGCAGGTCATGAAGGGGCTTCAAGAGCAGTAGGATCGGCGATGTCTGCAAATCCTGTAACTGTTATCGTGCCTTGCCATAGAGTTCTCAAGTCTGGAGGAGACTTGGGGAACTATTCCGGATTTGGTGGTACTATAACCAAGCAATGGTTATTGAAGCACGAAGCAATCAAATGACGCCTTGAGCCAACATCGCATCTGCAACCTTTAGGAAACCGGCGATATTTGCTCCAAGCATGTAATTTCCTGGCTCACCATATTCTGCAGCAGTAGATGCACAGGACTCGTGAATCGCAACCATGATTTCATCTAACTTAGCATCGACTTCTTCTCGAGTCCATGATAGTCTCATGCTGTTCTGACTCATCTCTAAGCCACTAGTTGCTACTCCACCTGCATTGCTTGCCTTTCCAGGAGCATATAGAATCCCTGCTTCGATGAATTTCTCGATAGCAGCAGGAGTGCTTGGCATGTTACTACCTTCGCAAACCATGAATACACTGTTTGCCAAAAGGTTAGCTGCATCGTTTTCATTGATTTCATTCTGTGTTGCTGCAGGTAGGGCTACATCTGCGTCAACAGCCCAGATTGGATTGTAGTCAAGGCTTCTATCGGATGCTGTGTAAGTAGCTGATGAGAAGTGTTCTGCGTATTCACTGATGCGCCCACGACGGTTGTTTTTGAGGTCCATCACCCATGCTAACTTCTCTGCATCGATGCCTTCTGGGTCGTGGATGAACCCACCACTATCAGACATAGTGACTACCTTTGCACCTAGTTGGATGGCTTTTTCGGTTGCATACTGGGCAACGTTTCCGCTACCACTAACTATGCAAATTTTGCCCTCAAGGCTATCCCCTCGTGCCTTTAGCATTTCACGAGCAAAGTATACTTGTCCGTATCCAGTTGCTTCTGGGCGGATTAGTGAACCTCCCCATGAGCGCCCCTTACCGGTTAGAACTCCTGTGAATTCATTGCTATTCTTGCGGTACATTCCGTAAAGGTAGCCGATTTCTCTACCACCAACGCCGATATCTCCTGCTGGTACATCGGTGTTGCCGCCGATGTGCCTCCATAGTTCTCCCATAAAGGCCTGACAGAAACGCATAACTTCGCCATCTGACTTACCCTTTGGATCGAAATCAGAACCGCCCTTTCCTCCTCCCATTGGGAGAGTCGTTAGGCTATTCTTGAAAACTTGTTCAAATGCTAAGAACTTGAGAATTGAAAGATTGACGCTTGGGTGGAATCGAAGTCCACCCTTGTATGGACCGATTGCGCTATTCATTTGGATTCTGAAACCACGGTTAACCCGAACACAACCTTGGTCGTCTACCCAAGGTACACGGAATTGCATGACCCTCTCTGGCTCGACGATGCGCGCTAGAATGTTGGCATCTGCATATTCAGGGTGGCGTTCCATCACCGGCCCAAGGCTGTCTAAGACTTCCTTTACTGCTTGGTGAAATTCGGGTTGATCTGGGTCTCTAGCAATTACGCTTGCATAGACATCATCGATGATTTTCATCTGTATACCTT